>JAESRR010000182.1 GCA_016764535.1 Cohaesibacteraceae bacterium | reverse complement strand
TTGCCTGCGTGCCTTTGCCTGCACCCGGGCAACCCAATAGGATCACTCTCATAAATTTAGCACTCCATAACGTTTGAGCATGCGTTTCAAAGATGTTTTTCAGTTCGCGAACCAAAGCTGCAGACACATTACCCTATCTTAGTCGCCCAATCGACCGTCTTTTAGATGTCATGTCCCATGTAACTTTATGCCTCTTATACGTTATTATGGCTGCCATATAAAATCATGGGGCTTTACAAGCATCCTCGCTAACCCCTGATTTTACGCAGCAAACCTTGCGTAACGACACTAACAAACAAGCCAATTGTATGATTACAACTGCACCTGGGCATATCTCAGTGCTTCAACAACAGTTTGTGTTTTGTTGGCGGCATTTAATTTGTCGGCGGAATTTTGGAGGTGAGCATGCACAGTACGCTGGGAAATTTCAAGCAGACCCGCGATATCAGATGCTGTTTTTCCATCTGCAGTCAAAGTCAGAACAGTTTTTTCGCGCGGTGATAGCTCGCCTGGGCGCTGTTTGCCAAACAGGGAAAGATCTTCAAGACGCTGAATGACCGCATCTCCAAAATGTTCCAGTTCCCAGAGAATTTGATCATCGACGATTATATCCCGACCAGCGGCGATCAGCGCAAACTGATGGCCCGCTTCAATGCCGATTTGAAACACAGCAATGGAATTGTATTCTTCTTCAGCAATTGCGTTGATCAGTGGCGATGCGTGCATCCGCTCGGGTATTTCCTTGATTGAAAACACACGTGGTTTACATAGAGAAGCAGCCATACGAAGGACAGGATCGTCAATTTCAAACAAGCTTGAATGATCTATCTGGAAAGGTGTTTTATCCCAGYTATCGATGAGTACAAGACCGTCGGCGGTACGACCYGGTAATGGWATTCTGGTYAAWAGCWRGCTGGAGAAACCAGATTGCCGCATCGCATTACTCAATAAATCAAGAATGAATTGAGGATCKGATTGGGACTTAATCGTTTCCAGATTGACCAAAAACATGCGCTTTTCACTCATATTCTAATTCTTATCTATTCTTGTTGCGAATCGTTCTGCCCGTTACCCCGTATAACTTCGCTAGAGTGAGTTGACCTCTCGATCAATTGTGGGTTTTGACAGTAAACCCGCTTTTAATGATGGTATCAGCACATTCCAGCGCGACAAGCCTAGGTGTGCCAGTGTGGGCGAGCAACGTAGTCAGGGCTGTTTTTGGTGAGGCGTTGCACGTTATGGGGTAAAATTTGTAAATGAAGTAGCCATTTGGAGAGCTTGATGAGGATCTGAAATGCAACTAAACCCTTGGAATAACATGCCATCAGCCGGAGACTGTTGCTGGCGAGATTGAAGTTATTGTAATAAAAAAATGCTAGATACTCACAACACTGGGTTTAGCCAGTTGTGCACGACCATTTTAAGGGGCGGATGAAATGAATACTTCGTCTGGTGATGACGAACAATCTCTCGCAAAACGTTTCCAAAAGGTTGATCGGAGCCAGTGGGCGGCCCTTGCTAAAGCAGCTTTAAAAGGCAAGCCAATTGAGCGATTGGACTGGAAAACCGACGACGGTTTAATTATCTCGCCCATCTACGAAAATGCCAAAAATGTGAAACGGATTGTTTCCCGCGCGGGCTCCCAGCCATGGGAAATCATGCAGCGTGTTGACCATCCCGATGCTGAAATGGCCAACAGTCTACTGATGGAAGATTTGGAGGGCGGAGCCAACGGTCTGGTTCTAACAATCGCTGGCGGARTGCAYRCCAGAGGTTTTGGAATACCGATTGATGCTCTTGAAAAAGTATTGTCAGGCGTGGTTCTGGATGCTGTAGCATTTCGAATTGAAGGTGGCACGTTAGGTATTGAAACTGCGGAAGCTGTTGCCGGTGTTTTTAAAAACAGAACGGTCCTGCCGGGTGAGATGAAGTGTTCGTTTGGCCTCGATCCCGTCGGGTATGCTGCAAATGGAAATCCAGACGAACTGGATATAGAAGTTGCGGCGGACTGTGTCGATAAATTGAAGGATCAGGGATTTTCAGGCCCGTTTTTTGAAGCCGATGGAAGAATATGGCATGATGCGGGTGCGGGAGAAGTTCAGGAGCTGGCGGCAGTCTTGGCAACAGCTGTCACATATCTACGCTGCCTTGAGGCTAGAGGCTGGACGCTTGAAAATGCAGCAAATGCAGTTGGGTTCACTCTGGTAGCAGATGCCAGCCAATTTTTGTCACTCGCCAAAATGCGTGCGTTAAGGTTGCTTTGGAACCAGGTTGCCGGGGCGTGTGGTGTTGAATTTAAGTCTCTGCGTTTACATGCTGAAACCAGCTGGAGAATGATGACCCGGCAGGATCCCAATGTTAATATGTTGCGAACAACTGTTGCTGGATTTGCAGCGGGTGCAGGCGGAGTTCAGTCACTTTGCATTCTGCCATATACTTTGGCAGAAGGGTTGCCAAATTCCCACGCCCGAAGGATTGCACGAAATTCCCATACCTTGTTACTCGAAGAAAGTAATGTTCACAGAGTTGAAGATCCGGGGTTTGGATCTGGTTATATTGAAAGTCTCACGCTGGAACTGGCGAAAGCTGCCTGGGCAGAGTTTCAGAAAATGGAACAATCCGGAGGGTTGGTCGCCTGTCTTGAAAGCGGATTGTTACACGATCAGATTACAAACACCCGAACAGGGCGTGACCTTAAGGTGGCAACCCGGAAAATCCAGATCACGGGAACTTCCGCATTTCCCAATCTGGATGAAGCAAAAGCGAATGTTCTCAATGTTCCGGTCAATCCTCAAGCAGATATCAATGACCCGGTTGCCGAAATAAATTCATTTGTGCCTGTTCGATTGGCTGAGCCATGGGAGAATTTGAGGGAGCGGGCAGTTAAGTTCACTCTGCCAGGCGGTCGGCGATCTTCCATATTCATTGCCAATCTTGGGCAGAGAAAAGATTACGCCGGGCGCTCGGCATGGAGTCAGACTGCTTTTGAGGCCGGTGGGTTTGCAGTTTTACAATCAGCAGGATTTGAAGACCTGAAATCCCTTCAAAACGTATTTGTTCAAAGTGGAAACAGTGTTGTTTGTATTTGTTCCTCCGATACTGTTTACGATGAGATAGCGGTTGAGGCAGCAAGATTGTTACACCAGGCCGGTGCAGCCAAAATAATTATTGCAGGACGCGGAGGCGCGCTCACCGATGATCTAAAAGCGGCGGGTGTTGAAACATTTTTATATGATGGCTGCGATTTGTTGAGCATCCTCAATGAATGTCACAATGTAGTGGATATGGGAGCGAAATCATGAGCATCAGATCCCGTATTCCAGATTTTTCCAATGTGGCTTTTAAAGAAGGACAGAAATCAAATCTCTCGCCAAAAAACGAGTGTGAAGGTTGGCAGACTCCCGAAGGTATCGAGGTTAAAACTTCATATGATGCGTCAGATGTTGCGGGTCTGGATTTTCTTGATACATGGCCGGGAGTAGCGCCATATCTACGTGGTCCCTATCCAACTATGTATACCCAGCGGCCCTGGACGGTCAGGCAGTATGCCGGTTTTTCAACGGCGGAAGATTCCAACGCATTCTATCGCAGGAATCTCGCTGCGGGCCAAAAAGGCCTTTCAATCGCATTTGATCTGGCGACCCATCGTGGGTATGACAGTGACCATGAAAGAGTGCCAGGTGATGTGGGTATGGCCGGTGTTGCCATAGACAGTATATACGATATGCGGACGTTGTTTGATGGCATACCGCTCGATAAAATGAGTGTCTCCATGACCATGAACGGTGCCGTGTTACCGATTATGGCATTGTACATTGCTGCTGCGGAAGAACAGGGTGTCTCAAAGGAACAACTTTCCGGTACAATTCAAAACGACGTTCTGAAGGAATTCATGGTTCGGAATACCTACATATTTCCTCCCGAACCGTCGATGAGAATAATCGCAGATATATTTGCCTATACGTCGGAAAAAATGCCCAAATTCAATTCGATTTCGATATCCGGTTATCATATGCAGGAAGCGGGTGCGACAGCTGATTTGGAGCTGGCCTACACAATTGCAGATGGAATTGAATACATCCGCGCCGGAGTTAAAGGCGGGCTGGATATTGATGTTTTTGCGCCGCGCCTTAGTTTTTTCTGGGCTGTGGGAATGAATTTCTTCATGGAAGTTGCAAAAATGCGTGCTGCCCGTTTGATTTGGGCAAAACTGGTTGATGAAGAATTTTCACCGACAAATTCAAAATCATTAAGTTTACGTGCGCACTGTCAGACATCCGGGTGGTCTTTAACCGCACAGGATGTGTTTAACAACGTTCCAAGAACAACAATCGAGGCAATGGCTGCAACTCAGGGGCATACCCAGTCATTGCACACCAACGCTCTTGATGAAGCGCTGGCGTTGCCAACTGATTTTTCGGCTCGAATTGCACGAAACACACAACTATTTCTTCAGCAGGAAAGTGGCACTACAAATGTTATTGATCCCTGGGGCGGCTCTTTTTACGTTGAAAAATTGACGTCTGATCTTGCGATCAAAGCATTGAAACACATTGCCGAAATTGAAGAATTGGGCGGTATGGCAAAAGCGATAGAAGCCGGAATTCCGAAACTGCGGATTGAGGAAGCTGCGGCGAAAACCCAGGCTCGCATTGACAGCGGTCAGCAGACTGTTGTGGGTGTTAACAAATATCAAATTGAAAACGAAGAACAAATTGAAGTTCTGAAGGTGGACAATTCGGCGGTCCGGGCTCAACAACTGGCAAAACTCAAACGCCTTCGTGAAGAACGCGATTGGGCCAAAACAAAAGCGGCACTTTCTGCTTTAACAAAATGTGCTAAAACCGGTGAAGGAAATTTGCTTGACCTTTCTGTTGTTGCTGCCAGGGCGATGGCAACTGTCGGCGAAATAACATTGGCTTTGGAAGAGGTTTTTGGCCGCCATCGTGCGGAAATAAGATCTATTTCGGGGGTCTACAGACAGGAAATCGGACAAATGAACGAAGCAGTGCAAAAAGTTTTGTCACTGGTTAAAACATTTGAACGCAAGGACGGCCGTCGGCCACGCATACTTGTTGCCAAGATGGGGCAGGATGGTCATGATCGCGGTCAAAAAGTTATCGCATCTGCATTTGCAGATCTCGGATTTGATGTTGATATCGGCCCCTTGTTTCAAACACCGGCAGAAGCAGCACGCCAGGCGGTGGAAAATGATGTTCACATTATAGGGGCGTCTTCACTTGCAGCCGGGCACCTGACACTCGTCCCGGCACTACACGCTGCACTTGTTGAGGAAGGCCGGGAAGATATCATGATTGTGGTGGGAGGCGTAATTCCGCGTCAGGACTTCGAAGAACTCTATGCCGCGGGAGCTTCCGCTATATTTCCGCCTGGAACAGTAATTGCCGAGGCTGCTCAAGATCTCATCCAGGATTTGAATACGCAACTTGGGTATGGGCAAGGGAATGGATAGTCAGTTCTACTAAATTGGTAATCGAGTTATTCTTGTCTGAAATGGCAAGTGCAAATGATAGATCCCGTTCCTGGTCGTACGGGTTTACAGAAAACTTCAGTGGATTCTTTTGGTTTTAGGAAGTAACCAGCGAAACATTTCCCCGGGATAGTACATCACAAAGTTCTTCGTCGGGCATTTCCGAACTTACAAGATAGTCGATCTGATGGAAATCCGCCACGTGCGCAATGCCATGACGGTTGAATTTGCCAGGGTCTGCGAGGATAATTGTTTCAGCACTGCGATCAATCATGCTGCGTGCCACCGTCGCCTCTTCAATGTTTTGATTGGAGAATCCGAATTTCCTGTCAATTCCGCCAATTCCAATCACTGCAAAATCGGCCAGAAACTGGCTGACCCCGTTGATAACCATTGGCCCCAGATTAGCTTTAACCGAACCGTCATATCTGCCACCAAGTACAATAATCTCGTTTTCCGGATTTTCCGACATCGTGGCTGCAATAAGATGTGAATTCGTGAAAACCGTCAAATCCGACAGGTGTTTGATTTGTTCAGCAAAGACATTTGTTGTTGTACCAAAATCAATAAACAGAGTGCTTCCGGGCAAGATTAAGCCTGCGGCCAGTCGCGCAACATCATGCTTTTGTGGTATTTGATGCTTGAATCTTGCCGCCAGTGTTTGTTCATATTTGTTGCGAGAGGTGACGGCACCACCGTGAATTTTGCGCGCGACACCGTCTTTTTCCAACTTTACGATATCGCGTCGGATAGTCTCCTGGGCCACTCCGAATTGTTTAGCCAGCTCAACAACGGACACACGACCATACAAGTCGAGTAATGATTTAATTGATTGTATGCGTTCGCCTGATTTCACAATAGTTCCTTTAATGAAATCACCAGGATCGTTCCTGACGTTATACGACGGTTTCAACAAACTCTATTCCACGTTCCAATTGATGCATTCGGGTAATTGTAATTATTTCTTCCGGGGTACCAAAATTATCGTAAGTACAAAACATGTTGTCTTCACGTGGAATGTTGACTGAAGATAATGATCCACACATAAATTGACGAAATTTATTGCCGCGGATCAAGTCAGAAACTTCCACCATATCCAGTTCATGGGTATGACCACAAAAAGTTGCTTCAATTCCTGCTCTCAGTACAAAATCGGTGACGCGTTTCGAATTGATTAGGGGATCGTCATCCGTTGAAAGCAGGGAATGATGGGTCATTAATAAAGCGCGATCGAATTTGATAGCCCTGATTTCAACTTCCAGTGCAGCTAATATCTGCTCGTCCACTTTCCCCTGATCACATTGGAACAGGTTTGTATCCAGGCAAATCACCAAGATTTTCTGTTTATCGATTTCGAATGATCTTATGTAATTTACTTCAGTAAAATAATTTTCAAGTCGCGCAGTTTTTGGGCAAATATAGACTTTGTTCTTGTGAATTTTGGCGGTGTTTTTTGGCTGGATGAACTCGCCGTCATAAATGTATTTTCGAAACATTTCGTGAGATCTCCTGGAGTATTTGTCATGGTTTCCCATTATTGAGATCAAATGTGGGCAGGCTAATTTGGATAGAAATTTTTGTGCCGCCTGAAATTCATCTTCGAGGGAATCCGAAGTTAAATCTCCTGTATTTAGAATGATGTCCGCATTCGTGGCATTCAGTTTGTCCAGAACCAGAGCATCGTCGGCTGCCCAGTGGTATGGCCCAAAATGAATATCCGATATGTGAAGTATTTTCATCCTATTATCTTTATTCTGGAACCCGCATAGTATGCTGGCCGATTTGCAGGGACAAATGGAGCGTCGTGCCTGTAATTTCTAATGATTACCAAATCCGGTGAGAGAGAGTTTTTCAGCAAAATGGCAGGCAACCATTCGGCCATCTCCCGTATCTGTGAGTGCGGGTTTAATAGTCGAACATTTTTTGCCATCTGCATAGCGACAACGAGGACTAAATAGACATCCCTTGCGTTCTCCTGCGCTGCCTGGGGCGTCACTGGCCAACAATGTTTCGCCTGTTATATCATCCGGGTTGTTTGATGGGATCGCCGAAATCAAGGCTTCGGTGTAGGGGTGCATTGGATTGTTGAACAGAGTTTTGGTGGGTGCTATTTCTATAATATTTCCCAGATACATCACAGCGATGCGGTCGCAAATGTAAGCAACAACAATTAGATCGTGAGAAATAAATAGAAGTGTCAGATCCATTTCTTCCTGAAGTTTACAAAGTAGATTTAGAATTTGAGCCTGAATAGATACATCAAGCGCAGACACAGGTTCGTCGCAAATGATGAACTCGGGCTTGGTTACCAACGCGCGTGCTATTGAAATGCGTTGCCTTTGCCCGCCACTAAAAGCGTGCGGATATCGGTTCAGTTGATCTGATGAAAGACCGCAACTTTCTGCTACTTCAACGACCCGGGTTTTTGCATCTCTGATATTTTTTGCTATGCCATTCACCAGCAAGGATTCGGCGATGGTATCCATCACTGTCATGCGCGGGTTTAAAGACGACTGTGGGTCCTGGAAAACCATCTGCATATTCTGCCAGGCTTTACGCAGCTGTTTGGCATCAAGTGAAGTTATGTTCCTTTTACCATCGGTTGAGTTCATATGAACCTGCCCGGTAGTTGGCTCCACCAACCTTAGCAATGCTCTTCCCAATGTGGTTTTTCCGGAGCCACTTTCTCCAACCAAACCAAGCGCTTCGCCTTTTACAATGTTGAGTGACACGTTATCTACTGCATGAACAGGGGAGCTTTTTTTGCGGAAAAAACCATTTTTTGGCCCCCTGAATTCCACCGAAAGATCTGTTATTTCGATCAAATTGGTCATGCTACGGCCTCGTTGTTTTGGTCGGCGCTATGGTTTTGAATTAAATCGTGACAAAACACCACATGCTCTTCATCGACATTGTGACCGTTTGGAAAGGATTTATTACAAACTCCTTCAATGAAAGAGCTACATCTTGCTGCGAATGGGCATCCACCCGGGCGCTCGTAAAGGCTTGGAACAGTGCCTGCTATTGGCTCCAGTTTTCTTCCCCGTCCAATGTCTTCAAGGTGTGGAATAGCGCGCAACAAGCCTTTTGTATATGGATGTTGAGGGTTTCCAAGAATAGCTCGAACGGGGCCTTGCTCAACAATTTTACCCATATACATAATAGCAACGTCATCAGCAATTTGGGCTATGACACCGATATTATGTGAGATGAACAGATTGGCCATATTTAATTCGCTCTGAAGTGATTTCATCAGTTTCAGAATTTGTGCCTGAATGGTCACATCGAGTGCAGTTGTAGGCTCATCTGCAATCAGTAAAGCAGGGTTACATGCCAGTGCACGTGCGATCATGGCGCGTTGCCGCATACCACCTGAAAATTCAAATGGATATTGTTTGATAGCGCGTTCGGGATCGGTGATACCAACTTTCCTTAACATCTCAATGGCGCGGACACGAATTTGCTTCTTGTTCAGATCCATGTGCAACCGGATAACTTCTTCAACCTGATTGCCGATCGTGTGAACAGGTGAAAATGAGCTCATCGGTTCCTGAAAGATCATTCCAATTTCAGCTCCCCGCAGTCCTTGAATTTCTTTGCCTGTTGGGTGCATCGCCGCAATGTCGACGGGCTCTCCTCCCGGTTTGCGAAACAGGATTTTGCCGGTTGAAATTTTTACGCCTTTGCCCAGCAATTGCAAAAGAGACAGGGAAACGACCGTTTTGCCACTCCCGCTTTCACCGACCAGTGCAAAAACCCGACCCGGATTTATTGAAAAACTAATATTTTGAACAATGGGGAGCGAATTTTCTGCAAGGTCCAGTGAGATAGTCAGGTTTTCAACTTTGAGAAGGTATTCTTGTGTCATCATCCGGGCTCTAATTTGAATATGGGTCGGCCGCATCGCGAAGTCCATCTCCGAAGAAATTGAAAGCAATAACGATCAGAATTATAAACGCGCCAGGAATTAATAACCAGGGCGTATGGGCAAGTGCCGTGACATTTTGTGCCGAGAATAACAATACGCCCCAACTCACCATTGGCTCACGCATTCCAAGTCCCAGGAAACTCAGCGTTGTTTCCGCCAACAAAATATATGGAAATGCCACAGTTAGGTCGACAATCAGATAACTCATGAATGCAGGTAACATATGCTTGTAAACCAGCCGTGTGTCCGAGCAGCCGGCAAGACGAGCTGCCTGGACGAAATCCTCGTTCCTGAGGGTGAGCAGTTTGCTTCGTACTCTTCTTGCAAGTGTTGTCCAGCCCAGCGCAGCAAGTATGAGTGTCACCACAACATAAACTTGTAGTGCCGACCATTCGCGCGGCAGTGCTGCAGCAAGCCCCAGCCAGAGAGGAAGGCTGGGAATTGACCGAATTAGCTCAATCAGACGCATGATCACACTATCAACAATTCCGCCCCTAAGTCCGGCAAGACCACCGACAGCCAGACCAATAATAAATGCAGCCAGGACACCAATTACACCGATTGAAATAGATACGCGTGTTGCATAGATTGTTCGGGTAAATATGTCTCTTCCCAGCTTGTCTGTTCCAAACAGATGAACCTGGGCGCTGTCTGTTCCAAACAGATGAAGATCTGCAGAAAAGAATCCGAGAAATTTGTATTTGTGCCCTCGTACAAGGAACCGAACGGGTATGCGAACGGATACGTCAACTCTGGAGATCTTGCGCAATGTCACAGGATGCCGCGTGATTGTTCTCCCATAAATGAATGGGAGATGCGGTGTGTAGGTCTCGTCAAGGATATGAACAAAAGTAGGGGGACCGGATGTATACTTTGTGTCGCGGATTTGCGGACCAGTGGGTGTCAAGAATTCAGGAAATATTGAAATGATTGCAAAAAGCAGGATGATTATTGATCCAGTCATCGCCAAACGATGTCTTCGAAATTTGTACCACATTAACTGGCGGGAAGTCGCCAGATCCAGTCTATTGACCGGATTGATGCCAATTGTCGTTTGAGAACTGACCATTTTAGTCTTCTCCCAGTTTTACGCGGGGATCGACAAGCATCAATAGAACGTCTGAAATGAAAGACCCAATCATAACCAGTACACAATAGATCAGGAGCATTGCACCGGCGAGGTACATGTCCTGACTCCGTAACGCATTCACAAACATTGGCCCGGTATCGGGCAGGGAGAGTACAAGTCCAATGATCGGTGCTCCCGAGATTACGGTTGTTAGTTCCCAACCCAATGTCGATACAATGGGGTTGAGTGCCAGCCGGACAGGGTACTTCATGATAAGCTTGAACTCACTGAGGCCTGTTGCGCGGGCAGCGGTGACATACATTTTGTTCAACTCTTCAAGCAATGTTGAGCGCATGATCCTTAGTTGAAAGGCCGTCCCCGCCGTCCCGAGAACCAAAACCGGTACCCAGAGATGCGATAGCAAATCCAGTACTTTTGCCCAGGTCCATGGAGCATCCTGATATTCAAGAGAAAATAATCCGCCGACGCTGACGCCAAAGACCTGATTGGCAAAAAACAGCAAAATCAAAGCGAACAGAAAATTTGGAGTAGCGAGCCCGATGTAACCAATAATTGTAAATGTATAGTCAGCCACGGAATATTGCCGAATAGCTGAATAAATGCCCAGTGGGATCGCAGTGGCATAGGTAAATATTAATGTGCTGACCGCGATAACGATTGTCATAGGCAAACGCTCTGAAATCACTTCCACCACCGGGCGGCTATAACCCCATGAGAAACCAAAATCACCATGGAACATTTTTCCAACCCATTGAAAGTATTGAACATACAGTGGACGATCCAAACCAAAACGGACTCGAATAGATTCAAGTTCGGCTCTGGTCACTGTTTCACCGCTGTTTATTTTGGCGGCAGCGTAGGCATCTGCGAAATCCCCCGGGGGAAGACTTACAATTATGAAGGCGATGATTGAAACCATTCCCAACATCAAGGCTGATACACCCAGTCGGGTCAGAATTTTTTGCAGTAAGAGCACACACAATTCCCCCGTGTTTCGGTGAAACAAAAACCTGGTTACAGGGTTTGTTAGCTGTCCCAAAATGTCAAAAGGTTTATAAAAATTTTGTAGTTGCAGAAAGGCACAAGGCACTTCCTGCAACTATTATTCAAGCCCAAAGTTCCTTATTTAAAAGACCATTGGTCCGCTTGTTGCGAATTGGCCATTCCTGCCCGATAGGCGTTTAGGTGCCATGACGGAACATTAGCCAGTTTATTGGAAATCACATTGATCTGCGGGACCGCTCCAGCGGTTCCAATGATCACCATGTTATCAAGATTCAGTCCAATCAACTTTGAACCCAGATCCAGGTATTCATCGGTACCTGGCTGGCTTCCCGAGAATGCCATTGCAACTTCCCGCAATTTGACAACCCATGCAGGGGGCTCAACACCTTCCGCACCATTCGAGTTCATGTAGTTTGCCCAGGGTGCTCCGGTGACCACACCGCTCGCACTCCATGGCGCGGAATAAATAGATGGTTCAGCAAGCAGGTTCCACGCAAATGGCAGGTCCCATTCCATCGAGATTTCCAGAGTATTCAGGCTTTCTTTTTCGCGCAAAAGCTCGGTTGTGACTTCTTTTAAAAGCACATCGATACCAACAGCGCGCCAGTATTCTGCGATTAACAGAGGGAATTCGGGAGAACGAGTGAACTGAAGGGAATATTCCCAAAATATTTTGAAGTCATCACCGGATGGTGACATCCGAAATCCATCAGCATCTCTCCGGGTCATTCCCAGTTCGTCCAGCATTCTATTGGCCAGATCCGGATTGAACCCGGTCATATGGGCCCGCTGCGCATCGGTTGAAAATTTGACCCCGGCAGGCATCGCCTGATCGGTATTTGCCAATCCCAGGAATAGTTCCTCAACCAGTTCGGGACGGTTGATCGCAACTGACATTGCATTGCGAAATTTTACGCTGTTATAGGCGAATTGCTTGCTCTCGTCTGAAATGGTGTAATTGAACACCAGTACTGGTCCAATTTGACCCTTGTCCAGGCTAACAGTGTAGTCGCCACGAACTTCATTTTCCTTAAATAAGGGATAATCAGCCAGATTTACGTTCTGGGATTTTTGATCAATGTTACCGCTAATAACTTCAAGAGCCCAGATTTGGTTCTCAAGGAAACGCTCGTTATGTTTGTCAATATATGGCAGTTGCTGGCCAGAGCTGTCTACTTTAAAATAGTAGGGATTTGCGATGAAATTTCGTGTTTGCCCATCAGTGGCTGAAGCAAGTACATGGCTTTCAAGTGTCGGAACATCCAGTCCTTTTTCAGTCGCAGTTACAGCGTCTTTCCATTTATGATAATAGCGCTTGAATAGATCTTTCCAGTCTTCGTAACCAGCTTTGACCGCTGCAGCATTGGCACCGTCGCTATAATCTGCGTGGTATTGTTTCAAGACATGCGAAGCTGCCCAGGGTGTGAAATATGAACCACTGGTTGCAATATAATGCAAAAATACAGGATTTGGTTTGGCAAATTTGAATGTAAAATTCTGATCATCAATTTTGGTTACCTGGACAGTTGCTTCGCCATGTGACCAGTTTCCCCAGACTGCGGGTGTAAGCTCCTTGTTGCGCATGATGTCGTTAACCCAGAACACCACGTCATCAGAAGTGAAATCGTTGCCGTCAGACCATTTATGGCCTTTACGCAGAGTAAAGGTAATTTCTGTTTTATCATCATTCCAGGCCCATGATTTGGCAACATCTGGAACAATGGAGTTGTCGGTTGGATCAAGTCGCACCAGATTGACCTGACGCCACGACAGAATTTCCGAAGTGCCGGATTCAAGTGCGCCGGCTGCTCCGCGCAATGTGCCGCCATAAGTCCCAATTCGTTCAATTGGAAGAACAACCAGAATATCTTCAGGAAGACGTTCCGTGACAGATGGCAAACTTCCAGATGCTTCGCGTTTCGCAAACAATGGATTGCCTCGCACAATCAGTTTGCTTCCTGTCTGGGCCTCAAAATCCCGAAGTTCAATCTGGTTCGCGTGTGTCACATTTATGCCCAAAGTGTCATTGGCGGTTGCCGATTGACCTTCAGCCTGCGCTCCCGTCACACCGGCGGATAGCAGACCCGCAAGCACGTAAAGCGTCAATTTATTTCGAATTTTCCCCATTCTTTCCTCCTGCAATTCGAGCTGGTGCTTTGGCACTCTCAACCAATTTTCAGGTTGAGTACAGCTCATTTAATATGTCACATTTGTACGATCAATAACCACATAAATGCAAATTTATGAAGGTTTGTAAATGTTTTTTGCAATTAATGTGGATATAAATCACATATGTGGAGTTGCTATACCCAAAACTTCAGGCTAGGTTTCAAGTTCTGGATGGAGCCAATTACGTTTTACAAATGGATGCTGTCAATTGCTGGTTGCCTTTCAACGGTAGGAGGTGATTGACAGATGGTCAGGACAACTTCAATGAATAAAAAGCCTGTAAGAACCAATGGGAATGGCAATATTGCCGGGCTGTCCTTTGATGTGATCGTAATTGGTGGAGGTGTTGTAGGCTGCGCGATAACCCGGAATTTTGCTTTGTCGGGTGCGAGAGTGCTGATGTTGGAACGAGGCGCAGACATCCTCTCGGGAGCCAGTAAGGCAAATAGTGCAATTCTTCACACAGGATTTGATGCGCCTTCGGACAGCCTGGAGCTTGCATGTATAAAGTCTGGTTATGACGCGTATCTGGACCTTGCTCCCAGGTTGAACCTGCCAACATTGAAAACAGGAGCCCTGATTGTCGCGTGGAATGAAACGCAGCTAGCTGGTTTGAGCCAGATTGTAAAGAAAGCTCATAACAACCGCATTAACGACGTCAGGCTGGTTGATCGAAATGCACTTCTCATTCGAGAGCCTGGCCTGGCAAATCTTGCGCTTGGTGCAGTTGAAGTTCCACGTGAATTTGTGATTGACCCCTGGAGCACCCCTCTGGCCTATTTGACGCAAGCAGTCAGGGCAGGTGCAGAATACAGGTTTAATGCAGAGGTCTCCGGCGGCACATTCGATGGTAATTATTGGCGTTTAACGACTAATGCCAATGAATATTGTGGATCGCTGATAATTAACTGCACCGGAACCAACGGGGATCATATTGAAGAAATTTGCCGTAAACCGGATTTTGAAATTCGCCCACGCAAAGGGCAGTTTTTGGTATTCGACAAAAGTGCATCCGGTTTGATCAATTCCATAATATTGCCGGTTCCAACAGCGATTACCAAAGGTGTGGTACTGACAAAAACTATATTCGGAAATTTGTTATTGGGGCCAACGGCTGAAGAACAGGTAGATAGATGGGAAGCCAGGGTTGATCATGACAAACTTCGGGAACTCATCGAAACCGGGAGCAGAATGTTACCGGGATTGCGTGCCCACCCCGTTACAGCAACCTATGCCGGGCTACGCCCAGCAACACAGTTCGCCGACTATCAAATTACCGCCACCCGCAACAAAAACTGGATAGGTGTGAACGGCATTCGTTCTACCGGTTTAACTTCGGCTCTGGGTATAGCTATGTACGTGGAGCATCTGTGTACCCAAAATTTTGCTGATATCTGCAAATTTAGTCTGGCGGAATTGCCCTCCTGGCCACAAATGCCGAATTTGGCCCAGGATAAAATCCGTGCATTCCAAAAAGGCGACGGTACAGAAATCGTTTGTCATTGCGAAAATGTGACGCGCGGAGAAATTGAGCGTGCACTTTCCAGTGATATTCCCGCGAGAAACACGGAGGGTTTACGTCGGCGAACGCGCGCGATGATGGGCCGGTGCAACGGGTTTTATTGTAGCGCACGAATTACACAATTGCTCGCCTGTCAGACATCGGATAAAGACCCTCAGGTTCCGGAAGCATGAATAAATTCGATTATGATGTCGTTGTGATAGGGTCTGGCCCGTCCGGAATAGGTGCTGCGACCGCACTCGTAAAAGCGGGTGTCAAAAATATTGTTGTTTTTGAGCGAGAGACCCGAATTGGTGGCATACCCCGCCACACGAACCATCCCAGCTTTGGACTTTTGGTCTTTAAACGCCCCATGTCTGGTCCTAAATTCATCAAATGTCTTTTGCGACAATGTCCGGGTGTTCACTTTGAAACCACCACAACTGTAGTGGCTGTGAAAAGGAATGGTCAACTTGATCTGGCAACACTCGATGGACTTAAAACGATAAGGGCGCGGCATATTATAATTGCCACAGGCGCGCGCGAGACACCGCGTCATGGAAGGTTGATATCAGGACTTCGCCCCAGAGGAATAATAACGACGGGTGCTCTGCAACAGTTCGTGAATACAATAAAACTGTATCCCTTTCTCAAGCCGGTTATCGTCGGGACAGAATTGGTAAGTTTTTCAGCAATCTGGACGCTCAGGGCCGCAGGGATAAAACCGGTTGCAATGATAGAAAAAAATTCACGCATCACTGCCTATCGTCCAGCTGCATTATTTGCTCGTTTGTTGGGCGTACCTATATATTACAACACGATTGTTGCAGATATTGGTGACATGTTTGATACGAGAAAAATCGAAATTTTGAACGCTAATTCAGAGAGCAGAACACTTGCCTGTGACAGTATTATTTTTTCGGGGAACTTTGTTGGAGAAAATAGCCTCGCACATGAAGGGCATTTGAAGTTAAATTCTAAAACGCGGATCCCGAAGGTTGATCAAAACTGGCTCAGTTCTGATCTTCAAATCTCGGTTGTCGGTAATGCAACACATCCAGCTGATATGGGTGACCAATGTTATATTGAAGGTAAATCTGCTGGAGTTGCTGTGGCTGCAATTCTGCAACAGGGGCAAACAATCACAGACACAGTTGAAGTACAGCACGACGAAGGGATCAGGTTGACAACGCCCAGTATCGTGCGGATTCCCAAATTGGGCAGGACCCATTTTGATTTGTGCATGCATGTAACAAAGCCCTACACCGGTATTATAGAAATCAGGTTTGGCGATGACATTGCGTACCGAAGATTACATCGATGCATGCCTGCGCGTCGAGTTCGGCTAAAGAACATTTCCTTGAATAATTCAGATTTGAATGATCAAGCGGAAATTCACATTTCTCTAAAATCTCGATCGAGGAAACATTCGGATAAGTTACCTGGCCATTGATCAGTGTGCATCCGGTATCAATCCAATACTCGCCCATGCTGGCAGCCCGGGTGAAGCCATCTGTGTTCGCACGCACAGGCATTACAATTCGCTTCAAAGGGTGGAGTTCAAACTTGAAGAATAATCGTCTGATATCGGGGTTGCCTGGCCAATTTTGAAGAGTGATTTCTTATAAGCGATATGCTCTTGCGACAAGAAAAGATTCTTGCTGGCCTTTGAAAATCGAAGCTTCACAAGTGTTTGATCCGCGATTTAAATCGTTTGTACAAATCTGCATTTGTGTTTTTGCGCTCTGTATTCTGGCTTTGATAAAACGGCGCGTCTATTTCTTCAAGGCCACATAGGCGAATTGTTTCACTCATCAGTGACTGAACAATCGCGATGCCGGAAAGGGATGAAAATCCGCCGGTTAGTCCACTTCCGTAATCCAGAATTCCGTCTCCATTGGGCGCGCCGTTATCAATCACAAAATCAGTAATATTCATGAGCTTTTCACCCGATGGATGCTTTGAAGCATTGGCGGTTGATTGCGCAACAGATGTGATCGCCACTGTTGTCACATCTTCCTTTTTTGCACGCAGGGCAAATTCAATTGATGAAGCATTCAATCCGGAATTGGAGGCAATGAACAACAGTCCCGCTGAACTACAATCATATTCATCCCAAACAATGTCGGCGATGCCGGTCA
Source organism: Cohaesibacteraceae bacterium (assembly GCA_016764535.1). Lineage (GTDB taxonomy): Bacteria > Pseudomonadota > Alphaproteobacteria > Rhizobiales > Cohaesibacteraceae > JAESRR01. Next base: position 815 of record JAESRR010000182.1, on the reverse strand, counting down.
AACGTTCAAGTGCACCGGAACGGGTTGCGCCAAAACCATTTAGATAAGACGGATCCAGGATCGGCGCAATATTTGCCAATCCGCCCGCACGGGCAAAAAACTCCATCGAAAGCATGTGTGAGTGGCCGGTACCAAACGTATAAATGATTTCATCATGTTCTATCGCAGAAACCATTTCTGCAACCACCAGCTCCATCACTTCAAGTTGGGAGTTGATTGTTTTCTCAAGCAAAGGCAAAGCTACGGTGAGAAAATGCATGAATCATACTCCTGGAAAATTATGAATTAAAAGAGATGCCAGTGTAATCTTCATACCGGATCAACACAATAAATCCGATGGATTATTGTGTAATTCCAGGCCGGGTGACCACATCCTGCATGCAAACATCTCGAATTTATGGGCAAATATTATTACCGTCAGGCGTCTTCCAGATGTTCCAAAAGACCATCAAAACACCCAAACCAGCCTTTGAGGTGACTGGACTTGATATTTTCATCCGGAATGCGCTCATGTTTTAACACCAGTTCTGTACCAACTTCGTGCTTTTCGAAACGAACACTGACCTTCTCGGAGCCAATTGATGGAGGGTTTTTTTGGCCCATGTCTACATTCCAGGTGTATATCAGTTCTGTAGGTTGATCGACTGTTTCGAATATTCCCGATATCCAGACAATTTTACCATCGGGAAATTCATTTCCAAGGCGGTATTTGCCACCGACACACAGGTCGACTTCTGCGGTGCTGCACACTACATTTCGCGGCCCCCACCATTGTTTCAATTCTTGCGGGCTGGTCCATGCCTGAAAAACGCGCT
>JAESRR010000023.1 GCA_016764535.1 Cohaesibacteraceae bacterium | reverse complement strand
TTGTTGCGTTTTTCAATCGGATAAATGTCGATGTTTGTCATTTGGATCAAATTCCTGTTGATTTGGCTCCTGTATTTCACTAAAAAAGCAATAACTGTAGATCCAAATTTATATATTTTTCGGAACCATGTTATGAAAAAACCGCACTCAGCCCGACTGGCCGGAAAATATATTGCACTTGATAAAGCTCATGATGAACCGCTTAACAGACAATTATACCGTTCGCTGAGGGAGGGTATTACTGCTGGTTTAATACCGGCTGGTGAAAAACTGCCTTCATCCCGCATCTTTGCTGCCAATCTTGGCGTATCAAGAAATACTGTTATAGCTGCCTATGATCAGCTGGCGCTTGAAGGCTACACCAGCGCAAAGCGGGGCGGCGGAACACTCGTTGCGAAAGCCGCGAAAGCTTTTGCCAACAGGGAAGTTACAGATACCGTTCCCGCTTCGCCGGTATTTTCAAATTTGGGATTGCTACTACAGAAGGATCTGCGTTCCGACAGGCTCGAGGTATCTCATTTTCAAACGGGATCTCCTGATGGCTCATTGTTTCCTTCCGATTTGTGGGCAAGATTACTTCGGCGTTCTGCGCGTCTTGGTGGTGATCTGGGGGGGTATGAACACTTTACCGGTCTGCCATGTTTGCAGGAAGCGATTGCCCGGAATTTGGTGCAGTCGAGAGGCGTGGTCGCGCAGCCAGAGCAGGTGATTGTTGTTTCGACGGCACAAGCAGCACTGGATTTGACAGCGCGGTTGTTCATCAATCCATTGGATATTGTCCTGTTGGAAGAACCTGGATATCTGGGTATGCGGATCGCAGCGGAAGCTGCAAATGCCACTTTGATAAGCTCACCTGTGGATGAGTTCGGAATTGACGTCTCGTTACTTGATTGCAAAAAATATAAGCCAAAATTGATCTATGTGACGCCATCACATCAATATCCGTTGGGGCATGTGATGTCTCTTGAACGAAGGCTTGCTTTACTCGAATTGGCTGAAAGTGCTGGCGCGTTCATTATCGAGGACGATTATGACAGTGAATTTCATTTTGATGGTGATCCGGTATCGAGTCTTTATGGTCTTGATCATCAGGAGCGTGTTATTTACGTCGGGACCTTTGCCAAGACTATGATGCCAGCGCATCGCGTTGCATATATAGTAGTTCCTCCAGCACTAATTGCTGCATATAAAGGTGCTGTTCGAAACGCCGGATGTGTACCCGGGCATAATATTCAGCAGGCAACGGCCTGGTTTCTTGAAGAAGGCTTTTTTCGAGCACATCTACGCCAAATGACCGGCGTTTATCAACTCCGCCGGGATCAATTAATTTCATCATTGCAGGCATGGAATAACCCGGCTCTCGATATTTCATGCCCGGCCGGTGGCATGCAACTGGTTGTAAAATTTGATGCTGCGGAGATTCAGGATGACAGTGTGCGCAACAATGGCTTGAAACAGGGTTATGACTTTTCGCGACTTAGCCCGTTTTATCTTGGAGCACACAGGCGTCAGGGCCTGTTACTTGGATTTGCCAATATGCAGCATAAAAACCACGACGCTGCGATGCGTGTATTGAAATCCTGTATACCTTGATGCTGGATTGAAAATAATGTTTCCCTGTCTTGACGGCAAGAGAAAGCCTGCGTAATCGAATGGAGCCAGTCGGTTGGATGGTCGCTCTGCAAAAGTTGAAAAGCTTGTAGAGAGGAAAGTCCGGGCTCCATGGAGATACGGTGCCGGGTAACACCCGGCGAGGGTGACCTTAGGGAAAGTGCCACAGAAAGCAAACCGCCTGAAATTCAGGTAAGGGTGAAAGGGTGGGGCAAGAGCCCACCGCGCTTCTGGTAACAGAAGTGGCATGGTAAACCCCACCGGGAGCAAAACCGAATAGGGACAGCGCGGTTCGTCCGGTCGATTTCCAGACAAGCTGTCCGGGTAGGTTGCATGAAGTTTGTGGCAACACAGGCTCCAGATGAATGGCCATTATACGGGCTTGCCCGTCATACAGAACCCGGCTTACAGACCGACTGGCGCTTTCGATTTCAGAGGATAACACCGGATTTGATCATCGGTGCGTAAGGCTTTGTTAAGCCTGTGTATTTGACTATTCAGTATGGAAATTACTGGCGCACGCACTTGTCAGGACCATTGACGACCATGTATTCCCATGGTATCCCATATCATCCCATTTGGTTGGTAGTGTTGTTGAAGTGTTTTGCCGAATGCCGGGTTTGGGCGTGTGAGGTTGTTGAAATCATGGGCAGATACGTGTCCACATTCACAAACAGAATTGATGCAAAAGGCCGCGTCTCCATTCCTGCGCCTTTTCGGCAGGCGCTTGTGAAGGAAGGCGCAGAGCAGTTGTACTGCTGCCCCACGCTCGACATGCAGGCTGTTGATGCCGGTGGCAAAGCATTGCAAGGCAGGATTGACGACCTGTTGTCGTCGTATCCGCCGTTCTCTGAAGATTATGAGTATTTTTCAACAGCTTTGCTTGGGGATAGTGAAGAGTTGAAAATTGATGGTGATGGCCGGGTGGTATTGTCGGACACAATCCGAAACCATGCCGGTTTGGACGGTAAGGTTACTTTTGTGGGGCAGGGTTACAAATTTCAATTGTGGAACCCGGAGCGTTTTGAGGTTTTTCGGGAAGAATCCCGAAGTCGTGTGCGGGCCCTGCGAAAAAATCTCGGTTTTAACAAATCTGCGAATGCAGTGATTGTCGAAGGGCAGGAATAATGGCGAGTCTCGAGGCGGAAAAAGACGCTTTGGTTGGCGGACCGGCTCGCCATATTCCCGTTCTTTTAAAAGAAATCGTAAATCATCTGAAGCCGGATACTTCCAGTATAATTATCGATGGGACATTTGGGGCAGGCGGATATTCGCGCGCATTGCTGGATGCCGGTGCTGCGCAAATAATTGGTATAGATCGTGACCCTAGTGCGATCAGGGACGGGCAGTCTCTGGTGGAAGAAATGAAGGGTCGTCTGATCCTGTGCCCTGGTAGATTTTCTGATATTGAAGAAATTGGTCGGGAAATAGCTCCTCAGGGTGTTGATGGAATTGTTCTGGATGTCGGTGTTTCATCCATGCAGATTGACGAAGCCGAGCGTGGGTTTTCGTTTATGCGCGACGGGCCGCTTGATATGCGTATGGAGCAATCCGGTCCTGGTGCTGCGGATTATGTGAACCAATTGAGTCAGTCGGATTTGGCGCGCGTGATCTGGTTGCTGGGAGAAGATAGAAAATCCCGACGTATTGCCGCCGCGATATGCGCGCGCAGGGTAGAAGAGCCGTTTACGCGTACCGGTGATTTGGCGGCTGTAATCAAATCTGCCATTGGACGCGCAACTGACAAAATTCATGCGGCGACGCGAACATTTCAGGCATTGCGAATAATTGTTAATGGAGAGCTTGAAGAACTGGCTTTGGCCTTGCACGGAGCGGAGCGTCTTCTCAAGCCTGGGGGGCGTTTGGTCATGGTCTCTTTTCATTCTTTGGAAGACCGTATTGTAAAAAGGTTTCTACAATTCCGATCCCGCGATCGTTCCGGGGGGTCCCGGCACGCACCCGAAGAAAAGGTTTTGCCACCGAGTTTCAATTTGCCTGTAAGGGGTGCTGTTTCTCCTTCAGAGGACGAAATTCAAAATAATGCCAGGTCAAGATCTTCACGGTTGCGTGTAGCAGTTCGGACGTCCAGTCCGGTTCATCCCGTCGACAACTCAATTCTGGGTGTTCCGGATCTGGAATCGATTGATACGAGGGAGACTTTCCGTGCTTCGATTGATTAATCTCGTGCTGGCCATTCTTGTCCTTTACGGAGCTGTTCAGGTGTATCAGGTTAAAGAAGAAGCCGAGCAAGTAGCAGATCAGCTGCACAAGGTTCGCAAGAACATCGCGCGATCGAAACTCGATATTTCGGTGCTTCGCGCAGAATGGGCTCATATCAACAGGCCTGATCGCATTCAACAATTGTCTGAACAAAACAGTGATATTCTTAAGCTTGCTCCTATTCAATCCTGGCAAATTGGAACAATAGATGAACTGCCATATCCGGCAATTGATTCATCTCCGTCAGTGTCGGCGGCAGGTGGGCTGGCCGCTTTGCCTTTGTCTCAAACTCAAAGCAAAGCTCGTTAGATGGCCAATTTGAGTAACTACATGATGCAACAGGAAACATCGCATATTCATGTTGATGGTGTCACTAAAACTACAATGGTTGAAACCAAAAGCCGTATTTGGATGATGGTTGCCTTGTTCTCTTTGTTGTTTACTGCAATCGCAGGCAAACTCATATTTCTGGGTTTTCAAAGTATTAGTAAAAATTTATTTGTGCTATCGCGGCATGCGGAAATAAACATCAGGCGGCCGGATTTCATCGATCGGAATGGCGAAATTCTGGCCATTGATATCAATACTCCCTCGCTTTTCGCAGAACCAAGGAAAATCATGGATGTTGAGAAAGCAATAACCGCGTTGCTGCGGGTGTTGCCGGACATTGACGTAAATCTTTTGAGAAAGAAGCTTTCAAGTGGTCGACAATTTGAATCGATAGCTCGAGAGCTTACTCCCCGAATTCAGAAAAATATTTATGCTCTTGGGCTTCCAGGATTTGGTTTTGAAACCGAAACACGTCGATTTTATCCAGCTGGAGAAACTTTGTCACACGTTGTTGGCTTTGTGGACATTGATAATCATGGAATCGCCGGGTTGGAAAAATATGTAGATATGCAGGGGTTACGCGATCTGCATGATGCCGGTTTTGGACGTGAGGGAAACCTGGAGCCGGTACAATTAACTATCGATCTTCGAGTTCAACATGCACTCCGTGATGAATTGGTCAAAGCGTCACAGAAGTTCAATACCAAAGCAGCTTTTGGTGTTGTGCTTGATGCGCGTACTGGCGAAGTTGTGGCAATGTCGTCACTGCCTGATTACGATCCAAATCATCCCAAAAAAGCGACGCGAAGTCTTGTGTCTATGGGTACTTACGAGATGGGTTCAGTGTTCAAAATATTTTCTTTGGCTCTTGGTCTCGATTCTGGCAAATTCAATTTGAATAGTCGCGTGGATGCCAAGACGCCGCTTTATGTCGGGAAGCGCCGAATTACTGATTTTCATGCCAAAAATCGCATAATGACACTTGCTGAAGTTTTCAAATTCTCTTCAAATATCGGGACAGCCAGAATTGTGTTGGCTTTGGAAAATGGATCTATGAAATCATTTTTTTCCAGGTTGGGGCTGCTTGATATTGTTGATACTGAATTACCTGAAGTCGCTCCGCCCCAGGTGGTAAAAAACTGGACCAGAAGCAATCGTGTTACGATGACCTACGGGCATTCAATAGCAGTTACGCCGCTACAGCTGGCGGCAGCAGCAGTACCCATGGTAAATGGCGGAAGATACTTAACGCCGACATTCCTGCCACGGTCACAAGAAGAAGCCAAAGAACTCGGTAGACGGGTCATAAGCCCGGCCACGAGTGATAATGTTAGATATTTGATGCGTTGGAATGTTGAAGAAGGATCCGGTCGCAATGCCGAAGTTGCCGGCTACAGGGTTGGCGGGAAAACCGGTACAGCCCAAAAACCAATACCGGGTGGATATAGTGATGAAAAAAATCTTACGTCATTTTTGTCAGCTTTTCCTATTGATGATCCCCGTTATGTCGTACTTGTAACTCTTGATGAACCTGTTGCTTTGCCGGAAACACACGGATATCGAACAGCGGGATATAACGCTGCACCAACCACCGCCAACGTAATTCGGCGAATTGCTCCTTTTTTGGGTGTGAAGCCCAGATTTGGCCAGGATGTTGCTGCAAAATTGCTGGTTGCTGCATCTGGTAGATGACTTGCCTGAACAGGCGGAAATTGTGTAGAAGGGTCCCTGTGTACATGAAGCTAATCAGTCTCGTTTCAGGTTCAACCCAATTGCAGGACAGTATTCGGAACACTGATATCCGTGGTTTGTCAGTGGATAGCAGACAGGTAAAAAATGGTTATCTGTTTGCGGCTCTAAAAGGATTTGAAGTCGACGGTGCAGTCTTTGTAAAAAAGGCAATAGCCAATGGCGCGTCCGTTATTCTCGCCAGCCACGATGCTGCAATCGAAAACTGCGATATCGATATTGTAAGAGTTGCTGATCCGCGCCAGGAAATTGCGTTAATTGCAGGTCGATTTTATGCCCGGCAGCCTGAGAATATTGTTGCCGTTACGGGTACAAATGGCAAATCCTCAATCGTTTCTTTTTGCCGTCAGATCTGGAGCCGGGCCGGATTGAACGCTGCAAGTATCGGAACAATAGGTATTGAAACAGCCTTTTCTTCCAACTACGGCGGCTTAACAACGCCGGACCCGGTTGAACTGCACAAAATAGTCGAGAATTTGTCAATTGACGATCAAATTAGTCATCTTGCGTTAGAAGCATCCAGTCATGGGCTTGATCAAAAGCGTCTTGACGGTATGTGTCTGAAAGCAGCTGCTTTTACTAATTTGAGTCGTGATCATATGGATTATCATGATGGAATGGATGCGTATCTTGATGCAAAGTCCCGCCTGTTTGCTGAACTGTTACCTTCAGCTGGAACTGCGGTCTTCAATGTTGATGACGATGTCAGTGCCAGCCTGATTAAAATTTCCAAAAATCGTGGTCATAAAATATTGTCAGTCGGTGTAAACGGTGTAGATATACAACTTTTATCCAACAACCCTGATGGCAGCGGCCAAACTATTCAGCTCGCRGGAGTTTTTGGAGACGTAACCATACGGATACCGTTGGTAGGAAGTTTTCAGGTTTCCAACGCGTTGGTTGCTGCCGCTCTGTGTTTTGCGACCGGAACATCGGTAGATGAYTGCCTTGATGGACTTGCTAATTTGACKGGAGCGCGSGGACGTCTGGAATTGATYGGGAATRGTAGTWGCGGGTCTYCGGTTTAYATTGATTTYTCACACACKCCKGATGCTCTKGAAACWGCGCTGGGTGCTCTTCGYCCTTTTGTTASCAATCGGYTATTGGTWGTTTTTGRWGCAGGYGGTGACCGGGATCCTGGCAAACGGATTCTGATGGGTGCYGCKGGTCATCAATTTGCCGATGTAGTCATTGTGACTGAYGATAACCCACGGACRGAAGATCCGGCTCTTATCAGGCAAGCTGTGCTAAAGGGAGCTCCGGAGGGGAAAAACATAGGAGACCGACAAACAGCGATTAAATATGCAATTGGATTGCTGCAATCCGGTGATGTGTTGCTCATCGCGGGAAAAGGTCATGAAACCGGACAAGAGATTATGGGTATTTCACACCCATTTAGCGATCATACTGCTGTGACCTCGGCACTTGCATCAGGTGTCCAATGAAAAACCAATTGTGGTTAGTGAGCGATCTGCAGGAAATTACCGGAGGCAAGCTATCTGGCGATCATGCGTCGCAGATATTCGGGTTTTCAATAGATACACGAACCTTACAATCCGGTGATTGTTATTTTGCGATTCGGGGAGATCGTCTGGACGGACATCACTTTGTTGAAAGTGCCTTCCTGAATGGGGCCTCATTGGCAATTGTTGAAGAATCCTGGACATCGTCGTCAGTTGTAGGCCCGAATTGCAATGTTCTTTCTGTTCCCGATGTTGTTCATGCTATGGAAAATATTGGAATTGCGGCGCGAAATCGTATCTCTGATAACAGTGTTGTTGCTGTTACAGGCAGTGTGGGGAAAACAACTACAAAAGATATGTTGAATATGGCCCTTTCAGCCTGTGGTCCCACACACGCATCGGTTTCTTCGTTCAATAATCACTGGGGTGTGCCATTAACTCTGGCGCGTATGGCTCGGGATACCGAATTTGGTGTGTTTGAAATTGGAATGAACCATCCTGGTGAAATCGAGCCGCTTGTGAAAATGGTTCGGCCGAGCATTGTGATTATCACTGGCATCGAGGCTGTACATATAGAATATTTTGAAGATATTGAACAAATCGCCGAAGCAAAATCTGAAATATTTGCAGGTGTCGTTCATAGTGGCACTGCAATATTGAATCGGGATAATACCTGGTATTCCTATCTGTTCTCAAAGGCGACAAATGCTGGTGTAGATAGAATAATCAGTTTTGGTTCACACAGTGATGCAGATGTCCGGCTGATTGATGTTCGTGTTGTTGATGACCGGACAGACGTGGTTGCCCGGGTTTTTGGAAAAAATATTTCTTTTAGCATTGGGGCTCCCGGATACCATTTTGCTCAAAACAGTCTGGCAGTATTGGCTGCCTGCCACGTTTTAAAAATTGATTTAGTCCACGCAGTTTCTGCTTTTCCAGAATTAAAGGCTCGTCGTGGTCGTGGCGCACGTGAACTGTTGAAACTTGATGGCGGAACCGCTGTTCTCATTGATGAAAGTTATAACGCGAACCCGGTTTCCATGCGAGCAGCCCTTGCAACATTGGCTCTCCATAAAAATTCTTCGAATGGTCGTAAAATCATCGTGTTGGGAGATATGCTGGAACTGGGTCAACGAGCGAAAGAACAGCATGAAGATCTAATTGAGGTGATTAAAACCGCAGATGTGGATCGAGTATATCTTTGCGGCCCCATGATGGAGCATTTATGGCATAACATTCCTCAGAATTTACGTGGAAGTTATAGCAAAAACTCGGCCGGTCTTGTTGATGTGATCGCTGAAACACTTTTGGCCGGGGACGTAATAATGATTAAAGGGTCACTTGGTTCAAATATGAAACCTATTGTTGACAGGTTGAAAAAACTCCCCCAGGAGCTTGATATATTATGATGGCAGAACGGTTTCAGGATTAATTTATGTTTACATATCTAGTTGAATTATCGGATCAATTTCAAATTTTTAATGTATTTCGGTACATAACATTTCGTACTGCAGCAGCTTTGATTACTGCCTTGTTATTCGTGTTCTTATTTGGTCCCAGGATGATTTCATCGCTTCGTAGTCGTCAGGGAAAGGGTCAACCGATCAGGGAGGATGGCCCACAAAGCCATCTCCTTACAAAAAAAGGCACACCGACGATGGGTGGCCTGATGATTCTTTCGGGTGTGATTTTTAGTACCTTGTTGTGGGCCAGTCCGGACAGCCACTACGTCTGGGTGGTTTTGTTTGTAACAATAGGCTTTGGTCTCATTGGTTTCTATGATGATTATTTGAAGGTTTCAACGTCTTCACACAAGGGCTTTAGTGGTCGACTTCGACTGGGACTTGAAGCAATTATAGCCGGAGCAGCATGTGTTGCATTTGCCAGTTTGGGTGAGGCCGGATTTTCAACTTCGCTCACATTTCCTTTTCTGAAAGATGTGATTTGGGACCTTGGCTGGTTTTTTATACCATTCGGAGCATTTGTGATGGTTGGTGCCGGTAATGCGGTCAATCTCACGGATGGCCTGGATGGCCTTGCTATAGTTCCGGTTATGATTGCCGCTGCAACATTCGGTTTGATTGCATACTTGTCTGGTAACGCAGTTTTCGCAGACTATCTGCAAATTCATTATGTCGCTGGAACAGGTGAGCTTGCTGTGCTGTGTGGTGCATTGATTGGTGCCGGACTGGGTTTCCTTTGGTTTAATGCTCCGCCAGCAGCTATCTTTATGGGTGACACAGGCTCCCTGGCGCTAGGCGGGATGCTTGGCGCTATTTCTGTGGCTACAAAGCATGAGATTGTTTTGGCAATTGTAGGTGGCCTGTTTGTACTGGAAGCCGTTTCTGTCATTATTCAGGTCGCATCTTTTAAGCTCACGGGAAAACGGGTTTTCCGGATGGCACCAATTCATCATCATTTTGAACACCTTGGCTGGACCGAGCCGCAAGTTGTCATACGTTTCTGGATAATAGCAGTTGTGCTTGCGATGGTAGGTCTTGCATCACTTAAATTGAGGTAGACATGATACCGGTCACGACATTTCGACACGATACTGTCGCTTTATTTGGTCTTGGTAAAAGCGGGATTGCAACTGCGCATGCGTTAAATGCCGGCGGTGCCGATGTTGTGGCTTATGACGACAGTGCTATTCGATGCCAAAAGGCTCTTGAGGCCGGGCTTGTTGTCAGGGACTTGCGAAATCTTGACTGGTCAAAAATCACCGCACTTGTATTGTCTCCGGGAGTTCCCCTGACCCACCCGGAACCACACTGGTCAGTGAAACTGGCGAACAAACAAGGTGTGGAAGTTGTCGGTGACATTGAACTTTTTTGTCGTGAGCGAAGAATTCTGGCCCCGAATGCGCCGTTCATTGCCATCACAGGAACAAACGGAAAATCCACAACCACCGTGTTGATTGCTCATATGTTAAAATCTGCAGGGCTGGATGTTGCTGTTGGCGGCAACATCGGTACAGCAATTTTATCGCTGGAATTGCCAAGGGCGGATCTGGTTTATGTCATTGAATGTTCTTCCTATCAAATTGACCTCACTCCCAGTCTAAACCCGACTATCGGTGTGTTGTTGAATTTGTCAGCGGATCATCTTGATCGTCATGGCACAATGGAAAATTATGAAGCGATAAAGACACGCCTGGTTGGTAATTCCGATCTGGCGATACTGGGGCTGGATGATGAGCGAACCAGACACATTGGAGATGAACTTTCGAACACAGACAGCCGTGTAATGCGTATTGCAAATCATTATGACAAAACGGCCTGGGTTTACACAGAAGACAGGGTGTTGAAAACGGCTGGCCTTGATCAATTTTTCTTTGATCTTGATCGCGCAACAGCATTGCGCGGAATGCACAATTCTGAAAATGCCGCTGCAGCTGTTGCTGTTTGTCTTAAAATGAACATCGGGCCCAATTCCATTGCGAGCGGATTACGTTCATTTCCAGGACTGCCTCATCGAATGGAGGAAATATCAACGGAAAAGAACGTGGTATTCATCAACGATTCCAAAGCTACAAATGTAGATTCTGCTGACTGGGCATTGTCCAGCTTTGATAATATTTTCTGGATTGCGGGTGGACGCTCCAAAAAGGGCGGAATTTCAGCTTTGTCTGATCGCTTTTCAAACATACGCAAGGCATTTCTTGTTGGAGAGGCTGCCGCGGAATTTGCTGAAACTCTGGAAGGTGTTGTGCAGTATGAAATTTGTGGCACCCTTGAAAGAGCTGTAGAAGCCTCCCGCCAGGAGGCCCTGGGCTATGAAGGTGATGCAACAGTTTTGCTATCTCCTGCTTGTTCATCGTTTGATCAATTTCCGAATTTTGAAGCCAGGGGTGAGGCTTTCAGAAAACTGGTAAATGATTACAACCGGACTGATGCTGCGCAGGAGATTAATTGAGCATGGTAAGCAGGGCGCGAAAAAATCCGTTTACCGAGTGGTGGTGGACCGTTGATCGAACCATGCTTGGTTTGCTGATTGTTCTGATGGGTATTGGAATGGTTCTATCACTTGCTGCGAGTCCTCCTGTCGCAGAAAGACTGCCGAATGTGTCATCGTACCATTTTGTATATAAGCACGCATTATTTCTGCCCATGGCCTTTATAATTATGATTGGTCTTTCATTTCTCGACCGACGTACTATTCGGCGACTGGCATTGTTGATTCTTGCAGGTAGTCTGGTGTTTATGGTTGTTATCCTGTTCATCGGAAACACAATCAATGGCGGCAGGAGGTGGATGTCTGTATTTGGCATGTCACTTCAACCAGCTGAATTTTTGAAACCGGCATTTGTTGTTCTCTGTGCATGGTTTTTTTCTGAAAATACACGCAATTCCGAAATCCCGGGGCGGTTATTTGCATTCCTGTTGCTGGCAGTATGCGTTGTATTATTGGTTGCCCAGCCTGATTTTGGCCAGACTGCTCTGTTGTTTCTTGTGTGGGGAGCAATATTTTTTATGGCTGGTATGCCATGGCTGTGGATTGGGGGATTTGGTGGAGTTGCAATGGCAGGTCTTGGGCTGGCATATGTCTTCATTCCTCATGTGACCAGTCGTATTGACAGGTTTGTAAAAGAGGAAGGCGATAATTTTCAGGTAGATCGCGCAATTGAATCCATTGTTGGCGGGAGCTGGCTTGGTCAGGGACCAGGTGAAGGTGTCGTTAAACGGATATTGCCGGATTCTCATACTGATTTCGTATTTGCTGTTGCGGCAGAAGAATACGGCATTGTTTTGTGCCTTATCATTTTGGGACTTTACGGCACGGTTGTGCTGAAATCCCTTATATTGTCTCAAACAATTAAGGACGCTTTTACGCGATTGGCGATTTCCGGGCTTGCAATACTATTCGGATTACAAGCCATAATTAATATGGCTGTAACCGTACGTTTGATGCCTGCCAAAGGCATGACGTTGCCATTTATATCCTATGGGGGATCATCAACTCTGGCCATCGCAATTGGCATGGGCTTTTTGCTTGCGTTGTCCCGAAAAACGGCAGAAGAATCCTCTCGTCTGAAGCATATACGACCTTATGGTCAGGAACGGGTATAAGGTGGCAAATGTCTAAACGGATACTTGTTACTGCAGGTGGAACGGGCGGTCATCTATTTCCAGCACAAGCGCTGGCAGTTGTGCTTGGTTCAAAAGGGTGGGAAGTACATCTGGCTACAGATGAACGGGCGGCAAGATATGGTTCCGATTTTCCGGCTATAACCACCTATTATGTGCGGTCTGCTACACCATCGGGGAAATCTCCCTTTAAAATATTGCGGGTATTATGGGAACTGGTCGCCGGGATAATCCAGTGTCGGAAAATTGTTTCTGAATTTCAGCCGGACGTGGTTATCGGTTTTGGTGGTTATCCAACATTTCCTCCGATCGTTGCAGCACTACTCGCTGGTATCCCGACATGTTTGCATGAACAAAATGCGGTCCTTGGCCGGGCAAATAGATTTTTAGGCAGATTTGTTTCAGCTCTCGCTGTTTCATTCGAGGATGTCAAAGGTGCAGATATGTTCTCGCATAAAACAATTCTGTGCGGTAATCCTGTCCGGCCGCGTGTTATTGCTGCCGCTAAAAAACGATTTGTGCCTGCGGAAAAAGGCGGAACACTCAGATTATTGGTCTTTGGGGGTAGTCAGGGAGCCCGGTTTTTCTCTGATATTATGCCCGATGCTATAGCCCGAATTAAAAAAGGTAGTCAGGGCCGCCTGGTCATTACTCAACAGGCAAGGCCAGAAGATCTGGACAGGGTTCGGGCGGCTTACAAGGAATTTGGTATTGTTGCTGAAGTCGAGCCTTTTTTTGACAACCTGCCGGAACGCATTGCGCATGCGCATTTGGTTATATGTAGATCCGGGGCATCTTCTATTGCCGAACTGGGCGTGATCGGAAGGCCATCAATATTGGTACCATTGCCACATTCGATAGATCAGGACCAATTGCAGAATGCGAAGGAACTTGAATCTGTCGGCGGAGCATGGCCAATGCTGCAACCGGAATTGACAGCCAAAATTTTAGCCGATCGTCTCCAGTATTTCCTGGATTTCCCTGACGGGCTTATCAAGGCTGCCCTTGCCGCAAAAACTCTTGGACGACCGGATGCGGCAGAAAAATTATCTTTGCAAGTGGAAAAACTCGCAGGGCGCACAGGAGATATTTTATGAAATTACCCGCTGATATTGGCCCACTACATTTTGTGGGAATAGGTGGCATTGGTATGAGTGGCATCGCTGAAGTATTGAATAACCTCACATATCGTGTGCAAGGGAGTGATATCTCGGAAAATGCCAATGTTTTACGTTTGAGAAAACTTGGAATTGAAGTGCATGTCGGCCATTCTGGAGACAATCTGGGTGACGCTGCGGTATTGGTTGTCTCTTCAGCAATCAGTCAAAATAATCCGGAATTGAAGGAGGCGCGCCGCCGCCATATTCCAGTGGTTCGGCGGGCTGAAATGCTGGCTGAATTGATGCGTCTTAAATCTGCCATTGCAATCGGTGGAACACACGGCAAGACAACGACAACATCGATGGTGTCCTGTTTACTGGACGCCGGTGGACTGGATCCCACTGTTATAAATGGCGGGATTATAAATGCTTATGGAACAAATGCACGCATGGGTGGAGGCGACTGGATGGTTGCCGAAGCTGACGAATCTGACGGTACGTTCGTAAAACTGCCTGCCGATATTGCGGTCGTTACCAATATCGATCCAGAACATCTGGACCATTATGGATCTTTTGATGCAGTCAGGGATGCATTCAAGGCATTTGTTGAAAATATTCCGTTTTATGGATTTGCAGTGATGTGCCTTGATCATCCTGAAGTTCAGAGTCTCGTTGGCAGAATTGAAGACCGTAGAATATTGACTTATGGCAAAAATCCACAAGCTGATGTGCGATATAACAATATCCGGCCCGACGGAAGACTAACCCGGTTTGATATTACTTTAAGAGATCCCATGACAGGTAACGTGTCGGAATTTCTTGATCTGGTATTACCGATGCCAGGAGAACACAACATTGCCAATGCCACGGCCGCTATTGTTGTTGCGCATCAACTGGGCATAAATGAACAGGCTATCAGATCCGGTCTTGCAGGATTTTCCGGTGTCAAGCGGCGTTTCACGCATGTTGGACGATGGAATGACGTTGATATCTTTGATGATTATGGTCACCACCCGGTTGAGATATCGGCTGTCCTTCAAGCAGCGAGATCGGCAACCAGCCGCAATGTAATTGCCATTATGCAGCCACATAGATATACGCGACTTCGCGATTTATTTGACGAGTTCTGTGGCTGTTTTAATGATGCAGATACAGTGCTAATTACCGATGTATTTGCTGCCGGTGAGGAGAAACTCCAGGGTTATGACCGGGATGATCTGGTAACCGGCCTGCGTGGTCATGGACATCGGAATGTGAAAAATCTTCGGGATCCAGCGTTGCTTACAGACATTATTGCCGAGGAAGCCAAGCCTGGCGATATCGTAATTTTTCTTGGTGCCGGTAGTATCACACAATGGGCGAACGCTTTGCCGGATGCTTTGTTAGACAAATATGGTGACGGGGTATCCTGAATTGATATTTGCTGATCTTACCGTAGATTTTTCTTCCTGGATTTCGGGCGTCCGAGGGCGGCTGGATAGTAATAAACTTTTGTCGGCAGTGACGTGGTTTCGAGTTGGCGGCCCGGCGCAATTATTGTTTGCACCCAAAGACGAAGATGATTTGTGTTTTTTCCTGAAGAACCTGCCTGAAGAAGTTCCGGTCCGGGTTATTGGGCTGGGATCAAATCTCCTGATCAGAGACGGCGGTCTTCCAGGTGTGACAATACGATTGTCCGGTCGTGGATTTAGTAATATTGAAGTGTTGCCAGGCAAGCAAATGCGTGTGGGAGCAGCAATGCCTGATGCAAAATTCGCAAAAACTGCAGCTGTTTCCGGTATTGGGGGGTTTTCATTTTATCGCGGTGTTCCCGGAGCAATGGGTGGTGCCTTGCGAATGAACGCGGGAGCACATGGCACGGAAACCAGGGATGGTCTAATATCCGTACGAGCAGTAAATCGTTCCGGTAACATTGTTAATATATCGGTTGATGATATGGGTTATTCCTACCGACATTGTTCAGTGCCTGACAACCTGATTTTTGTGTCTGCATTGTTTCAGGGGAAGGATATGGATCCAGATTTTCTTGCGCGTGAAATGGATGAAGTGACGCTATATCGGGAACAAAATCAACCAGTTCGGGAAAAAACCGGTGGATCGACTTTCAAAAACCCGCACAATAACAGCGCATGGAAATTGATTGATCAGGCCGGACTTCGTGGAAAGGTTCTTGGTGGTGCCCGTTTTTCAGACAAGCACTGTAATTTTCTTATAAATGAAGATAACGCGACCGCATTTGATCTTGAAAGCCTTGGTGAACTTGCCCGTGCGCGGGTTTATGAACAATCCGGTGTTCAACTTGAATGGGAAATCAAACGCTGGGGAAACTGGGATGAGACCGGCGTTGTGCCCGTTTTCGCCAGACCTGATTAGAATTTTGACAATTTACCAAAATAAAACCGAGGAGTCCTTCCATGACCAGGCATATAGCGGTTCTAATGGGGGGCTGGTGTGCAGAGAGGCCTGTATCCCTCACTTCGGGAGCAGACTGTGCTAAAGGGCTTGAGGAGGCCGGATATCGCGTTACCCGTGTTGATGTAGACCGTAATGCACTGGAGGTTCTTTCCAGTCTGGCTCCTGATCTCGTATTCAATGCCCTGCATGGCCCGTTTGGCGAAGATGGTAAAATTCAGGGCATACTTGAATACCTGCAAATACCATATACCCATTCCGGCGTTCTGGCGTCAGCTTTGGCGATGAACAAGGACAAGGCAAAGACCGTGATGGCCGCTGCGGGGGTACCTGTCGCTCCTTCTAAAATTGTCCACAGACTTGATGCTGCGCGCGAACATGTAATGCGCCCTCCATATGTCCTTAAACCCATCTCCGAGGGGTCAAGTTTTGGAGTGCTAATTGTTGGTGAAGATATGGAGTATCCACCCCAGCAACTCTATGCTTCCGACTGGGCTTTTGGGGACTATATGCTAGCAGAACGCTACGTTGCCGGGCGAGAGCTGTCCTGTGCAGTTATGGGTGATGTCGCATTGGGTGTTGTGGAGATAAAAACAGTCGGTCAGGACTTCTATGACTATGATTCAAAGTACCGTCCCGGAGGGTCGGAACATGTAATTCCTGCTAAATGTAAACAAAATATTTACCAAAATATTCAAAGTTTAGCATTAACAGCTCATGAATCTCTCGGATGTCGGGGAGTTTCGCGAGCAGACTTCAGGCTGGACGACCGGATTAATGGTACCGGGGAGCTTGTTTGTCTTGAAGTGAATACGCAGCCAGGGATGACAAAAACATCTCTGGTTCCCGAGATTGCTGCCCATGCGGGGCACGATTTTATCGGGCTACTTAAATGGATGGTGGAGGACGCATCGTGCGACCGATGAGCGAACAACGCTCTGATATTGTTAGTGAAAACGCTACTGGGCCGGTTAGTCGGCAAGACCGGTGCAATGCGTTTGAAGGCCGTCGCATGCCTTTTTACAAGCGTATATTGCAGAATGGTGATGCGGCTTATCCGCGACATGCCTTCAAATTACTGACACTTTTGCTGGTTTTTACAACTTGCATTTATGGATCGTTTTTAGGTGGTTATGCTGATGATGCACTTGCTGCCGTTACTGTTCCTATGGGTCTGGAGATTCGAAATGTGCACGTCACCGGCAATAAACAAGTCAGTGTTGATGAAATTAGAAATGCTATTTCGGTAGCCGGTTRTCCCTCAATGGTTGCTTTTAACGCTTTTAAGGCAAGAGAAGTCCTGAAATCCAATCCATGGATTAAAAACGTATCAATTCAAAAAATTTATCCGGATAATCTTGTTATTCAGGTGCAGGAGAGAAAGCCGTACGCGCTTTGGCAGGATGATCGCCGTTTAGTGATGATCGAGCGTTCGGGAATGCCGATTTTTGCTGACATTCCTGATCAATATGAGACCCTGCCCCTGATTATCGGAGGCGATGCAGCCCGGCGTGCTTCGGTGCTTGTGGAAAGAATTTCCTCTTCGCCTGTACTGGGGCCTCTTTTGCAATCTGCAAGACTTGAAGGTTCACGTCGCTGGGATCTGTTTCTTAAAAATGGCATTCAGGTTCAGCTTCCGGAAAACAATATTGATGAAGCTATTGCGGTTATCGAGACCATGCATCTGGAACGAGGTTTGCTCGATCGGGATGTCACAATCGTTGATGTCAGGATTAGTGATCGTGTTCGAATCAGGCTGTCGCCGTTGGCTGCAAGTCGGCGCAGAGCTGATCTACGTGATCGTGGCGTCAAGATATCAAAGGAGCCTGCAACATGAGCAGAGCTGTTTTTGATACAACATCACACATGCGTCCCCTGCCACAAAAGCGTGCGACGATCGTTACTGTTCTTGATGTAGGTTCTACAAAAGTAACCTGTGTTATTGCACGATTGAGCCCCTCCGAACCCGGGCAGGCGTTTCATGGGCGTACACATGCTGTTCAGGTTTTGGGATTTGGTTATCAGCAATCACAGGGAATCAAGTCGGGTTTCGTTGTCAATCTGGATAATGCTGAACAATCAATCCGTCTTGCGGTAGATGCGGCTGAACGCATGGCAAATATGACCGTTGAATCCCTGATCGTTAATATATCATGTGGTCGTTTGGGCAGCGATACATTCAGTGCCT
>JAESRR010000022.1 GCA_016764535.1 Cohaesibacteraceae bacterium | reverse complement strand
GAGGAATCTATTGGCAATACAATTGAACTCATCACAGTGTCCACGCCTAATCTGGTTTTGTGAGCAAACAGACCCCTTTCAATAAAATGAGGGTTTTCGAACGCTTCTTCAAGTGTCGCAACAATATTGACACAACAATCCACTTTGCCGAATTTTTCTTGCCAATGCGTAGATGTTTGTAAGCCAATAATATTGGCAACCTCTTGCAGCGTCGCCAACGGATCTTTCAGGTCATCTCGCAGTTCGTGAGGCAATTCAATTGCAGCACAAAACATGTTCCAGAATTTCTGTTCCAGGGCGCCAACTGCTACCAGCCTGCTATCATTCGCCGGATATAATTGATAGCGCGGAGACCCTCCTGTAAGCAACCAGTCACCATCAACAGGGAAGTTGCCGCCTGCCTGCCCGACAGCCTGCGCAAGGCATGAAAAAACAAAGGTGCCGTCGCACATCGCAATATCTATATGGCAGCCCTTACCCGATTTATGGCGCTTCAACAAAGCGAGCAAAATATTTGAATAGGCAGGAAATGTGCCTGCGCCAATATCCGCGATTTGCGTTGGAGGCACAACGGGTTTATCCGACCCACGCGATGACACCGACAATAATCCAGATGCAGCAATATAATTTAAATCATGGCCAGCTCTATGTGCCAACGATCCTTTTTGGCCATATCCGGTAATCGAACAATAAATCAGGGCCGGATTAGAACTCGAAAGAGTCGCATAATCCAAACCAAGTTTTTCCATCACACCGGGCCTGAATTGTTCGAGAACAATGTCGGCATTTTTGATCAATTCGAAAACGCCAGATCTGTCAGACTCATTTTTCAAATCGAGTTCTAGACATTCTTTTCCGCGATTAAGCTGGGCATAAAGAGCGGACACCCCGTCTATTTTCGGATGAAAATTACGCATCTCCTCGCCGCCTGGACGTTCGATCTTGATTACTTTGGCTCCGGCTTCCTGTAGCATCAAACTGGCAAGCGGACCGGGCAAAAGTGTCGAAAAATCAATTACAGTAATACCGTCCAAAGGCAGTTCCGACATTACAAAATATCCATTTTCTCAGGACCAGGGCATGCCCGGCAACAGACGTTCAGTGGCAATCAGGTATAGCAGTCCGGTAACAGTCACGATTGAGACAATAGTACCGATCATTACGATACTCGAAGCACGTTCCACATAGGTGTCATATTGCCTCGCCACCACAAAAACATTTGCCGCCGGAGGAAGCGCCGCCATTAATGCCGCGGTATACATCCAGGCCGGTTGAATACCTCCGACAAATGACAACAGAGAGAACACAAGGGCAGGATGGATTACCAGTTTTATCAATAACAAAACTGGTAATTCCGGCGCGAAACGTTTGACAGCCCGCAAGGCTATAGAAACACCCATGGCAAACAGGGCACATGGTGCAGCAGCATTTCTTAGATAATTCAATATTTGATCCACCCATTGCGGGGCGGAAAAAGACATTGCGGCTGCTATAACTCCTGCAATTGTTGCAAGAATAAAGGGATGCAGAATTATTTTTTTAAACACTGACCAAAGTGTTTCAAGAAAACCCCCGTGTTGTCCTCTGCCAAACGACATGCAGGAAGGTATCAGTGTAAAAAGCAAAATGCTGTCAAAACAAAAAATAAGCGCCGTAGGCACCGTTGCAGAATCTCCAAGTGCTGCCAGCGTTAGCCCCGGCCCCATATAACCAATATTGGAATATGATCCGCCCAACGCCTGGATTGTGGATTCTGAAACATTTCCGCGGGTAGCAAGCATGCCTGTTCCGAAAGCAAGCACAAAAACTGCAAGAGTTGAAAATGTCGTCACGAGAATAAATGTCGGGCTGGCAAGTTCTGCCAGTGGAGTCTGTGCAATTATCTGAAAAAACAGAGCCGGAAGGGCGATATATACAACAAATATATTCAACCACGCCAGGCCATCCTCGGGCAAGCGAACAATTTTTCCCGCAACAAATCCCAAAAATATCAATCCAAAAAATGGAAGTGACAAGGCTATGATATCACTCATGTGATCATTGAACTCTCTGGGGCGGGATTCGTTTGGCAATAACGATACGGTCAATGTAGAACAACAAACAGACAAAATGCACCAGGCATTTGGTTTGTAATCCATCCAATAACAAGGCTATGCCGGTACAATTATGTCTTTGATACAAATTCCCATCCATAAGAAAATTCAAAATCACATTGAACTTGGATTGTTAATGCTTGTTAGATTGTTACTGGTTGCCATGCCCCTTGAAGTAGCCTCTGGTTTTATGGGAAAAATCTGGCGACTGGTTGCTCCACGCTTAAAGCGTCATAATCGTGCCATTGCCAACATCATGTCAGCCTTTCCAGAGAAAACAACAAACGAATGCGAACGCCATGTAATGGATATGTGGGAGAATTTGGGCAGAACATTTGCTGAAGGATTTTTCCTCAATAAACTGATTGCTCAACATGAGCGTTTTGAAATCAATATTGAGGAAATGCAGGCTGCATCCCGAAAACTGAAAATAAAGGGTGGCGTCTTCGTATCCTGCCATTCCGGCAATTGGGAACTCATTGGGTATCCGGGCCTCGTTCATGATATCGAACTTGGTGGTGTCTATCAAAAAATCAAAAACCCGCTGGTTGACGATTACTTTGTCCACCAAAGGAAGAATTTATGGCCCGTTGGCCTTCACGCCAAGGGGCAACAAGCCGCACGGGCGCTGTTGAAAATTGTAAAAACCGGAAAGTGCGTTGGCATACTCGCGGATTTGCGTGATCTACGCGGGATCGAGGTTCCATTTTTCCATAGAGGTGCCCCCTCCAATCCGTTCCCGGCGATGCTGGCTCGAACTCAAAATGTACCGCTTTTTGCGGCTCGTTGTGTTCGCCTCCCCGGAGTACGATTCCGTTTTGATATTATTGAACTGCCGGTTGCTCAAACCGACGATCGCAAGCGCGACATAGAAACCACGACAGCAACCATTCAAAAACAGATTGAAACATGGATCAGGGAAGAACCGGATCAATGGATGTGGGGTCACAGACGATGGTCTCGTTGAGACCCCAAATGGATGGTGGAAAACATTGATCGCTTTAACCTCAATACCGCTCATTCCTTGACAGCAGGACAACGCCTGTGCCCTCTAGGCCATCGCTGTTGGACGATCGTTTTCCAACTATTTTTAGAATTGTGGAGTCTTCGCAGTATGGGCGAAAAAATTAAATCTGCGCGTTTTCAGATTGGCCAGGTAGTGCGGCACAGAGTATTTCCATTCCGCGGAGTGGTTTTTGATGTTGACCCGGAATTCTCCAATACCGAAGACTGGTATGAAGCTATTCCAGAAGATATCAGACCAACCAAAGACCAGCCTTTTTATCACTTGTTCGCAGAAAACGAAGATTCGGAGTATGTTGCTTACGTATCCGAGCAAAACCTTGTACCCGACAAATCAGGTCAACCCGTCCGGCATCCCCAGGTCGACGAAATTTTTGATCATTACAGCGACGGTATTTATTCAGTCCAGGGTGAGTTGTTGAATTAGAATAATTGCAGGCGCATTTAATTTGCTCAACGCCAGTTTCCTTACAAAAAAGACCGCATTGCCTGCTGGCAATACGGTCTTTTTATTTGCAACGATTGAACTGCAGATCGGCTGCTCAATTCAACTATTTGGTTTTTGTTTTTTTCTTCTGTTCTTCCAATAACCGCTGGCGCGCTTCGTCAGCAAGTTTTTGCACACCTTTAGCAAGCTCGTTCACCGGCGGTGTCACATCACTCTCATAGGCTTTGGTAAATCCGGTCAAAGTGATTTTAAAAATTGCCGCTTTGGATCGTGGGTTAATCGTCGTGACATTAAGTACAGCACCACGCTTTAGCTGATTGATAAACGCTTCTGTTATTGGTCTTTGAGACAAACAGCTATCCCGGCTACAGAGACCGTACGCAGCCTTGATACCCCGATTGTTATCTACCTTGATACTGATACCCGGTGGTATCAGCATACCAGTTGGCACAACAACCAACAAACTTTTCCCTCGCGCCTCGCCCTTGATTTCCTGAATTGCGACAAGTGCAAGAGGCTGGCCGTTTCGAGAGACCAGTTCAAATGTTGTAATACACAGAACCTTGTTAATCTTTGGATCTTTATTACATTCCTTGCCCCAGCCCTTGGGAGCCGGCGCAGCTTGCTGTGCAGTTGCTGACGGAACGGCAATCCCTGTAAATCCGAGGGCCAAGCCGGTCACTATCGCTATCGCCAACGATCTAAAGTTCATAGGGTAAATCCTGTACTCTTACATCAACTGTGCCACACATTTACGGGGCAATGTTAACAGTCCTGAAACTCTGTGTTCTTGTACCGTTCCTTGTCATCAAAGATCAAGCATTACGGCGGAACAATGACATTGTACCAACAACTGCGTATTTCGCGGTGATAAAAATGCAACTGGTAATCCGTTAAATCTCACAAAAATCATATGCAGTCATGGTAAACTTGCTTCTCGATTCGGAGTTACATCCACCGAAATTTCCGTTGCGTATATGTTTAGTCAGGTTGAGAGCATACATTATGAAAACACACTATGTACCTGTTATCTTGTACCCATTTCTTCGATTGATTTGCGCATGCGCAATTTTGGGATATTCGACATATGCTACGGTGTCAGCACCGGTCCATGCCATTTCCATGCATGGAACACCGCAATATAAAGATGGTTTCAGTAATTTTGGTTATGCAAACCCTACGGCACCGTCCGGCGGAACAATGACGTATGGTTATCTGGGTTCATTTGACAGTCTCAACCCGTTTATTTTGAAAGGCGTTGCGCCCCGCGGTTTACGAGATGGAGTTATTGGAAATAACGTTTTTGAAAGCCTGATGGCCCGCTCTCACGACGAAGCGTTTTCGCTCTACGGTTTACTGGCCGAGTGGGTAGACATGCCGGATGATCGCTCCTCGATTACATTCAAAATTAACGATGCAGCCCGATTTTCCGATGGGCATCCGGTATCTGTCGAAGATGTATTGTTTACCATTGAACTCCTGAGCAACCATGGCCGTCCGAATTATAAAAGGATGTTCAAAAAAATCATCTCAACAGAACAACCCGGTTCAAATCAGATCAAATTCAATTTCAAGGACGGTACTGACCGAGAGCTTCCATTCTTGTTGGCAATGTTTCCCATACTGCCCGCTCATGCCATCCAGCCTGAACTTTTTGCCAAATCCGGCGACTATACGTTGATCGGATCTGGCCCTTACACAATTGGCAAAGTAGATCTTGGGCAACAATTGGAATTGAATAAAAATCCCGAATACTGGGGTAGAGATCTTGCCGTCAATGCAGGTTTCCATAATTTTGAATCTATCAAAATTAGCTACTACCGTGATCATGGACCAATGTTTGAAGCATTCAAAAAGGGGTTGTATGATCTTAATGTTGAAAGTGATCCTGGCAGATGGAARGAGCGTTATGACTTTGGCGCTGTAAAATCTGGTAAAGTCACTCTCGAAGCCGTTTTGAATGGTCTGCCGAAAGGCATGAACGGATTTGTTTTCAATACACGGCGCGATGTTTTTTCCGATATTCGGGTGCGTAAGGCACTTGCSAGTCTATTRAATTTTAAATGGATAAACAAAAACCTTTATCACGGCCAGTATTCCCGTACCGGGTCCTATTTTCAGGGATCCGAATTGTCTGCGCTGGGTATCCCGGCTTCGGAAATGGAAAAAAACATATTGCAGGACCATCTGGAAACGATCGATCCGGCAGTTCTTGAAGGCAAATACTCGCCGGTTTCCGGCAGCACCAGGGGTGACGACCGCGCGACATTTCGAGACGCCATCGCTTTGTTAAAACAGGCCGGGTACGAAATTTCCAACGCCAAAATGACTAACCTGAAGTCCGGCAAAAAACTGACATTCGAATTTATGGTTACAAACAAGGATCAGGAACGACTTGCACTGGCTTTTGCCAGAACACTTGCCAGAATTGGTGTGGGAGTCGATGTTCGATCCGTTGAATCCACCCAGTTTTGGGAACGACGCAAAACGATGGATTTTGACATGTTACAAATGTCGTGGTCCGCATCCCTGTCTCCTGGAACCGAACAAAATTCTCGCTGGCGTTCAAATCGCCGCGATATCGATGGCTGGTTTAACCAGGCAGGCGCAGCCAATCCCGCGATTGATAAATCGATAGACGCGATGCTTGCGGCCCGGACAAGGGAGGATTTTGTAACTGCAACCCGGGCCCTCGACCGTTCGCTCATATCCGGCTATTATGTCGTTCCACTATTCCATGGCCCGGCACAATGGATTGCACGCAAATCCAGTATTAAAAGCCCGGACAAAACTTCCCTGTATGGATACCGACCTTCCACCTGGTGGTATCAGCCCTGAATCCAGCTAACGGCCAGGAGGCTGACAATGATACTCACTGATGAAAAGACCATTGACGCCTATGTCGGAGACGGCAGTTGGGGACGGAACACGCTAGAATCAGTGTTTAGGCGCACGGCCCAATCCCGGCCGGATGATCTGGCACTGATTGATGATCCGGATCTCGATCAATTTAGTGGATTTAAGCCACAGTGTCTAACTAACGCAGAAGTCGACAAACGTATTGACAACGTTGCTGCTTTTCTTGTTTCAGTGGGGTTAAAGCCCGACACTGTGATTGCAATGCAGATGCCGCCGTCAGCAATGGCAGTTATCACATTTCTGGCAATATTAAGAGCTGGCTGCATCGTTAGTCCGTTACCTCTCACCTGGCGGGAAGCGGATATATCGGAAGCTCTCTCGGCTATTGGTGCAAAAGCAATTGTTGTCGGTGATACATTGGAAAACTGTACCATCGGCGAAAGTATGCGTAATGTTGCGGCCGATGTATTTGGCATCCAGTTCGTCTTTGGTTTTGGATCGCGTGTACCAGATGGCCTGATTGATCTTTCTGCCTATCTGGATGGAGACGAAGTCGAAGATTTTGTACCTCCCAAACGCAAGGATGCGGCGGCTGATCATATTGCGACAATCACCTGGACGGCCGATCAACTAAATGCGCGCATTCCGGTACCAAGGAGTCATAATCACTGGATCGCCACCGGGATGATGCAACTTCTGGAATCTCGCCTTGATGCTTCAACAAATTTGATGTCACCGTTCCAACTCTCCGGAATTTGCGGATTTGGAGCAGCTGTCGTCCCCTGGCTTCTGGCCGGGTGTAGATTGCACTTGCATCATTATACCAATGACAAAAGACTTTGCGAAAATGTTACCGCTCGTGAAACCAGTCACCTGCTGTTACCGGGTTCTTTGGGGCGAAGTTTTGTTCAAAAATATGTAGAATCGGACAATTCGACGTTGAAATCAATTGGACTGATCTGGCCAAGGAATCATACAGCGGACATAGCGCGTTTTGATACACCCGAAGATTTATCGATCGTTGACATAACCAGCATTAGAGAATTTGCATTATACGCCAGAACAAGAAGCGCGGACGCCGGGGAACCTGGCACAATTCCTCTTGGGAAAATCAGATCTCCTCATGGCGCCGAACATGGACCGGTTTTGCTTGAAACCCATTTACGAAGCATGCAGGAAGGCGTTGATAGTTTTGGAATCAAATCAATGATGGGTGGTGAACTTTGTGTGCGAGGCCCGATGGTCTCACAACAATCGTACCCGCGGCTAACCGACACTCTGAAAAACACAAAACTCATTCATCTGGATAAAAACGGCTTTGTGCGTACCGAAATTGGAGGCAAACTGGCGGCCGAAGATCACAGTTCATTTGTGCCGATAGGCGATATGGGAGATGTATTTGCTCTGGGCGGTATTACCATTCATGCAGAAGAACTTGATTCGCTGTATCAAGGATTTGACGGGGCATCCGACGCTGCGGCCTACGTTCAATCTGACCCGGTTTTGGGCAACAGGCTTTGCGTCGCCATAGTATCATCTGGCAAATCCGTAAATCTGACCAACGATCTCAAGCACTATTTAAACAGCGTGAATGCGGCAAGACACAAAGTCCCACATGAAATTGTCGAAACAACTGGTATTCCCAGAGGGCCAGGCGGTGCCGTTCGGCGAACCCAGCTACCCCATCCAACATAAATACCTGGGATAAAAACGGTGCAACCCTGCAAAGATATATTTTAATCGGTTAAGGCCCTCTTCACCAAACTCCGCCAGGATTGATTACTTGTTGAGTGAGGGTTGAGTTCATGAGTAAAACGGCTTTGGTTTTGGTTGGCGATGAGGGATCTAATCCGGACGCCGTGTTGCTTAATCGTTTTTTGGAAGATCGGGGATTTGCCGTTGATACTTCCAGGCTGGATTTATCTCCCAATTCCCCGGATATTCCGCAGGTCCCAAATTCACCTGATCTGGTTATCCTTGATCTTGTAAGCTCCCCGGTGGAAAAGCATGCCCGGTTAATCGAATGCAGCGGCCAGTTAAGGGCTTCGGAAAAATTTCGGGAAACGCAAATTCCGATCGTTGCAATAACGGCTGCAAGTGAAAATCAGAAACTGTATTTGCTGTCCCGGTTTGATGATGTTTTTGAAGCCCCGATTACGGATGAACAATTTCATGCGCGTTTACAGTCATTAATGCGGCTGTCAACGATGAGGCGGGAAGCCGTCAGACGATCAAAAACGTCTCACAAATTTGGTGTTGGATTGCCGGTATTGCCACCGCCGAGAATCATTGAAGACGCACGATTTCTTGTCGTCGGCAAAGGTATGACCTTCCTTCCATTGCAAAATGCAATGCCGGCAGGCAATTCATTTATTGGTGCCCTCACCCAGTTGATGGCTGAAACATATCTGGTGCACCATACATTTGACGCCATTATCATCGACATGGATGAAAAGCAGGATCATTTGATCGGCTTCATCGAGAGCCTTCGTAATAACCCCCGGTTCTTTGATCTTCCTATATTGGTTACATGTCCGGAAAGCGCAGTGGAGCTGGCTGTTACTGCTCTTGCAAGTGGCGCAACAGACCTGATTTCATTTCCGTTTGACCGCGAACAGATATTCGGTCGTCTTATGGCCATGGTTCGGGAACACCGTTACCGGAATCAACTTGGTAAACTATTTCGAGAAGCGAAAAATCTCACGCCAACAGATGAATTGACCCATCTTTACAGCGACAAGTTTTTTAACGAACATCTGGGCGCTACAATAACTGACTGCAAGGATTTTCAAAGGCCTGTTGCTCTCGCAGGATTTACTATTTCGGTAGATGGCCAGAACAATACTTTAAATCCAGAACAAAAAGAAACGGCGATTGCCAAGGCAGGTCGGGTTTTACAGGATCTGATACGTGGCGAAGACATGATTTCGCGCCTGGACCACGAGCGATTCGTCGCAATTTTTCCTGACATGACACTGGAGTCCGCTGCCACTGCAGTGCGCCGCATCAGAGCTGTCGTCAATCATACGCCTGTTTCACTTGAAATAAATGGTAACCCCATCAACCTGTATCTCGAAGGGGCGTTGATTGCCATATCGGGAGAAGAAACCCGGGAATCACTCATCAGGCAATTATTTGAAGATCCAGAAATCTCAATTTGACATTTAATTGAAACCGTTATGTTCAGAACACTGTTAGAACTCACTTGAACATACGGAGTTTTAGATGAAGAACAAACTTTCGGTTTCTGTTGTTTCCGATGTCATGTGTCCATGGTGTTATATTGGGAAAAGACGCCTGGAACAGGCAATAGAAAATCTTGGTTCGCTCGAGATAGAATTGCGCTGGCTTCCTTTTCAACTGGATGCGACGCTCCCGGAACAAGGCAAGGACCGGCAGCAATATCTGACTGACAAATTTGGGGTCGAGCGCGCAAAAACCTTTTACGAATCAATAAAGCAGGCCGGACTTGCCGAAGGCATTGCGTTCCAGTTTGACGATATCAAGATATCCCCCAATACTCTAAATTCACACAGAATGATCTTCTGGAGCCACAAATACGGTTTACAGAACGAAATGGTCGAAGCTTTGTTTCAGGCATATTTTCTTGATGGAAAATCATTGGCGGATCTCAATGTTCTCGCTGATATTGCAATGCAGGCAGGCCTTGATCGTGATGACACCCTGTCCAGGTTACAAAGCAGCCTCGATCTTGATACCGTTCGAAATTCAGTCATCTCCTCAAGCCAGTCGGGAATATCTTCTGTTCCAACATATATTGTGGAAGATAAATTTGCGATCGTAGGCGCACAACCGGCCCGGCAGCTCGCCGATACATTGCAAAAAATATCAAATGATATTTCCAACAATTGATCTATTTGTTCGCTTTCCCGGCAAGTCGGGCAAACTGGGTCATAATCACGGCAGTCCCTTTCAGCCGCTGAACAGGTTTGGTCCAATCACGAAACAGGACTATTTTTTGATCAGGCCGAATTCGTGCAAGTGTTCCCTGTTCGGTCAAGTATCCAACCAGCGCTTCAGGATTGGGGAATTCGTTGTTTCTAAATGAAATCACAACTCCCTTGGGCCCTGCATCAATTTTCTCTACATTGGCAATTCGCGACAATCCCTTGATATAGACAATTTTCAGAAGGTGATCGACTTCCTCGGGCAACGGTCCAAACCTGTCGATTAATTCCGCACCAAATGCATCAATTTCTCTTGCATCGTCAAGATCTGCCAGACGTTTGTATAAACCCAGCCTCAATTGAAGATCCTTGACATAATGTTCTGGAATAAGCACCGCAGTGCCAATTGTAATCTGTGGAGACCATTTCTCTGCCTCAACGTCAAAATCACCCGATTTGAGAGATGCAACAGCCTCTTCCAACATTTGTTGATACAGTTCAAACCCGACTTCCCTGATCTGGCCGGACTGCTCTTCACCAAGAAGATTCCCTGCACCCCTGATATCCAGATCATGGCTGGCAAGCTGGAACCCGGCACCAAGTGTATCCAGAGACTGTAATACCTTGAGGCGTCGCTCTGCCGTATTCGTCAGTACTTTATTCGCCGGAACCGTAAACAATGCATAGGCTCTTATTTTTGAACGCCCAACCCTGCCTCGCAATTGATAAAGTTGTGACAATCCAAACATATCAGCCCGATGGACAATCAGCGTATTTGCAGTCGGTACATCAATACCGGATTCGATGATTGTGGTCGAAAGCAGCACGTCATACTGGCCGTCATAAAATGCGGTCATAATATCTTCAAGAAGTGTTGGTGCCATCTGACCGTGCGCCACCGCAACTTTCAATTCGGGAACGTTATCTTCCAAAAAAGCGCGAACATTTGCAATATCCTTCACGCGTGGACAGACATAAAATGACTGGCCACCACGATATCTCTCCCGCAACAAAGCTTCTCGCACCACCAATCCATCAAATGGCGAAATGAATGTGCGAACCGCAAGTCTATCTACCGGTGGTGTTGCAATGAGAGATAATTCGCGAACACCCGTAAGCGCCAGCTGTAGCGTTCGTGGAATGGGCGTTGCGGTTAATGTGAGCACATGAACATCCGATTTCATTTCTTTAAGGCGTTCTTTGTGCTTCACACCGAAGTGTTGCTCCTCATCGATAATGATCATTCCAAGATCACGGAACGTTACCGATTTTCCAAGCAATGCATGTGTCCCGATGACAATATCGACGAGGCCTTCCTTTAACTCATTTTTGGTTTTGGCCAGTTCCTTGCCACCAACCAACCGTGAAGCCTGTCGTATTTCGATAGGAAATCCGGAAAATCTCTCCACAAATGTTTTATAATGCTGACGAGCCAGCAATGTAGTTGGCACGACAAGTGCTACCTGGCGGCCTGACAATGCAACCAGCAATGCCGCTCTTAACGCGACTTCGGTTTTACCAAACCCAACATCACCACAAATCAGCCTGTCCATCGGCCGGCCCTTTGCAAGGTCGTCAAATACGGATTCGATTGCGCCTAGTTGATCTTCTGTCTCTTCATAAGGGAAACGTGCACAAAATTCGTCGTAGACCCCTTCCGGTGCCACAATTAYATCTGCGGTTCGTAATTCGCGTTCAGCGGCTACTTTGATAAGCTGGTCCGCCATATCGCGAATGCGCTGCTTCAGTTTTGATTTTCGTGCCTGCCAGCCCGTGCCACCCAGCCGATCAAGCTGCGCTTCGGTATCCGAAGACCCATATCGTGACAGCAATTCAATATTTTCGACCGGCAAGAACAGTTTGTCTCCACCTGCATAGTGCAGTTCAAGACAATCGTGCGGCGCACCTGCGGCATCAAGCGTTTTTAGACCTGCAAACCGCGCAATTCMGTGCTCAATATGAACAACCAGATCACCCAGAGACAAACTTGTGGCTTCTGAAATGAAATCAGAATTTTTTCGGGACTTGCGCCTCGTCCGAACCAGACGGTCTCCCAGAATATCCTGCTCACAAACCACAGCAAGATCTTCCGTTTCAAAACCCTTTTCAAGTTCGATTGCCAATAGCGCAGTTTGTCCATTTTTGATGGAGCAATATGCGTCCCAGCTATCGACAGGCACAATCCGTTCAAGCCCATGATCCTTCAGAACGCTGATCATTCGGTCCCGGGAGCCCTTGCTCCAGCATGCAATACCAGGTTTTTTACCCTGTTTTCGCAAACTTGAAAGATGATCAATAACAGCATCAAAAATATTGACATTGCCTGCTGACCGTTCAGCGGCAAAATTTCGGCCCTGCTTTCCGGCAATGTCAATTTGGACCCGGGTATCCTGAGGAACTGAAAATGCCGATAGTTCAGTTCGCGTACGAACCAAAGCCGTATCTGCCCATTCATGGGATCCCAGATATAGCAAATCGGATGCTACAGGCTTATATGGCACCGCTTCACGAAGGTTCATTCCGAGTGCGTCTTTTCGTGCACCATAATGATCAAGTATTTGAACCTGTCGTTCTTTTATCGCATCACGAAACAATGGGTCAAAAAGGAAATGCGCATCAGGCGTATAATCGAAAAGGGTTTCCAGCTCTTCATGAAAAAATGGAAGCCAGTGCTCCATTCCCTGATAACGGCGCCCCTCACTGATGGCCGCATACATCAAATCATCAGGCCCGGCGGCACCCAGCGCAGATGTATAATTTTTTCGAAAACGGACAATTGTATCCTGGTTTAGAATAACTTCATTGGCGGGTACAAGATCAATATTTCGTAACTGTCCCACCGTTCTCTGTGTTTCAGGATCAAAACTTCGAATCGATTCAAGCGTGTCACCAAAAAAATCCAGCCGCACCGGATATTCAGATCCGGAAGCAAACAAGTCTACAATCCCGCCACGGACAGCATATTCCCCGGTTTCTCGAACTGTCGGGGTTCGAAGGAAACCGTTATGTTCCAGCCAACGGACAATATTGTCCATAATAATTCGATTGCCCGGTCTGGCGGAAAAGGCATGGTCCCGCATGAAAGTACGGGATGGAATTTTTTGTAATATTGCGTTTACTGTAACCAACAAGACAACAGGATTGTCACTGTTTCCTTCCTGTATCAAACGGCTCAGGGAATTCATCCTGGCTGCCGATATTTCGGTTGCCGGTGACACACGATCATATGGCAGACAATCCCATGCCGGCAAAGCCAGTACAGAGATGTCGTTTCCATGAAACGGTATCGCCCGCTCAATAGCGGCAAGTCTTTGGCCATCTCTCGCCACAAACACAAGATCGGGTCCGACGGCGTTTTCAGTTCTGTTGTTAAATAATTGCTTCGCCAGGGTGACGATCAGATTTGCTTCAAATCCATCCGGAACTCCGGTTATGAGTGAGGAAGACCCTGGGGCAAGTACTGGTGAAAAATCCATCATATCCGCATCTAGAATTCGAATGAACGCGCCTGGTGAAATGCGCGAATGTTGCGATAAACCACAGTATCAAATGCTGTATCCACCGGTTTTTCATTGGTAAACCAAGTGACAAGCAATCGATCTGATTGGTCCATTAACTGCTCGAGATCATCAAGTTCACTTAGGGACATTGTATCAATTTTTGCGTCCACATAATGCCCAAGAATCAGATCCATCTCCTTGATTCCGCGATGCCAGGCACGCATGAGGATCTTTTTTCGTCTTGGTTCAAGACCATTACTGGACCTTCGGCTGCCCGTCGACATTGCGTGTACCTGAAATTATGAAAACAGAGATGATTCCTGTTGTGTATACTCTGCCCTGTATAGCTTGTCAGCCAGGTATCCCGTATCGTTGCAGCTTGTTCATCGAGCGATAGCTGAAATCATGCGCCCAGATTGTTTAACACCACTATTTGCAACCCTTGGAAATCTCAAGGGCATCGGCCCCCGGGCAACTCAGCACTTCAACCGCCTTCTTGGCATTCCCGGGGACGATGACGCGCGCCTTCTGGATCTGGCCTTTCATTTACCGGCTTCAGTGATCGATCGACGTCATCAACCCGGAATATCGGGCGCGGCAAGTGGTGAGGTTGTAACGCTGCGATTGATAGTGGAGGAGCACTTCCCCCCACCCGGACACAAAAAGGCATTGCCATATCGTGTAATCTGTCATGACGACACCGGGACCATCGAACTTGTGTTCTTTCATGTCCACGGAAACTGGCTCGAACGCAGTTTACCCCAGGGTGAACTTCGTATTGTTAGCGGACGGGTTGAATGGTTCAACAACCGGGCGCAAATGGTTCATCCGGATTTTATCCTGACAGAGCAGGAATTCGAAACCCACCCTCTCGTTGAGACTGTATATCCCCTCACAGCAGGCATCTCGGGTAAAATTCTGAAAAAAATCATGGCGCAAGTGCTGGATCGGATTCCGGTATTACCAGAATGGCAAAACGGCCCCTGGCTGGAAAAACAGGCCTTTCCAGCTTTTAGAACCGCCCTGGTTTCTCTGCATACCCCCGAACAACCGGCAGATTTTGATCCCGAAACTGCTTCATGGCGCCGTCTCGCTTACGATGAATATCTGGCTTCGCAACTGGCGCTTGCTCTTGTGCGCCGGATGGTGAGAAAAGGAAAAGGAATCGCTCACCGATTTGATGGAACAATTGCCACCAGACTTCGTTCGGCCCTGCCATTCACACTCACGCAAAGCCAACAGGTCGCGATCGCAGAGATAGAAACAGATCTTCAAAAACCCGAGCGAATGCTTCGTCTGGTGCAAGGTGACGTCGGATCTGGTAAAACCATAATTGCACTGTTTGCCATGGCAGCTATTGTCGAGAGTGGCTATCAGGCATCCATGATGGCACCGACGGAATTGTTAGCAAGGCAACATTTTGCCAGTTTAAAACCTCTGGCAGATGCTGTGGGGATGTCCATCACAGTTCTTACAGGGAAAGACAAGGGCAAAGCACGCAAGGAAATCGAGAATGCCATAGCATCAGGTGAAGTTGACATAGTC
The DNA here is from genome assembly GCA_016764535.1 of Cohaesibacteraceae bacterium. Classification (GTDB taxonomy): domain Bacteria; phylum Pseudomonadota; class Alphaproteobacteria; order Rhizobiales; family Cohaesibacteraceae; genus JAESRR01. The sequence goes on along the minus strand of JAESRR010000022.1, from coordinate 2,822 downwards.
ATTGGAACGCATGCGCTCTTTCAAAGTACGATTTTATTTAGAAACCTGGGTCTTGCAGTTATCGATGAACAACATCGATTCGGCGTTCATCAGCGTCTTTCTCTGGCAGAAAAGGGCATGCAAACAGATATGCTGGTGATGACAGCAACTCCAATCCCCCGAACTCTGGTTCTGTCCTATTTTGGTGATATGGATGTGTCGGTTTTAACAGAAAAACCGGCAGGCAGACAACCAATCGATACACGTACACTGTCTATGGACCGGATTGACGATGTTGCGACGCGTCTGCAATCCCAAATTTCTTCCGGTGCAAAGGCATACTGGGTTTGTCCGTTGGTAGAAGAAAACGAAGAAAGCGACCTTACATCTGCCCAAGAGCGGCATAATATGCTGCAGAAACTTTTAGGGGACCAGGTTGAGCTGGTGCATGGAAGGATGAAACCGGCGGAAAAAGACACGGTGATGCAACGGTTTCGGGATGGCAAAGCCCGAATCCTTGTTGCAACAACTGTTATTGAAGTTGGTGTTGATGTCCCGGATGCCACTATCATGATTATTGAGCATGCTGAACGATTTGGTCTGTCCCAATTGCATCAGCTCCGCGGCCGGGTCGGTCGCAGTGATGCTGCATCCTCCTGCTTGCTACTTTTCAAGGAACCGCTCGGCCTTATAGCGAAAGAGCGACTGAACATCATGCGCCAGACAGACGATGGATTTCAGATTTCAGAAAAAGATCTTGAACTCAGGGGTGAAGGAGACGTTCTGGGAACCAGGCAATCCGGCACACCGGGTTTCAGATTGGCACGCGTTGAACACCACAAACAACTCATCGAAGTCGCAAGAGATGATGCGAGATTGATAATCGAAACTGATCCCGAACTTGTATCAGAACGAGGCAAGGCTCTAAGGGTTTTGCTTTATCTTTTTGGCAGGGATGATGCCATTCGCTTGCTACGCTCAGGATAAGCGGTCAGTTACGTTTCTAGTCCGCATTTGAATCAGCAAGAATTTTCGCATCAGCAAGTTTTTTGATTTTCTGTTGATAATCGGGTGTTACCAGTCCAGCCGAGATGACCAGTTTGGCGGCTTCCTCCACGGACATATCCAGTATTTTTATTTCGCTGGATGGAACAAAAAGTAAAAACCCGGATGTTGGATTTGGCGTTGTAGGGAGAAATACACTCAGCAGACTGTCCTGTTCGGAGCGTACAAGGACTTCTCCCGAAGTTTTGGTGGCAACAAACACGATGGCCCAGAGCCCTTGCCGTGGATATTCAATCAATCCAACTTTTTTGAAGCTTTGTCCGCGCTGTGACAGCACCGTTTCAAATATTTGTTTAAGGCCACTGTAAATATTTCGTACGAGTGGCATGCGACCCAGCAAGACTTCACCATAACTGAGCAACGTTTTGCCAACCAGATTTGCTGTAAGAAACCCAATTAACGTTATGCCAATAAACGAAATAATCAGGCCTACCCCAGGGACCGAGAAAGGCAAATAGGTATCTGGATTATATTTCAGAGGAATAAGCGGTTTAACCCATCCATCCACCCATTGAATAAATGACCATGACAGATAAATAGTGATGCTTACGGGAGCAGCAATAACCAAACCAGTGAAGAAATAATTCCGCATTCGAGTGCCAGGACGAATTCGCACAGCTTCGTCCTGAACGGTTCCCTTTGGTTCATCACCCTTCACCATCGATTTTAGTATCCCTTAACTCGCAGGTTTCTACGCAACAATATTACCAGCACGCTGGTTAGTCCTATTTAACAGGACGCGCCAAAAACGGCATTAAAAGTCGGTCGACCGTTCAACTGTTGTCAATCAGCTCTTATATGACTTAAGAGATCAGGCAAGCCAATTAAAGGCACTCATCGGCATTGAGCACATTTTTATGACAAGGCGTCAATTATCTTCCATTAAAAAATGGCTATATTTCGCATCCGGCATTGTATTTTGTGGCTTTGGAATACTTGGAGTAATATTACCCTTGTTGCCTACGACTGTTTTCTTAATATTGGCTGTCGCCTGTTTTGCCAGATCATCTCCAAAACTGGAGCGTAAACTTCTTCAGCACCCTGTTTTTGGTCCACCAATATTACAATGGACCAAACATGGCGCAATTTCATTATCAGCAAAAAAAATTGCCTGTAGCGGCATGGCTATAGGATATGTGGTGTTTTACATTATTGTGCAACCGGCTGTTTGGTTAGCTTTGGGTGTGGCTACAATGATGGGTGCGGCAGCATATTATGTTCTCACAAAACCGCTGCCGCCTTCCGAAAATTAACATCACTCAACCGTAACTGATTTCGCCAGATTTCTTGGTTGATCAACATCCGTGCCCATAAATACGGCAGTATGATATGCAAGTAACTGGATGGGGATCGCATAGGCCAAAGGCGCGATTGTTGCGAGCATCGTTGGCATGATAATAACATCATCAACATCCGAGCCTGCTATATCAGCACCCTTTTGGTCTGTAATAAGGATTATGCGCCCATCCCGAGCCGCAACTTCCTGCAAATTGGAAAGTGTTTTATCAAATATAGCATCATAGGGAGCGAGCACAACAACCGGCATTGTCTCATCAATCAATGCAATTGGCCCATGTTTGAGTTCACCTGCAGCGTATCCCTCGGCGTGAATATAGGAAATTTCCTTGAGTTTCAGGGCGCCTTCCATAGCCAGCGGATAGTTTGTATTTCGTCCCAGATACAGAACATCGGAAGCCTTTGACAATTTGTGTGCCAGAGCTTTTATTTGTTCCTCGGTTTCCATGGCTTCAGTCATATACCGGGGAATTTCAGCCATT
>JAESRR010000181.1 GCA_016764535.1 Cohaesibacteraceae bacterium | reverse complement strand
GTCAAGGGCGGTTCTTACACGACCGTCTTCGTCAAACCCGACCTGCTCTGCAATAACATCCCAGTTTTTACCGATGAATTCACGGACCGAAGGGCCAATTGCTTCGGGGAGGGCGTCAGATAACGCTACTAAATTGTAGTCGGAATCGAGTTCCCATGTGAAACGATCCGGTATGGATTTCGCCGAAAATTTGAAAGCGGGATCAGCCGTTGACGGGAACTGATGGACTGATGCAGATTGTTGGTCTGGAAGGTCTTCCTGTTCGTCGATTATGGCTGTAGCTTCCAAATCATCCCTAGATGTTTCGTTTTCGGTATCTGACATCTCGAGAATGGGAGAGGGCGACTGGACTTCGTCTTCTTCAATGTCCAGGTCAGAAATATCAGCAGATTTACCAGATTCTTCGTTGGTATTCGATTTGGGAGGTTCATCGGCATGTTTGGGAACGTCACCGGAATGAATGACAAAACCCATTGGTGACGCAAGTCTGTCATCGTCAAACAGGTCCTGTTCGTCTTCCAGTGCGGGCATATCTGTTGATGTTGTTTCGTCTATTTCAATATCGGATTTTTGGTCTTCATCGAGGTTGATTTCGATTTGGTCTGTTTTGGTGCCGGATGAAATGGTAATTTCATTTTCAACATCGGAACCAATTGAAATACCGGTCTCCGAAGGGATAATTGTTTCATCGTCCAGAGATGAAAGCGTGTCCGTACCGGTCGCTACTTCGTGTTCATCATCTCTGCTGTCATCGGTCAATTCGGTATCATCAACTGAATCTGTCGCAGTATCCTCAATGCCGGACACATTGTCTGGTGCGTCATCTTCAATTTCGGAAAATTCAGGTTCAGTCAGCGGTTCTTCTGGTTCCTGAATGGAATTTGCTACGGATTTATTGTCTTTATTACCTGGAAATGGAGTGACAACGGAATGTTCCTCTAACATTAAGTCATCGTCATTTTCCGAAAAAGATGTCTGTTCAGCAACCTTTATACCGAGATCCGGTTTGTCACCATCACCGGATAACGGGACATTGTGTGCTGCAAAAAGCCTGGTTACACGGCCATGTTCCGAATTTTCACCGGATTTTTGGTCACTTTCGGGCCGTGGCGTTTCAATGATGAGCAGGAAGATTTGATCTTCTCCCTCACCAATTCGGACTGCTCCGGCTTTCCATTCACCAATTTCATTCTCTATTTGAACGCTGGAATAGCGGTTAACACTCTCACAGTTTTCAAGCAGATCATTAATTTGTTCGGCCGATGTTGCCAGATCTTTCATGTCACCAAATGATCCGAGTATATCACCGTCGGCATCAATGATTGCGCTGGCGGTTACGTGCTCACCGGTGATAGCCCGGGCGAGAGCTCTGGCCTGTACACTGGAGCTATCCTCACCTTCCTGACGGTCGGTGGCTAAAACAAGCATAACGTTCTGGTTGTTAATGACCAGCCGTTTACACAGGCAGGTTGACGTAATGGCTTGTTGTCCATGAAAAAACCGCAGGCGTTCGATCATCGGTGCGTCCGGGCGTGACCGGACGGCGAGACGCGCAAGGTGCCTGCGTGCAGGATGCATGTCTCCAAATGTCCGCTCAAGCAGATCAGATAATTTGGTTGTGTTGAAAAATGCGAGACCTGCGGCGTTGGACCACAATATCCGGCTTCCCTCGGCATTCCAGATCCAGGTTGGTCGGGCGTCCAGCAATACAGCCCCCACAGAAGGGTGGGCAGTCAGCTTCAGATATTTTTGCGTTTCGCTCACCATAACCCCGTCCACAATCAGAGTGAACCACAGAACTTCCTGAAAAGAATAGCTCCGGGCTCAATGCTTAACAATCTATTAATAACCCTTTGATCTTCAGGGGTCCACCAATCTTGGACAAACTCAAGACATTCTCTTAAGAAAGGTTAATACACAATGAGCTGTGATATTAATGCGACGGAAATTACGGGTGATTGTCACAAATTTTGCACAGGCATCTGATTTTCTGTTGGTAAATCAGATGCCACAAATTGAATAAACGGGTGGATATCAGGTCGATTTTCTCTTGCAATAAAAATGCGAAGGCATTAAACATCGCCTCGATAGTGCAGTCGTAGCTCAGTTGGTTAGAGCGTCGGCTTGTGGCGCCGAAGGCCGGTGGTTCGAGACCACCCGACTGTACCATTTCCCCTTGTGTATCTTGATACATTGCGACTCCTGGATGCCTGTTTGCATTCAGGGCAGTTGACTTTGTAAATATTAAAGCCCCGGATTCCAGTTCATTTTTTATTGGTCGCATTTAATTGACCAGATGGCGTTTTGTTGTGGCTGTGTCTAATTGCGCATTCGGCGAACGGGCTCTATCTTGTTTTAACGATATAATTTTTATCCGAACAGGGCCGTCGATATGTCATTTCTGAACCCACCATTTTCTCTTGAAGGCGAAACTGCCTTTGTAACAGGTGCATCAAGTGGAATCGGGGCGCATATAGCGGAGGTGTTCGCCAGAGCCGGTGCCAGGGTCATGTTGTCTGCACGCAGGCTTGATCGTCTGGAAACCTTGCGGGACAAGCTGAAGGCCGAGGGGCTGGAAGCCGACATGGTCCATCTGGATGTCACTGATCCGGATAGTATTGGTACAGCGTTTGAATATCAGCAGAAATTATGGGGTACAGCAGGTATTATTCTGAATAATTCCGGTATCGCAAGTTTGGTTGCAGCTCTGGATGAAACGGATGAATCCTGGGATCACACAATCGCTGTCAATTTAACCGGAGTTCGTCGCATAGCTACGGTGGCAGCCAAAGCCATGGTGGCATCGGGTAAAAGTGGTTCGATTATCAATACGGCGTCGATATTGGGTCTGCGTCAGGCGCCCGGCCTCACATCATACGCAGTTTCAAAAGCCGGAGTGATACAACTTACAAAGCAGCTGGCACTTGAATGGGCCAAACATGGTATTCGGGTTAACGCAATTGCACCGGGATATTTTCAGACGGAGATCAATGACGGTTATTTCGATACCGAGGGCGGTCAATTGCTGCTTAAACGCATTCCCATGCGCCGTATCGGTGAAATGAATGAGCTGGATGGGCCAGCATTGTTGCTTGCCTCGCAGGCTGGATTATACATCACCGGAATCACGATCCCAATAGATGGTGGGCACTTGTTGAGTACACTTTGATTTTCGTGCTGAAACTGAAATCATATGTTGGTTAATTTTTTTGCGTGAAATCTGTTTGTTATTAAATCGTTAATGCATATGCTGGATTTTGAAATTTGGAAAACATTAACCGGATACAGGCGTGAACGAGCTTCAAACACAACTGACTGGTTCTGATGTGCTTATGGGATTGCTTCTTCCCATCGGCATCGTTTTAATGTTTTGCAGCTGGGTTCGATTTCGTAATGAAATTGACGCCGCATTGCGTTTGTTTTGTACCGTTGCCATCGGGTTATTGTGTTTTTGGGCCATAGGTTATGGACTGGCGTTCGGAAACAGTTTGTTCGGTTTCACCGGTACCAGCCTGTTTGGACTTTCGATTCAGCCCGGAGATGTTTCGCCGCAAAAATTTCTTCATTACGCCATTCTTTCGGTTATTCCGTCACTCTTTGTKGTTGGGGCAATGATGGAGCGCGGCCGGTTGTCGGGTTCCATGTTTCTTGCAGCAGCAGTATCGGTTTTTGTCGTGCCTCTGGTTTTCCATTGGACATGGGCTGAAACTCCGACGGGGACCGGTTGGCTTTCTGTGATTGGATTTCGGGATCCCGGCGGTAGCCTTGTGGTGTTTGGCACGGCAGGCTGGTGTGCGCTTGCTGTATCCGTGGTAATTGGGCCCAGGCTGGGTCGATTTAATGCGGGCCTTAGTCAAATAAGGGGCAGGGCACCGACTATCACCATGCTGGGGATGTGGCTGTTTATACTGGGCAAACTTGCTCTGGATACTTCGTTTGGAGCTTCGTCTGGCGAAGGTATGATGTGGCAGATAATTATAGCTCTTCTTGCTGCATCTGCCGGTGTTTCAATCGTGATGGTTGGTACCTTTCTCAAAAACATTTTTTTGTCTCCTGGAGACTGGTCTCCTTCGGCCCTGTCCGCATTGATCGCAGTTTCTGCTGTTGGCTATGATGTTTCACCAATATTTGCAATTATCATTGGAGCCGTCGCGAGTGTATTGCGCGCCACGACACGCAACATTCTTGAGCATTACGAAATCGATGATATTGGCAATATGATTTCCATGGCACTTATTCCAGGTACCTGGGGTGTTCTGATAGTACCATTTCTGGTGGTTCATGAGCCGGGAAATTTCAATCTATTTGATTTGTTGGGGGGACAAATACTGGGACTATGTGTTGTTGGTATCTGGAGTTTTTCGATTGTATTTGTATTGGCAGGATTACTTAATAGAACCGGTCTGTTGCGTGTGAATTTGAATGAGGAACAAAATGGTCTGGATTTGACTCATTTTGGATCAAATTCCGAGCCTGCATTTGCTTTGCGGCAGGTTTCCAGAACCAGTGGAAATCTGCATCCATATGATTTTGATCTAAAATCGGAATTATCATCGTTGTTGCAAAATTTTAACGGAGCATTACAGGAATTTCAGCTTGATGTTCATGATGCCGGGCAACGTACCAACCTTGGAAAAACCGGTGATATTGGATCAACGGCAGCGATCCAGCTGGCGGTTTCCTTCGATGCAATGCGTCTTACTGCAGAAGAAGTTAATTTACTGATTGAGCAAATCGTACGAACTCAGGAAAATTCCGGAAACTCAATTGCGGAAAAAGCCGGATTGATGTCCGCAATACGTTTGATACTTGAACAGCCGGTCGAAGATGTCGGTAGCCTGGCGCGCAGAATTAGACTTGAAATTGATTCAGAAGAGCTGGAATCCTATGTTCGCGCCGCAAATGCTGCTTGCGGGAGGCTGAACGGCAAACTAAATTCGATCCTGCAATTGATTGATATTCTGCAAAGTGGTGCTCCCGCATTACAACATGTTGATCCTGTTGCTTTACTGGATAAAATATCTCCGAAACTTAAAATACAGGCAGAAGCATTGGGAACCACGCTGAATATGAGCGTTGAATCGAGCCCGCGAATGATTCAGGGGCATCCTTTGTATCTGGCAAAGCTGCTAAACAGTCTGGTCGAATTATCGCTTTCAAGATCCGACGGGATTTCATCGGTTGTGAACCTTGAGATCCGGGATTTTGGTGACGGCGTATTATTTGAAGTTCTTGATACGGGACCGGTATTGCCCGCCAGAGCCCTTGAAGCACTGGATGAGCCATTCTCCAGAATTGCTGATGATCTGGATATTCGTGACCTGGACACATTCATTTCGGTCGCATTGATCAACCAGCTGGTCCGGCTTCAGGAAGGTACAGTTCAGTTCAAAAGTGAAGTCGGTGTAGGCACACAAATAGTGGTTCGACTGCCTTATTTTGAGGATCAGGAAACAGCCTGATATTCGTACCTGGTTTCAGAACGGATTTTTATGACTTTTGTTCAGGCCTGTCTTTTGGCCTGATTAAGTAAAAGATTATTATCCAGAGTTGTTACGTCATTTGGATCACAGCCTTCGGGCTGTGGATGGACAAGATTGCGGCCATTGTTTTTTGCAGTGTACAGCGCTTCATCTGCTCTTTGAAGAACGTCATCAAGATCGTTATCCCCGGGGCAGAATTTTGCGATTCCCAGGCTTGCCGTAACTGTGATGACACGGCCATCAACTGTAACCGGGTTGGCTTCGATTGATTGTCGCAAGCGTTCGGCGACTGTCCAGGCTCCCTTGACGTCTGTCTGGGGCAACAATATAGCAAATTCCTCGCCACCCAGACGACCAACATGATCAACACTCTGTCGTATGGAATTTAGCGCTGTTTGAGAAACACTGCGCAGGACTTCATCTCCTGCATGGTGTCCATAGGTATCATTGACCAGTTTAAAATGATCGAGGTCGAACATAATGAGACTGACAGGATTGTCGTACCTGATTGCGCGTTGAATTTCGGATTTCCCCTGGCTCATGAAAGCGCGCCGATTGGCCAGTTTTGTCAATTCATCGGTATTTGCAAGCTCTCGCAATGTGTCAGCAAGTGCCTTGCGTTCTTCAATTTCCGCAGCAAGTTTTTCTTGTGCCCGTCTTAATTTATTGATGAGTTTGGCCATCTCCTGGGCTTGCGCCTTATAGGCATCCTTGCGTTCCAATAGTTCACGATGCTGGCTTGCCAATTGCATCAGAGTTTCTTCTTCGGCAGTGATATCTACAAGTGTAACGGATAGACCGCCGCCATAGCGCGACACAGCAACCCGATAGGTTATTGTGTCATGAGCTCTATCTTCGGTTATTTTAAAATTACATGGTTCTCCGGTTTCATAAGCGTGCACATACCCGGGCCAGCGCCCGTCTTCGAGAATTTTTGGAAATACCTTCAGTAATCTTGCACCAAGAAGCTCACTGATCGGTTTATCGACAATATTTGCGGTGCTGTCATTTACCAAAATAATCTGTAAATCGATTATTTTTCCATCATCATCCAGGACCGGGCGCATTGCAGAGAAACCTTCCATTGCGCTATCCAGAATGGAAGTGATCATTGTGGTTTCCTGTTCGAACGGAACCATTGCCAGGATGACTGAAGACTGGTCTCCCTCAAGAGGCAAAATCAGATGTTCCCAGGCTTTGAGTGTATCTGCCTCGGTGCCCTGACATAAATAACTGTCTGGTTTGGATCGATCAAATGCCCGCTGGGCAACATCCCGGATTAAATCGATTTCAACGACACTTGGCTTGCGTATGGCACATTGTTTTTTTGATTCCTGATCTTTTCTAAATGCTGCTTCGACAATTTCAACCTGGAACTCGTCGTTTGCATCAGGTCGAAGCAGGAAAAGACGTTCGTTGTATAGAGTTTCAATTGCACCCATGAATATTTCTTCATCTGGAAGGATGTCATCAATTTTCAACTGATTCCAAAGATGAAAAAGCATCAGCAGGTCAGGCGACCTTAGCTGGTTGGCAAATTCGTCATCACGAAACTCAATTAACGAGGTCATTATTACTCCACTCCTGAAGCTAATAATAAGTGCATCTTCCTAAACATAGATGAATTCTAAATATAAAATCATGACCGTCTTTATATAACGAACGTTATACTTATAATATCCTGCATATTACAGTTGATATTCTTATAAATTACATTGAATTAGTGTATTGTTAACTGTAATTATCGTTAAGAATAAGTTTGTAGAATCAAAGATTGTAAATTGAAATTCAGATCGCAGGTCAGAAATGTAGCTCGAGCGTTGTCATAGCGTTCATTTTGGCCTGGGGGTACCGGACGTATGGTGGGCATGGTTCGGTATTGTATAGTGGCTTTGCTGCTATACCAGACTGCACATCGTGGGTAGGCTGTCCCCCTAAATGACTTATCCTCGATGGGCAAGCGGGGTGGCCGTGCTTTGGTGTGCGGCCACACTGCGTCTGTCGCCAGGTTGATGGAACCAAATTCAATTTTTGAGAAATGCCCCATCTGTTTTGAACCTGAGAGTTGCAGTGCCCGGCGCGGCCCTTACTCCATCGGTGGTAAAGCTGGATTACAACTTCACACTCTCCAGATATCCCGCAACAACCAGTCCATTTGCCTGAGAGTTTCCGGGGCGGTTGCTCCTTCGGCGTCGCTATTCGCGATCTCTCCCGGTTTGTCGGCAGCTTCTAATCTGCTTGGGACATCCGTATCGTACCAAATCGTATACGATTGTCAAATATGTAAGTGCAATTTGTCACAGGGAATAACGAAGCGGGTTGGAGTTATCGGTTTAGTACCCATCCTCATGTCCAATACCAGTTATGATTGTTTTCGATGATATGATTGAAGATTCAAAAGAAACAAGTGGATATCCCGGTTACATAATACGATACATGCCTGGAATTATCGGAAAGATTTCAACGTTTCGCGCGCAATAATCAGGCGTTGAATTTCACTGGTTCCTTCGTAGATTGTCGTGATTCTGGCATCTCTTGAATAACGCTCGAGCGGAAAATCCTTAATATAGCCTGCTCCACCATGAAGTTGTAATGCAGTATATGTCGCTCTCTGGGCCATTTCGCTCGCGAATAATTTTGCCATTGAAGCTTCTTTTGAATAGGGCTTTCCCTGTTCTTTCAGGCTTGCAGCATTTCTGATGAGCAGCCGGGCGGCTTCGATATCAGTTTCACGATCGGCAATCATCCATTGCAGACCCTGCATTTCTCCCAGTTTTTTACCGAATTGCTTTCGTTCCATCACCCAGGCTTTGCCTGCGTCCATGGCTGCCTCGGCAATGCCCAAAGCAAGGGATGCAATGCCAATACGCCCACCTGCAAGTTCCCCAACTGCGATGCGAAAACCACCATTCAACTGACCCAGCAGGGCTGAGGACGGGATTTCACATTTATCGAAAATTACTTCGTGCGTCGGGGATCCGTGCTGGCCAAGCTTTTCTTCTTTTTTGCCGATGGTTAGGCCGGGAGTATCGGCTTCGACAAGAAAACAGGAAATTCCCTTTCCCTTTTCTGCGTCATTGTCTGTGACGGCCCAGACGACTAATAATCCGGCAAACGAAGCGCTGGTAATGTAAAGTTTGGTACCGTTCAAAATGAACCCGTTGTCGGATTCAGCTGCCCGTGTCTTCATTGCTGAAGGGTCGGAGCCTGCGCATGCTTCGGTGAGGCAAAAAGCTCCGGCAGGATAAGTACCATCACATAATTTGGGTAGATATTTCTGTTTTTGCTTCGCTGTACCAACAGCCTGAATAACTTCTGCCACCATGTTGGAGACAGATACGGTTACTGCAGTAGAGGCGCATCCCTTTGCCAGTTCTTCGATCGTCAAGGCAAATGCGACGGACCCGGCACCTGTACCACCAAAATCGGGATCAATCGCAAGCCCCATGAAACCGTTTTGTGACAAGAGTTGTAGATTATCCAAAAATCCCTGACTTGCTTTTCCCTGATCCACTGCCGCGGCAAGAGGTGCAATTTTATCCTCGCAAATTCGCCGGGCCAGATTCTGAACCATGGACTGTTCTTCAGTGAGTGCGAGAACCATTATAATCTCCATGGCAGGGTTTGGAAAAATCAATTGAGCTAACAAGTAAGTGTAGCGAGCCAAACTTCCATTCAAATTAAGAATATGATGTTGAGCGGCAACTCCCGTATTGTTCTATGTGACGTTTACGTAAACGGCAAATGGCCATTGGGTGAAGTACTGTAATGTACTGGATAAAAACGACTACAAAGATCCGTTTTCACATTTGATCCAGCATTCTTCCTGACTGGATTTTAGTGCTGCTTCCATAAATAGCATACCGTTCAAACCATCCTCAACTCCAGGAAAGCTCATGGCCAGCGGATCGGGCTTCAGATCGGATATTCTGGCTGCAATGATCTCGGCTATATCGGAATAAAGATTGGCGAACCCTTCCTGAAAACCTTCAGGGTGTCCGGTTGGAATGCGACTGGCCCGAAGGGCAGAAGGGTATAATCCATATTGACCATGCGACAGGATTTGGGCAGGTTCATCCTGTTTCATCAATTTTAGCTGATTGTTCAGTCGCTGTTCCCATTCCAGCCCACCATTTGACCCAAACACTTTGAGTCGTAACACGTTCTCCGATCCAGAGGCCGATTGTGTCACCCACATATTGCCTTTAGCGCCATTTGAAAGTTGCATCAAAATACTGGCATAGTCATCAGATGTGCGCTGCGGGACCGTTGCACAAACATCGGCGCATAGTTTTGTAATCTGCAAACCTGTAACAAAAGTCATCAACTGGTGTGCATGGGTTCCTATATCACCCAGCACGACGGATGGTCCTCCGGTATCTGGATCCATGCGCCATCGGGTGCCGGATGGTGCATCCAGATCTATATATTGAGACAGGTGCCCTTGCGTATATTCAACGCTGACCTGTCTGATCTCTCCAAGGTCCCCGGCGGCAATCATCGCTCTCGCCTGGCGCACCATTGGATAGCCGGAGTAATTGTGTGTGAGACAGAATATTGTCCCGGCTTTTTTAACGGCCTCGACAAGTTTACGGGCATCTTTTGTGTTTGTTGTCAGCGGCTTGTCACAAATGACATGGAGGCCTCTGGATATTGCAGCCATGCAATCTGGAAAATGCCTGTTGTTGGGMGTCRTAATAGCGACAGCGTCAATGGGGTCCGCATGACKTGCTTCCATCTCAAACATGTCTTCAATAGTTCCATATGCCCGCTCTTTGCTRATCCCGATTTTTGGACCCTGCTCGCGAGACCGATCGGCATTTGAAGAGAGGACAGATGCAACTATTTCAAATCTATCATCAAGACGTGCAGCTGCGCGATGTACATTACCAATAAACGAAGACAAACCGCCGCCAATAACGCCAAGGCGGATTCGTCTKCCAAGCATGTTCATAACCGGATTTTCATTTGATGCCATGGTGATTYCCCCGTCAGATGTTGTCTTGAGTAAAGTGRTCKATCTCTACGGAAAWGTCGTTCGGAATCATGGATTGGTTTTCAATAAAGGTTGCAGGCGCAACATTGTGTTACATCATAACTCGCCCTTGTTACCCGGCGAAATGGTGTTTAGCTGTAGACTAATCCTGAAATAGAGAGCCTTGACCGGCTCCTTTTGAAGGAGAGCTCTTCGCTTTCCGTTTGCGTTTTTTGGGTTTGGCAAGATCCTGAAGTTTGTCAGAGAWATCATCCGCCGAAATGGTGCTTTGCCCCATCACACCAACTGTTGCAGTTTGGATTTTTGCAGAAATTCCGGGTTCACCGGCTATGGCTGTTGTTCTTCCGTCATGGAATTCAAGCTCTATGACATCACCGGAAGAAACACCGCTAACACTTTGTATCGGCGCACCATTTTTTCGGACCAAAGCAAATCCTCTTTGCAGCACACCCTGATATGAAAGCGTTTTCAACAGTCGATCTGCGTTGTCCAGCCGGTTGCGATTATTCTCAAGCGCCTGCCGACAGCCACGTTCCAGCCGTGCTGTTCGTTCTTGCAGGCGTTCCCTGAACAATGTGGTTTTTTGTGTGATGAGCTCACTTCGAAATCGCGAAGTAATGGTAGATAGCTGTCCGCGTTTTGACTGGGTATGAATTTCAAGGGCAGTACTGTTGCGGCCGGCAAGACTGCTTAAGGACTGCCGTAGCAAATCCAGATGTTGTTGTAGTCTTTGAGGTGACAGACGGGCACTTGCCAGATCCAGCCGTTGTCCTGGTTGTGCCAGGATTTCCTGGGGTGAGGGCAATCCGCGCTCGGCTGCTCTAAATTTGGTCCGTAACAATTCAAGCATCCGGGCCATTGCAGTGGAACTACGTGACCCCAGATCTCCGGTCGTTGCAATGAGATCAGACCGCACGGGAACAGCTTTTTCTGCGGCGCCTGTGGGTGTCGGTGCGCGCAAATCTGCAACATAATCGATCAGGGTCCAGTCAGTTTCATGGCCAACTGCTGATATTACCGGAATTGTCGATGCGGCGACGGCGCGTACAACAACTTCATCATGGAACCCCCAAAGATCTTCGAGGCTGCCTCCACCGCGTGCGACAATTATTGTATCGGGGCGCGGAATTTTTCCACCAGGCTCAAGCGCATTAAACCCGTTTATTGCGGCAGCAACTTCATCACCACATTTGTCACCCTGAACGCGTACCGGCCAGACCAAAACATGGGTTGGAAACCGGTCCCGCAGGCGATGCATGATGTCACGGATAACCGCACCGGTCGGAGAAGTAACCACACCGATCACTTTTGGCAGATAAGGTATGGGGATTTTTCGATCTGCATCAAACAGACCTTCTGCCGCAAACTTCTTTTTGCGCTCTTCTATCAATGCCATCAGGGCACCGACGCCAGCGGGCTCTATCCGATCGATAACAACCTGGTATTTGGAAGAGCCGGGGAAAGTTGTCAGTTTACCGCTGGCAATGACTTCCAGGCCTTCTTCCGGTTTGATCTTTAGTTTGGCGTATTGACCACGCCAGATCACAGCATCAATGCGGGCTTTTTCATCTTTCAAGGCAAAATAGGCATGGCCGGAAGAATGTGGTCCACGGAATCCTGTGATTTCTCCACGAATGCGCACATAACCAAATGTTTCTTCAACGGTCCGTTTAACCGCGCCCGCAATCTCGGAAACGGTATATTCGGCTATGTTACTGCCCGATTCGCTCACCCGGTTCTCCCTCGTTGACACTGGTGCCGTGTGAATTGATTAGCGTCAAGCATTCCGGTTTACTGTCCCCTGTCAGCTGCGGAATGAACTATGGAAGATCAGTATGGCCCGTTATGATTTCCGAACCCAGCGTTTGTTTTTGACAGCCGATCTGGCAGCAACACAATCATTGGGCCTTGATAAATCTCAATCCAGCTATTTGATCAGTGTCTTACGCAAAAAAAAAGGTGACGCCGTCCTGTTGTTTAACGGACGACATGGCGAATGGCTAGGTGAAATTGCTGTCGAAAACAAGAAAAACTGTGTGCTGACTTGCGTTGAGCAAATCAGGCCGCAGACCGAATTGGGCAGAGTTGATTTGCTGTTTGCGCCGTTAAAACATGCTCGGCTGGATTATATGGTACAAAAGGCCGTTGAAATGGGTGTCGCCAATCTCCGGCCGGTCATGACGCATCACACCCAGGTAAAACGGGTGAATGTTGAACGGATGCGTGCCAATGTCATCGAGGCAGCTGAACAGTGTGGCGTCCTGGCCGTGCCCCGGGTGGCAGAACCTGTGTCTATTTTCAGCCTTCTTGATCAATGGCAACAAACAGATCCGGAAAGGCACATCATCTATTGTGACGAAAGCGATTTGGGAGATAACCCGCTGCTTGTATTGCAATCCATTGCTTCGAATGATCTGGCGGTATTTATCGGTCCCGAAGGAGGCTTTTCGCGCGAAGAACGCGATAGGTTGAAACTGCGGGATGACGTCACTGCTATTCCTCTTGGTCCACGTATCCTCAGGGCGGATACGGCTGCTGTCGCTGCACTTGCATTGGTGCAGGCGGTGTTGGGAGACTGGACGTTATAGGCTATCGGCTGCAATTATATGGTTTTCAGCTTTTCAATCAGAGCTTCACCCTGCGTGATTACTGTTCCCAGATGTTCTCCAAGAAAAGCCACTGTTTGCACAGCCCAGTCCTGTTCCAGACTATAGCCAACAACCAAAACAATAACCGGCAAGAACAACAATTTGAATGAACCCAGAAGCAAATGGATGAAGACTTCCAGTAGTTTGAGAATAATGTTAAATGCCAGCCAACCCAGAAAAGGTATGAGGAGGAATTGCCCGGGTGTTCCACCTGCCTTGTAAATCAAATAGCCCAGCCCAACAGCGACTGCCATGGATAACAATCGGATGGCATCGTAATAAAAGCTATTGAGAAATGTTTTTGACTTTGGTTTTTGTTCGGAATTGATTTTTTTGATGGATGCTGGAATTTCAACACTTTTGCTCGTGTGGCGGCTGTTTTTGTTGAATAATCCGGATTTTGGTATTGCAACAGGTCTCACTACCGGCTCGAGATCCCGCTCTGTTCCTGTTCCCTTGCATGAAGGGCAGGTTATATTCTTGTTCACAGCCATTCCCAGGCCGCTACACGCATCACAGGTCAATCCAATAACTGTGCCTGTGCCTTCACAAAACTCACAGTCTTCCCTGACATATTCAGAAATTTCTCCGCTTCCCGAACATGTAGTGCAGACGGCCATAATTTTCTCCAATTTCCGTTGAGGAACATATACATCGCAATCTGGCCTGTGAAGGAAAAACAACAATATTTTAAAGATTGCGATCAGAAGGCGATAAAAATGTTTTCTTCAACAGAAGTTCAATTTATTTCCTGATGCTACTTGCATGTGCCGACGTGATGCCTACGTTTGCAGTTACCTAGTATCTTGCCCGATTGTTGCGCTGTGTTTTTTTGCCGCGCCAGAGGAACCAGTTTATGGCTCACCCCCTCAGTTCTGATCCCATTTCTTCACGTGCACAGTTGATTGAAGAATTTTCGTGTGGTGAAAAACCAATTGAAAAATGGCGGATTGGAACCGAGCACGAAAAATTTGGATTTCGTAAAGGCAGTTTTGAACCTATTCCGTATGAAGGCGAGCGCGGTGTCGAGCGTTTATTGCTTGGCATGGAAGGCTTGCTAGGCTGGGAAAGACTGGAAGATCAGGGCAAGATTATTGGTTTGAAAGACCCGTGTGGCGGGGGTGCAATATCGCTGGAACCTGGCGGGCAATTTGAACTATCAGGCGCCCCTTTGGAAACATTGCATCAGACATGCCGGGAAGTTCATTCCCATCTGGCTCAGGTTCGCGAGGTTGCTGATCCGCTTGATATTGGTTTCCTTGGTCTTGGGGTATCACCCAAATGGTTGCGATCCGGCACACCGATGATGCCGAAGTCACGATATGAAATCATGTCGAATTATATGCCAAAAGTCGGCGATCTTGGCCTTGATATGATGTTCCGCTCCTGCACCATTCAGGTTAATCTTGATTTTTCCAGTGAACAGGATATGGCTAAAAAAATGCGGGTGTCTCTGGCTTTGCAGCCAATAGCCACAGCATTGTTTGCCAATTCTCCTTTCCTTGAAGGGCGACCAAACGGGTTTCTTTCATACCGTTCGCATATTTGGAAAGATACTGATCCGCATCGCACCGGAATGTTGCCATTCGCTTTTGAGGATGGATTTGGTTATGAGCAATATGTCGACTGGGCTTTAAATGCTCCGATGTATTTTGTAACACGCGGTGGCGGCAATTATCACGATATGACATCGATTACCTTCCAACAGTTTCTGGATGGGAAAAAGGTAGCTGGTCTTGAGCATCTGGAGCCAATACATCAGGATTGGCAGGATCACCTGACGACAGTATTTCCGGAAGTTCGCTTGAAGCAATTCATCGAAATGCGCGGTGCAGATGGCGGACCATGGCGTCGAATTTGCGCCTTGTCGGCTTTCTGGGTGGGCTTGCTATATGATCAAACAGCACTTGATGCGGCGTGGGATCTGGTGAAAAGCTGGACACAGGAAGAACGACAAACGCTTCGAGATACTGTTGCTGTTACCGCTCTAAAAACACCGTTCCGCAAAAGCAATGTTCATGCAATTGCAGCACAGGCAGTGGGGATATCCAAAGCTGGTCTTAAAGCACGTAACAAGCTGAATGGTGCGGGTTTTGATGAAACCCAGTATATCTCAACACTGGAGGAAATTGTGAATTCCGGTGAGACCCAGGCCGAGCAGATGCTCAAACGCTACAATGCCGAGTGGGGTTGTAACATTGACCGTGTGTTTGAAGATTTTGCATACTAGCTCTCAAATTAACTTACAGATGACAATTGTCTGATGATGCTGATCCGTTCATGCGGGTCGGCTTTGTTTTGTTGGTAAAAACGTTCGTTTTCTTCGAATCTCAATGATGTGTAAATATCAGCAAATGGGTCATGAAGACCGCGGTATGCAAACCAAGGTTTTTGTATTCAGTTGGCTGTGCTTCCGTAATCGCAACATGCATGACCCTTCGTGAGAGTGGCACTCCGACAATTCTTCCATCAAGTTCAACCATCCTGCCAGGATCGTTGTCCAGCTGATCCGCCAGATCACTATAATGTTCACGGGTTAGTATGAAGCCAGTTTTTGTGGTAAAATCTGTAAACGCCAAAACAAGAAACAAGCACATATTGTCCGCGTCGTTTGATATTCCCTGCCTGAAGGCGAGGGCCATTTGCCGGGTTCCCGCTTTGTCTGATCTATAACCCCTGCGACAGGATAATAGCAGAAATATATGTTGGTTGAATGTACGTCCGGGTTGATGTCAGTTCATAAATCAATATTGTCTGCCTGTCTTGATTGCCGACTAATCCTGCCAAATTGTGTAAAGCGTACAATCCATGGAAAATATATGTATTTAGCCGAAATTGCAGCTCTTAGCGCGGCAGCCCTTTGGGCGCTTGGAAGTATTCTTGCCACAAGTGCGGTTCGGGAAATCGGATCTATCACCTTTAACCGTCTTCGCATGGTTATCGTATTTGTGATGCTGGCCATATATGTAACCTGGGCCGGGTTATGGGGCGGTGTTCAACAGGAACATATCTGGCCGCTGGTTTTAAGCGCTTTTGTTGGCATTGTATTCGGCGATACTGCGCTTTATGTGACCGTTCGCCGCCTTGGGCCTCGCCGGGCTGCGGTGCTGTTCGCAACCAACGCGCCGCTGGCGGTGTTTTTGACCTGGTTCCTGTTCAATGAAGTTCTGGGTTTTTACGAGCTTCTGGGCACTATCATTCTGATTTTTGGTGTGATGCTGGCGATCGTGTTTGGTAAACGCAAAGACCAAATGCATAACTGGGAAAAAATCCAGGGACGATTGATCGTTGGTGTTTGTTGGGGTTTAGCTGCAGCTGTTGGTCAGGCACTTGGTTCAATAATTGTTAAACCGGCACTGGAAGCAGGTGCAGATCCCGTTGTATCTTCTGCAATTCGGGTTGGTATTTCAGCAGCGTCCCTTACAATAATTTGTGCGTTGCCAATGGCTGCGGTTAAGCCGACCGGCCCTTTAACTCGAAAAAATGTGGCGTTAACTGCTGCCAGTGGAATAATTGGCATGGGTTTTGGCATGACGGCTTTGATGATAGCACTGGCTAATGGCGATGTGGGTGTTGTGTCTTCTCTTGCATCGACAACCCCGGTAATATTGTTGCCATTCCTCTGGATTAAAACCGGAGAATGTCCGGCTCCCGGCGCCTGGTTTGGTGCCGCATTGGTTGCCTTTGGTACAGCGCTGATATTTGTGTTTTAGTCCAATCAACGCCAAAAGTTGTATTTGCCTGCATGTTCTCTACTATTCGGGTTATGGCATCACTTGATCACCGATATGAAATGAGAACGGTATGAGCTGGTATGTAATGGCATTTCACAGGTATTTTGATTTTGAGGGTCGCTCCCAACGTTCTGAATACTGGTTCTTCTTTCTTTTCAACGTTGTTATTTGCCTGATCGCCAGCCGCGCTGGACCATTCGCGATCGGTCTGTATGGCCTTGCAGTTATAATACCCGGCTTTGCGGTTTCTGTCCGGCGATTACATGATACAAACCGCAGTGTATGGTGGATGTTTATTGTCCTGGTGCCGGTGATTGGCATTTTTGTTTTGATTTACTGGATGGCTTCAGAAGGTGATGCAGACCGCAATCGTTATGGAGATAATCCAAAAAACGAAGCAAAATCTGTCGATCCTGATGATGATGACAGTCACGTAGAAAATACATAACCGGGATCATTTCCCCATTGATTATTCTGCAGCGATCAACCGGCCAGATTCAGGTTCAGCAATATGCATATTGTCCAATGCACAAATTATGTGTGCAGCAAGCGTATCATGCAATGGTTCATGGGTGTGTTTCTGTCTGATAAGACTAATGTCGCAATGAGGTAGATTTGGGAATCCGTCCCGCTCCCGCAATACCCGCATTTCCGGAACCACAGCACTTTCCGGCAAAATCGATACCGCCATTCCAGCAAGCACAGCGCCACTGGCGGCAGCCGCACTGGAAGATGAATAGGCGATGCGATAAGGGCGTCCCAAATTATCGAGTAAATTAGTGCCTTCCCGACGCCAACTGCAATTTGGCGTGCCCAGTGCAAGGGGAATGATATCGGATGTGTGTATTCTGTGTTGAGATGATGTGACCCATAACAGTGGTTCACGGCGGATTATCCTGCCGCCCAGATCGGGAATGTCGTCTCTTGTAACAATGCCAAGATCCAGTTCACCGGATTCAACAAGTTTGGAAATGTGCGAACTTGGCTCGCAGGTTACCTCAATCTCGACCAACGGATGGGTGGAAGCAAAACTTGCGAGGATGCACGGCAGTAGTCTCAATGCATAGTCATCGGGTAAACCAAGGCATACCTTGTGCGGCGTATGGTCTTCGCTAAATGCGGCAAAGGTCTCGGCATTAAGTGCAAGAAGTCTCTGTGCATATTCAAGCAGTCTTTCACCATCCTGCGACAGGCGGGAATTACGGCCGTCCCGAATAAAAATGCTCTTGCCAATTCGATCTTCCAGCCTGCGCATTTGCATGGAAACAGCTGACTGGGTTTTGTTGACAGCGTCCGCAGCACGCGTAAAACTGCCATGTGTTGCGATGGCAATGAAGGTGCGAAGCTGGTCCAGATCGAG
>JAESRR010000180.1 GCA_016764535.1 Cohaesibacteraceae bacterium | reverse complement strand
CAGGATAGTTCCTGGGATTTGGTGGCACATCTCTCAAGCCCCGAAGCAAACCGTACCTGGGCCAAACGAGTAGGCGTATTACCTATTCACAAGGGCGCCGATCAGGACCCGCATTTTGCCAGCGAACAGTTCAAGGGCTGGTTCACCGAGTTAAACGGTGATGCCTGGATACCAACAATCATGCCTACATACCTTGAAAAATTCGGCGAACTTGCGAGTGTTATTGCAGTTGAGACATCACAGGATGCGATGCTGGGTAACCGTACTGCGCAGGAACTTGCTGATGGATGGGCAAAAATCCTGACAGACGAGTATGCAAAATGGAAGGCCAAACAATAAAATCGGCCAACAACACGGTCTTGGGGAGAAATTCCCCGAGACTGTCACCGCATAGAAAGACAAGTATGTTTAGTGCAAAAATGCGCTCTGTGTTCGAACCCTGGTTATATCTCAGTCCAGCAATAATTCTCCTGGTTCTGGTAATGTTTTTACCGCTGGTAATTGGCTTTACCTATTCCTTCCAACACTATTCATTGTTTCGTCCAAACGACATTACCTGGGCCGGATTTGCAAACTTTGAACAGCTTTGGTCAGACTGGAAATTTTGGAAAGCCCTGAAAAACACCGTATGGTGGACCTTCGGGTCCGTTTCGATCCAGTTCATTCTGGGTCTCGGCCTGGCGTTGTTGCTCAACCGGACATTCCCTGCAAGACGTTTGATCCAGGCACTGGTATTTCTACCCTGGGCCGTTCCGACATTTCTGTCTGGACTGACCTGGGCCTGGCTTTTTAATCCGGTGATAGGACCGTTACCGAAAATACTTTATGCAGTCGGTTTGACCGACAGTGCTTATGAAAGTATTTTGGCCGATCCGGCAATAGCAATGTGGGGCCCAATAACAGCCAATGTCTGGTTTGGAATACCGTTTTTTGCGATAACCCTTTTAGCAGCGCTTCAATCAATACCAAAAGATTTATATGAGGCCGCAGCAATGGACGGAGCATCTGCGTGGCAAGGTTTTACCAAAATAACCTTGCCGTTTCTCGCACCAATGATCGCAATCACAGTGATGTTGAGAACGATATGGATCGCCAATTTCCCGGATTTTATTTACACGATGACAAAGGGCGGCCCGGCAAATTCTACGGAAATCGTTGCAACATACATCTTTACAACTGCATTCAGGCGACTTGATTTTGGATACGCTTCCGCTGTGGCAATGGTCTTGTTGTTGTTACTTCTGGCTTACGCGTTCATTTTATTGAATATGCGCCGTATCCAGGCCAAAGGTTAGGAACAGGACAATGACAACCCTGTCAATTACACACTCCAAAAGAATTGTAGCGTCGCTGGCCAGAACCCTGGCGCTTGCTTGCTACGTCGTTTTTGCATTGTTCCCGATTTACTGGCTTGGCAAAATTGCACTCACACCCAGCAAGGAATTATTCAAAAACGGTACAGCGTGGTGGCCTGATTCCACGACATTTGAACATTTCACCACAGTTGTACTGCATACAGATTTTTTGGTGTTTTTCCAGAACAGCATGATTGTATCTGTTTCAACTGCATTCTTTGTGACGCTCTTTGCCAGCGCAGCAGGATACGCGTTTTCCCGGTTCCAGTTTCGCGGAAAAAACATTGCAATATTTGTAATGCTACTTACGCAGATGTTCCCGTTATTGATGTTGATTGCGCCGATCTACAGGATTGTCAGCGGGTTGGGACTACACAATTCCCTGACCAGTTTGATCATCGTCTACACGGCATTTAACATCCCGTTTGCCACATTCCTTATGCAATCGTTTTTTGATGGAATTCCAAGGGATCTGGAAGACGCCGCCATGATTGATGGTTGCACCCGGTTTCAAGCACTGAGACGAATTGTATTTCCTCTCACTTTGCCCGGAATGGCAGCCACTCTGGGCTTCGTATTCACAGCAGCATGGAGTGAATTGCTTTTCGCACTCATGCTAATTGATTCAAACGAGAAAATGACTTTCCCGTCAGGCCTGTTGAACTTCGTATCCAAATTCGGAGTGGACTGGGGACAGATGATGGCGGCCGGTATACTCGCTCTCATTCCCAGCTGTCTGTTTTTCATTTTCATACAACGCTATCTTGTTCAGGGTCTCACCTCTGGCGCGGTCAAGGGCTAGGAGAATCTCATGGCTGAAATCAGTTTTAGTAATTTGTCCAAGAACTACGGGTCAATTGAAGTTCTTCGAAATATCAATTTGTATATCAAGGATGGTGAGTTCATTGTTCTTGTTGGTCCATCCGGGTGCGGAAAATCTACACTCCTGAGGCTTATTGCCGGGTTGGAGACCATTACCGGTGGAGAGATTTCCATAGGATCGCAGATTGTCAACGATCTCGAACCACGGGACCGTGATCTATCGATGATATTCCAGTCATATGCATTGTACCCGCACATGGATGTTGCACGAAATATGGGCTTTAGCCTGGAAATTAGGAAAGAAAACAAAGATAAAAGACAGTCCCTTGTTGCAAAAGCAGCCAAAACACTCGGTCTTGAAGACTATCTGGATCGTTTACCAAAAGCTCTCTCCGGTGGTCAACGCCAACGGGTGGCCATGGGCCGTGCCATTGTACGAAAACCACGAGCTTTCCTTTTTGACGAACCATTGTCCAATCTTGATGCGGCATTGAGAATTGGTATGCGTTTCGAGATAGCAAAACTCCACCAGAAGCTTGGTGCAACCATGATCTACGTCACACACGATCAGGTGGAGGCAATGACACTTGCAGACCGCATTGTCGTTATGAATGCCGGAGAAATCGAACAGGTCGGCACGCCGATCGACTTGTATGAACAACCGCAAACTCTATTTGTGGCAAAATTCATCGGATCTCCGTCAATGAACATTGTTCCTGCCAGCCAAAGCGACGATGGTATTGAATTGCCGGGCGGTAAAACAGTCAAGCCCGGGGGGTGGTCCAAAAACCTCAATCCTGTACAGCTTGGATTTAGGCCGGAACATCTGTCGCTGGTAGAAATCGGCAAAGCAGATTGCACAGGCAAGGCTATTGTCACAGAACATCTGGGTTCCGATACCTTCGTGTATGTCGATGTAAAAGGATGGGATCCTGTAATCGTTCGCCAGCGAGGGAATTCAAATATTCAAAGTGGCACCGAACTCGGTATATCGTTCGATACATCAAGACTTTACATGTTTGCAAAAGATGGAAAAACAATTCGTGGAACTGACACCTGAATATCAGCAACACGACTTCGAACTATTTGCGAGTGTGAAACAAACCACACTCGCTTGTCATTCAGCCTACAATCCGAAGTTCTTTGGTAAACGAAGTCAGGCATTGATAACCATCGGTTGTTACGACGACGTCATCTTCAATTCGAACTCCAAGGTCGCCGGGTTTGTATAATCCAGGCTCATTTGTGAAAACCATACCCGGTTCAAGCACCATGTGATTGCCACGCATAATGTACGGATCTTCATGAACGTCGAGCCCAAGCCCGTGACCTGTTTTGGTCAATACGTATTCACCATAACCGGAATTTTCCAGGAATAGTTGCACGGCATCATCAACATCATGAGCCGTTGCACCGGCTTTCGTAACTGTGTGACCGGCTTCATTGGCACCGCGAACAGCTTCATAAAACGAGCGATGTTCATCAGAGACATCACCAACAAAAAATGTACGCGTAATATCAGCACAATAGCGATTGAAAACAGCTCCAAAATCAATCAGGAGTGCATCGCCTTCCATTATGTTATAATCACTACGAACATGCGCATGTGGTTCCGCTGCATTATCTGCTGCAGCGACTATTGGATCGAAAGATAAACCGTGAGACCCATGATCTGACATGCGATTGACCAGCATTGTTGCGATGTCCCGCTCGGTCATGCCCACTTTTACGGCTGCAATGGTATCTTCAAGAGCTGCTTCAGAAATATCGACAGCTTTTTGAAGGAGACTAATTTCTTCCGGCGTTTTACACAGGCGTAATGATGAAATCGGTGCCTGCATGTTTACGATTTCGATTGATCCAAAAGCCTGTTTAAATGCTTGCGCTTCGAACACCCGCATCCGTTGACCTTCAACACCAAGGCGGCGGATCGATCCCAGATGTTTGGCCGCAGCATTAAAGGCATGCTGGAAACCGTCATTATCCTGCCATTCGAAAGTAGTTGCACCAGTTTTTAAAGCACTGAATGCCGGCATTTCCAATACCGGAATAATTCCGACCGGGGCGCCATCAACTGGAATGATAATAATCGTCGGCCTTTCCATTAAACCAAACGAACCACGTGTCACGTGATAAAAATTGGCGCCGGGAACCATTGCCACAGCATCAATATTCTGAGCCTGCATTATCTCCTGCAAACGGGAAATTTTGTTCTTCATTAGCGAATATCCGGAACGTTCTGAATGGAAAGCAATCGCATCAGAATAGGTACAATAAACGTCAATACAACAAATTATTTGACGATAACCATCATAATTGTTGGTCGAAAATACATATTCTGAAGGATTGGATATCCAGGTAAAAAGACCCGTGCACTGGATATTCAAGTGCAACGGGAATATTTATCGAGGGCGGGATGCATCTATAATCGCATCAACATCAATTCTATGATGACCGTAAAGATCATTCAAATTACCGGTTTGACCAAAATGTTCAACACCAAGCGGCTCAACCCTGTGTCCCCTCACTGATCCAAGCCATGCAAGAGATAATGGATGCCCGTCAACAACAGTAATAATACGTGCGTCACGTGCCAGCGGATCAAAAAGGCGTTCAATACGGGATGGGAAAATACCCTCACCTGAGTGATGGGCCTTGCGCGATGCATTCCACCCGGCATTCAAACGATCTGCAGAAGTGATAGACAATAATGCGGCATCGGGGTTTTTCTGCAAGATATGCCCCATGGCCTCAGAAGCTTCCGGCCCCATAACGCCAGTATACGCGATCACCAGACGGGTTCCTTCTCGCGGTGGTCGCATCCAGTAACCGCCTTCAATGATCGCCTGTTTTTCATCATCGGAAAAATCACGCACCAATTGATCTACCGGTTTGGTTGAGAGCCGCAAATACACCGACCCACCATCCCGATCACGTTCCCATGAATTTGATGGATCCGTTTTTCCATCACGCTGGATATAGTCAAATGCCCATTCCATAATCACGGCAAGTTCGTCTACATATGTAGGTTCGAACGAAGCAAGACCATCCTGAGACATACCGATGAGCGGTGTAGCAATGGACTGATGCGCTCCACCTTCAGGTGCAAGTGAAATCCCGGCGGGTGTTGCAACCAGCATAAATCGGGCATCCTGATAACAGGCATAATTCAGGCTATCGAGGCCACGTGATATGAAGGGGTCGTATAATGTCCCAATGGGAATCAATCGTTCGCCAAAGAGTGAATGGCTCAGTCCCATAGCACCCAGTAAAAGGAGCAAATTGTTTTCAGCAATGCCCAGCTCCATGTGCTGGCCTTTTGGGCCGGCATCCCATTTTTGGGCTGACATCAGTTTTCGTTCACGAAAAACATCACCCTTGGTTTCGCGGGAGAACAATGCCCGCGAGTTCACCCAACCACCAAGATTGGTTGAAACTGTCACATCCGGTGAAGTCGTCACAATTCTATCAGCAAGCGGTGTATCCGTTTTCGCTATCTCATTGAGAATTTTGCCAAACCCCTCCTGTGTCGACATGGTTCCGCGTATCGCGGGCAGCGGTAGCCTGCCGACAGGAATAATATCACCTGCGAGACGCCTGCGTCCCTTTTGTACAAATGGTATGCCGTTCAATTGGCGGGAAAGTTTTTGCGTGTCGAGATCCATTCCGGCGAATGGTTCCCACTCATCGCCTTCAGCAACATTATTTTGCGCTTGAAAGAGTTGCATTTGTGTTTTGGTCATAAGCCCTGAATGATTATCCTTATGTCCTTTCAGAGGCAGACCTTTACCCTTGACTGTATAGGCAATGAAACAAACTGGTTTGTCGGTCGGTGCATTCTCAAATGCATCAACAATTTCGCCCATATCATGACCACCCAGATTGGTCATTAATGCTTCCAGATCATCATCTGACAATGCATCAATGGCAGAGAGTGTATCGGTTAATCCGGCAAGATCCTCATGAAGCTGCTTTCGCCACGCAGCACCACCTTCAAAAGTCAATGCGGAGAACAACATATTGGGACACTGGTCGATCCAGTCCCGTAGTTTTTCTCCGCCCTTCAGCTCAAAAAACGCTTTTTGCTGGCGGCCGTGTTTGAGTGTAATTACTTCCCAGCCTAAATTACGAAATGTATCGGCATGTTTATGAAACAGCTGATCATTCACCACGCTATCAAGACTTTGGCGATTATAATCAATCACCCACCAGCAATTGCGCAACCCGTATTTCCAGCCCTCAAGAAGAGCTTCATAGATGTTACCTTCATCCAGTTCGGCATCGCCCATTAAAGCAATCATTCGACCTTCCGGCCAGTCTGATTTCCAGTCGCGTGACTTGATGTAATCCTGAACGATACTGGCAAATGCAGTGATCGCCACGCCCAGACCTACAGATCCGGTTGAAAAATCAACATCATCCCCGTCTTTCGTACGTGATGGATAAGATTGTGCTCCGCCAAAGCCACGAAAATTTTTCAGTGCGTCAAGGTCTTGAGTTCCAAGAAGATACTGAATTGCATGAAACACAGGACTTGCATGAGGTTTAACTGCAACCCGGTCCGCCGGGCGCAGAATGCGCAGATATAACGCTGTAAGAATTGTTGACAAAGAAGCACTGGAAGCCTGATGTCCGCCTACTTTAATTCCATCATCATTGGATCGAAGATGATTGGCATTATGAATAGTATAGGACGATAGCCAGAGAATTTTCTTTTCCAGCGCTTCAAGCGTCTCGATATCAATCGCGGTATTTAGGGCAGACATAATCGCTTCCTTGCCTGGTCAATAAATTTGAACCGATTTTAGCCAAAATTGATCAACATGACTTGCCAAATTCGCCACATATTGGTCTAGTATTGGCATGAAAAGCTAATATCACGGACAAGAATCGATCAATAATGCCAATAATTGATGATATAGATAAACGCATTCTTGCAATTTTGCAGGAGGACGGGCGGATCTCCAATCTTGATCTTTCAGACAAGGTTGGACTTTCACCGTCGCCCTGCCTCAGAAGGCTTAGAAATCTTGAGAAAGATGGTTTGATAGACCGCTACGTTGCGGTCCTTGATCAGACCAAAGCCGGGTTTCCGGTGAGTGTATTTATATCGGTTAAACTGGAAAAGCAGCTGGATACCATGCTGGCTGAGTTCGAAAACACCGTCCGCTTGTTTCCCGAAGTGCTCGAATGTTACCTGATGACTGGATCGCAGGATTATCATTTGCGAGTTGTTGCAACGGACCTGGCCGCGTATGAACGGTTTCTAAAAACCAAACTGACAAGACTGGAAAACATTGCGTCAATTGAATCGAGTTTTGCACTTCAACAGGTAAAGTATACCAACAAGCTCCCACTCCTCTAGAATTAGGGGAATGAAAATGTCAGAAAACCGGAATTAGGCAATTTATTTTTGACCGTACGTTCAGGTAAGCAATTCTATTGATTGACTTTTTTCAAATTATACTTCGGTTGTTTACGAGAATTTTATAGCCTTCCATTATTCTCACTTCCAAATGGATGAGGCAACCATGTTAAATGACATTACAGAACTGGCCCACGAAAAATCGAGCGAAAAGCGTCGCGAATTATTATCGCGGGTTGCCGATATGTTTTTCGAAGGGGCGGAACATCACTCTCAGCAGGAAACTGTTCTATTTCGAGATGTTGTGATGCAAATGCTGGATGAAGTGGAATTGGATGCCCGGGCGGAATTTTCTGCCCGCATTGCGCCAATGGAAACAATCCCCATTGAAGTTGCAAAACGCCTCGGCTCGGATGATGTGGAAGTAGCCGCACCTGTATTGCGCGAGTCACCGTTGTTTTCTGATGAAGATATCATCGAGATGACCAACAATCTTTCCTCCGAGCATCTGGAAGCGATTGCCGAACGCAAAACACTGAGCGGCGATGTCACAGATGCATTGATTGAAAAAGGCTCGCGTGAAGTCTGGCACAAGGTAACAAAAAACCAGGGTGCGGAAATTACCAACAAGGGTTTTGCCTCTCTCGCAAGCAAGGCAGACGGGGATACCACCCTTCAATCACATTTGTGCAACAGGCCTGATATACCCGAAGACGTAGCCAAAAATCTCCTGCCCCTTTTGCCCGAAGAGGGCAAAAAGAAACTTGCAAAATTGTTTGCAGGTAAAGCTGACAAAGCCAATGAGTTCTTCGATGCCGCGAAAAACAAGGTCATCAAGAAGCGGATGGTTCAGCGAACCCAGCGAATTGAAGCAAAAGTTCTGCTGTCAAATGTCGAGGACGGTATGCTGACGCTGGGTGAAGCTATGGCATTGCTCATCAAGGATAAACGCGCCAGTGATATCGTTCTGTTCTTTTCAAGATTGGCGAGAATGGAAGAAAAAGTTGCTAGCAACACTCTTTATCAAGTGAACAGCAAACCGGTCTCGATCCTGTGCAAGTCTTTTGGATTGCACAAGGATGTGTTTAAGGCCCTGGTCGAAATGCGCACTGAAATGTTGCATCTTCCCCCAGGAGGAGTGGACCACATTGTAGAAGAATACGAAGCGTTAAATGTTCCTATTGCACAACGCGCCATGCGTTTTGTTGGTGTAAGACAGGCAACAAAAGCATCGTGAACCAGGTCCGGTATTAACAGCAATATCGCTGAATAAATGCGTTGAACCACCCTGGAGATTCCTGGTTGATTCAATCAAATTCCTGTTTCTTCTCCAGAGCATTCATATAATTTTCAACCTCGACAGTTGGAATAACATCGGCATATTTACAATTCAGATCAAATAAATTAATTGCGTGGCTGGCTTCAAAACGATCAAAAGCAGTTTCCTCCGGAATAATCACTTTGAAATTCAGAGAATATGCGTCAACTGTTGTTGCGCGTAAGCAGCCAGATGTCGTGCAGCCTGTCATAATCAGTGTGTCGATACCAAGCAAATTCAACTCACTCATAAACAAAGTTCCAAAAAAGGCAGATGGCTTGCGTTTGCCAATTAGAATATCCTGTGAGCGAGGAGCAAGCGGAGCCACGGTTTGTGTAGCATGGGTTCCTTCAGTCGAGGTTCTCTCATGGGACCGGTAGCTTTTTCCCAACTGAACGCCACTATCCGACATATTTGCTTTTCGTTCGCTCTGAGTATAGAAAATCGGAATGTTTTTTTCTCGCGCCAATAACATTAAGCGCTGTATTGGTGTCACCGCTTTCCAACCCGCCTCGCCGCAATGCGTACGATATTGTTTCACGCCCTCTTCCTGGCTTTGACCTGCTTCATCACCACAAAAATTATATTGTACGTCGATAATAAAAAGAGCTGGTTTTTTGCCAAAACCACCGCGTTTTCCGTAACCCGCGAGCTTAAATATACGTTTGTCTTTTTCAGTCAGGAAATCATCCCAAATTCTTTTCGTCATGAATTCAAAGCCTGTTATGGATTGCGGAACATATACTGACCAACAACGCCGGTATCCGGGCAAATGCTGCCATTTTGCGCAATTATCTGTCCACGCAAAATTGTATGCGTGACTTTGCCTCGTAATGAATTGCCTTCAAATGGTGAGTAGTCAGAATGGGATTCCAGTTTTGCCGGGTCAATCGTGACAATTGCGTCTGGATCAACAATGGCAAAGCTGGCGTCATAACCAACGACTATTCGACCACGTTTTTCGATTGAATAAAGTTCGGCAACGTTACGGCTGGTGGTGGCTGCCAGTGTTTCAATTGATATTCCACGTTTATGCCAACCCTCTTCAATCAACACCGGTAAAAGTGTCGCCAAACCTGGAAAACCAGCACTGGCCTGCCAAATATCCGGCCCCTTGGTAATCCGTTTCCGGGGGACATGATCAGAACCAATCGTAGAAATTTCGCCCGATCTAACACCTTCCCACAAAGCATCGATATCCTTTTGAGACCGTAATGGCGGATTGACTTTCCCAAGTGCACCGATTTTCCCGTTTTTACTGAGCGATAAATAATGCGCGCAAGTCTCAACATGTATCGGAGGACCAGATACTGAACGAAGAAACCGAACTATCTCAAGACTTTCTGCACTGGACATATGCACTATATTAACCGGACACTCTGCCTTTTTTGCGAAATATCCAACTCTGAAAACATTCTCGGCTTCAAGAAATCCAGGGCTTTGTGCGTCCCACGCATCAAGATCATCTCGCCCTGCAGCTATTAGAGGTTCCCGAAAGAACGGGATGACCTCCACATTCTCACAATGTACCCCAACAACACCATTACGAATTTTTGAACCTTCCACCAGAGCTTGATAGAGCAGGGCATCATCGACTTCGGTGAAACCTTTGGCAGCCCCTGTTGCACCTTTGTACATCAGGTAGACCTTAATGGATGTGACCCCGAACCTGTTTGCCGTTTTTTTGAGATTTTCTACATGTTTCCGGGATGTAACGCCAAAATGAAAACCAAAGTCAATGATCGACTGCTCTTCACCGGATTTGCGCCACGGACCAGTGGACTGGTCCAAATCCCCGGACCGATGAAAACTCAGCAAACCGGTGACACCACCAATTGCAGCCGACCGGCTCTCGGTTGCAAAATCTTTTTCACCCGCACCAAAACCAATATGGGTATGAGGATCAATGAGGCCGGGCAGAACCCACAAATCGGTGCAATCGACTACCTTTCGGGCATGGGACAGAGTGTTGCTTTCCAGGATTGCTGCAATTTTTCCGTCCAACACACCAATGGAACCGGTGTAAACACCTTCTCCAGGAAAAACCAGGTCTGCGTTTTTGAGCAGTAAATCAAATTTCACAAAATATCCTTTGCCGAAGCCATACGGGCTTCACCAGTGTCGTTCCAAACCCATTGCCTGCTGATTTTAGAATTTTTGATTTCGAACCGGTCAACAAAGCGAATGTTTTCAAAATTCCGACCATTCTTCCAGGTTCCAAACAAGGTTCCATAACAATAAACTATTATTGGGTCGCCGCTTGAAACATCACAATCATCAATCCGCTTTTCAATTTTGCAATAGCGATTTTCCGAGTTGACAATTTGGGCACGTAGCGATGTTGGCCGTTTGTTTCCAGGAAAAATCATTTCCAGATCTTCACTCACGCACAACTGCGCCGTATCGAGGTCACGCGTACTCATCGCCGCCAGAAACTTTCTGACAATCTCTTCCGGCTCTGACATTTATGATTTTCCTCCAAAAACCCGACCAAGGCCAAAGATTTTCTCCAGTCCTACTATCAGTATGTAAGAAAACAGGATCAACAATGTAGAGACCGCGGCCACCATCGGATCAATGGCAAACTCGATATATGTGTAAATTCTTATAGGCAAAGTCATTATATCGGGACCGGTAAGAAAAATTGAGATCGTGACCTGATCAAAAGAAATTATGAATGCAAAAATGACACTTACAAGAATTGCCGGAGCAATTGCGGGCATAATGACCTGTAACAAGACACGCGATGGACGGGCACCAAGGCTTTCAGCAGCTTCAGCCAACGCGGGATCAAGATTAACCAGAGCCGCGCCAACGGTACGGATAACGTATGGCAGGGTTATTAGTGTATGACCGATTGCCAACCCAACCAAATTCGAAGACAGGCCAATTATGCGCGAAAATTGAAATAACGCGACACCGGTAACAATAGTGGGCAAGATGAGCGGAGACATAAGAAATGCCCGAAAAACCTCGCGCCCAACAAATTTTTCATGCGACAGACCGACCGCTGTAATCGTTCCCAAAAATACAGCAAATGTAGTAGCGATCGAAGCCAGCACCAAAGAATCAATAAATGACTCAAGGAAATCCGATCGGCCCATCAATTGCTCATACCATTTCAGGGTAAATCCCTCTGGAGGGAAAATCACTTGTGGTGTTTCGGTGAACGAGCCGCCAACAATGACGATGAGTGGTCCAAGCAACCAAAAGAGCACCAAAAAAGTCGAAATATTTAGAAAAAATTTGCCCATTTTAGCCGTGATCCTGCTTGAAGAGTTGCGAATGCAGAAGAATGACAACCATGTTCATCGCAAGAAGCAGAAACACCAAAGCCGAACCCAGTGGCCAGTTTACGGAGAAAGTGAACTGTTCATAAATCAGGGTGCTAATGGTTGATACTCTGCCTCCGCCCAACAGGGCCGGTGTGACAAAGGCGCTGATTGAAAATGAAAAAACCAGAATTGACCCGGCCCCGACACCAGGCCATGTCAACGGCCATATGATATCTTTGAAGATACGCCAGGTGGAAGCACCGAGGTTTTCCGAAGCTTCGATTATGTTCGCGGGTAGACTTTCCATTACACTCACCAGCGACAGGACCATAAAAGGTAATGTGACATGAGCAAGCCCCATAACAACCGTCCAGAAGTTATCGCTAAATGGAAGCGGAGTGTCCGAAATCCCCCACGCCATAATCCAGTTGTTCAAAAGACCATTGTCACCAAGTATGGTAATCCAGCCATAGGTACGAACCACCAGGTTTATTAAAAGCGGAGAAAGAACAGCAGCCAATATCAGGCTTTTGGTCCTTGGCTTGCTTCGAACAATTACCCAGGCAACTGGATAACCAAGAATCAGCGTGGCCAAAGTCACAGCTAATCCAAGACCAATGGTCTCCGCGACAATTTTCAAATAAAACTCATCAGTCAAAAGTTTGGAATAATTTGCCCACGAAAATGTCTCTTTGAAGATGAGCATGGCGTCATATTTATTGAAACTCATCCTCAAAAGGAGCAGGTATGGTAAGATCAAACCTGCAAAATAGAGAAGCGCAATGGGCGTAAGTTGCAAAAATCGAAGTTTTCGACGACGACTTGCAGCTATTTGATCAAGTCTTTCACCAACATTCATTTCGGACGTGACTACAGTCATTGCGCTTCTCATTTTCAGTACAGAATACTAACCGGTGAACTCTTTGTTCCACTTTTCAATAAGTTCGGATTTTTTTGGATTCAGAATATTCCAATCCGCAAATCGCAAGCTGTCCACTTTATCCTGACCGTAAACATGCTTTGCAGCGAGACCGGCATCGAGTGAAACATTCTTATTGGAAGGGCTGTAGAGTTTGGGAGCAAACGCGGTTTGATATTCCGGTCCCATCATGCGATTTGCCCAATCAAGACCAGCGGCTACATTGCCTGCATTTTTGGGTATCTGAACACCGGTACGCATACCATATGTGCCCTCGGAAGGCGTAGTGAAATCAATACCGAGTCCATCGTCTTTCAGAATTTGAATACGATGGCGATAAAATAACGCCGCGTCCACTTCACCACGTTGGAACTTTCCAAATCCGTCGGTTACACCTTTGTAGATTTTCATATTCGGCAAATCTTTTAATGCCTTGAAACCTGGATCAAGATTTTCGATACTGCCGCCGTTTAGTTGGGCGGCTATCATTAGAAATATCATGCCGTAGGTAGAAGAAATATGAGGAACACCAACGTTTAATCCTGGTCTCCAAAGATCTGCCCATGATTTTGGCGCGTCCATTTTTTCCGGATTATATGCACAGGTAAACTCATAAATGATGCCCGTATACATCGGCACCACATCTGGTTTGCAAACGTTGTATATATCATTGACATTTGGCGTAGAAGACGTGTCAATATCTTCCCATAAACCAGCGTTTTGTCCGAAAATTGCCTCGTCCTCGTTAATGTAGACAAGATTGAAAGGCGGATTTTTGCGCGAAGCAATAATTTTCGGAATGAATTTGGACCCCCATCCAAGTTCTTTCTGAACCTTTACATTGTTTGCGCTTTCAAAACCGGGAATTACAGAAGCATCCAAAATCTTCTCGTAAGTTCCACCGAAGGTGCCGATCACAAATTTTTCTGCACCAAATGCCGGTCTGACTGCCATGCTGGCAGCGAGTACGCCTGCCCCGGCTAGTAAATCACGTCGGTTTAATCCAATCATAATATTCTCCTCCATGTTTAGTTTATTGTACGACCGATAAGTCGAAGTTCGGATGGCTTTGCAGTCGCGCGAACACGCGTCCCCGGCACCAGCCGGGATGCCTTTTTTGGTGACATCAAACTCAGAATTCTCGTGCCCGCAGCCTCTGCCCAGACCTCAACAAAAACGCCCAGATATCGATGCGATTCGACAATCAGGGCATCGTCATCACTGGTCAGGGAAAAATCGACATTCTCGGCTGAAACAAACACAGGATTATCGGGGCAAATATTCTCGCAAGAAGACAAAAGGGAGAATTCGCACCCCTGCAAACCCTGAATTTTGAATTCCCCATGACCATTTGCGATCAGTTTTCCATTCAGGACATTGCCGCTTCCCACAAAATTGGCCGCCCAAACAGTCTCGGGTGCAGAAAAAATTTCAGCAGGGGAGCCGATTTGTTCGATTTCTCCATCACGCATGATCGCAATGGTGTCAGCCATCGCCATCGCTTCTTCCTGATCATGAGTAACAAAAATTGCAGTCACATTTAGCCGTTGCTGAATAGCCTTGAGCTCGGTCTGCATCTGTATTCGTAACTTTTTATCCAATGCGCCCAATGGCTCATCAAGTAGTAGAACATCCGGTTCAATAACCAGAGATCGGGCAAGTGCGACACGCTGTTGCTGGCCACCGGAGAGTTGGCGAGGCATGCGATCAGCAAGATGCGCCAACCCAACCATCTCAAGGGTGTTTTTGACACGTTCTTCAATATCTGAACGGCTACGTTTCCTGCACTTCAATCCAAAAGCTACATTCTCGGCCGCGCTCATATGCGGAAACAAAGCATATTGTTGAAAAACCATACCAAGGTTTCTCTCACGTGGTTTAAGCGTGACCACGTTTTTCCCGGATATCATAATTGATCCATTTTGAGGATGAGTAAAACCGGCTATTGACCTGAGAAGTGATGTTTTTCCGCAACCGGAAGGCCCTAGAAGTGCGAGAAACTGCCCTTGTTCCAAAGACAAATTTATTCCCCGCAAGGCGTGAAACTGATCATACCAAAGATGAATATTTTCAATGGCGAGTGACGACTTGGTCATACATATTCTCCAACGGGTATGGCTGGTATCTTCGATTTGTCAGCTAGAAATTGATCTAGAATTTCGGGAAATATTCCACCGTTCAAAATCAAATTCTGTTCTGATAATCCAAAAAGATCTGCATTGATGACAAATTTTATTTCATGACCCTGATCATCAATAGCTGTTACCTGAATGTCCTGTTCATGGTTGATCGCAGCGCGAATTCCCTCAAATTCATAGGTTTCACGACCGGTAAGTCCAAGACCATCAAAACTTTCACTGTCCTTGAAAACTGCAGGAAGAATTCCCATTCCGACCAGATTTGACCGGTGAATTCTCTCAAAGCTCTCGGCAATTACTATTTTGACACCCAGCAGTGCCTGCCCCTTGGCAGCCCAGTCACGGCTTGATCCCATGCCATAATCCCTACCGGCAAATACAATTACAGGGACACTGTTCTCGAGATATTTTTGAGCTGCCTCATAAATCGGCATTTCGATATTTTCGGGAAAATAATGGGTAACTCCCCCGAGAGTGGATTTTACGAGGAGATTTCGGACGCGCTGATTTGCAAATGTAGCACGAGACAAGACTTCATGATTTCCGCGTCGCATCGTATACGCATTGAAATCACGCGGCTCAACTCCCTGCGCCATAAGATAAGCACCGGATTGAGATGATACCGGAATTTCACCACTCGGGGTAATATGGTCTGTCGTGAACGAATTACCGAACCGGCAAAGTACCCGGGCTCCTTTGACATCTTTTTTGCCAACGCCTCTACCGGACTGAAAGTCATCATCAAAAAACGGGGGCCTTTTAATATAAGTGGAGTTTTTAGACCAGTTAAAGACGTATCCGGAAGGTGTTTTCAACTTTTTCCAATTGCTGGTGCCTTTAAAAATATTTGCATAATTCCGAACATATGAATCAGCATCAASGGTCCCMCCAAAACACTCCGMTATRTCTTCATYGGAAGGCCAWACGTCCTTGAGGAAAACYGGTTGTTGATTTTTGTCAAATCCAAGGGGTTCGTCGTCAAAATCTATATCAATCCGGCCTGCAAGTGCATAAGCCACAACAAGTATTGGTGACGAAATATAATTTGCGCGTACCGATTTATGTATCCGGCCTTCAAAGTTTCTGTTCCCGGACAGAATAGCACAGGCCACCAGAGAATCTGATACAATTTGCTCTTCAAGATYCGGATTGATTGGGCCGGATTTTCCACTGCATGTGGTACAACCATACCCGACATTGAAGAACCCGAGTTGTTCCAGAGCRTTGATAAGATTTGCGCTTTCAAGATACGTGGTAACTACGCGAGATCCCGGGGCAAGTGAAGTTTTTACATATTCTGGAGTCTGCAGTCCTTTGGCCACCGCGTTTCTCGCCAGCATTCCCGCTCCAATCATCACTGATGGATTGGACGTATTGGTACAGGAAGTAATTGCCGCAATTGCCAAAACGCCATGTTTTTTATGAGGTGATTCAGAGAAACCACCATCGTCTTTGTTTCTTGAAACAAGTTCCCGAAAGGCACCCGGGACCCTGGACAAGGGTAAACGGTCTTGCGGCCGAAATGGTCCGGCAATTGAAGATTCCACACTGGACAAATCAATATCGATAATCCGGGTAAATTCCGGCTCGGGCGAACAAAAATCACGAAACAAACCAACAGCTTTTGTCACCTGTTCCACAAGATGAACATGAGCAGGGTCGCGGCCTGTTTCTGTCAGATATTCAATGGTCTTTGCATCAACAGGGAAATAGCCACAAGTGGCGCCATATTCCGGCGCCATGTTACTTAGCGTAGCCCGCTCCGGTATTGATAAATCATTCAGAGCAGAACCGGTAAACTCAACAAAATCACCAACAACCCCTGCTTTCCTCAAGCGTTCTGTGAGCAATAGAACAAGATCGGTTGTGGTTACGCCTTCTTTCATCTTACCGACAAGCCGGACACCAACGACACCAGGAATCCGGATTCTATAAAGTTCACCAATCAACGCTGATTGTGCGTCGATTCCACCAACGCCCCATCCCAACACTCCAAGTGCATTGATCATTGGTGTATGTGAATCGCACCCCAGAATGAATTCAGGAAATGCCAGGTCGCCTTCAACTGCCACCACTTTCGCAAGATACTCAAGATGAATTTGGTGTATTATTCCCATACCCGGCGGTACGACATTCAGTTTTGAAAATGCTTGTTGTGCCCATTTAAAAAACACATAACGTTCATGATTACGTTCAAATTCGCGATGTATATTAAGGGCCTCTGCGCCCGCATTTCCGTGATGATCAACAATCAACGAATGATCGATAACCAGATCACATGGAATGACAGGTTCAACGACACCGGGATCCTGGCCTTTCTGAACCAGAACATCCCGCAATGCTGCAAAATCCATAAGAGCAGGCAAACCACTTGAGTCTGGAAAAATTACACGACTAACATCCAGCGCCACATTAAGGGGATCAGAATTGGAACTCCAATCAACTAGCTGGTTTACTATTTCTCTATTATTTGACTGGCCCGAACGGACAATATTCTCCAGAACAACCCGAAGCGAATAAGGTAACGGTTTATCCCGACCTGAACACAAACCGGCAACATCAACACATTGCAAACCTCCATGTGAAGGCCCTACACGCTTGATAAATTGATTGTTGTCAAATTTGTTCATTTACTAAATGGCCAAGTTTCTGATTTATGCCACAAGGCGACAGAATTTCGATAATGTCAACACTTATGCAGAAATATTGATATTTCGTTCTATAATTTGCTAATAATGTTGACATTATTCAATTTCAAGACCATATTTTACCAAAATGTTGACACTTTTGGAAATTTACCTGTGCGTGATCAAGAAAAAACTTTGGCTGAAACAGCCTTTGACAATATTTTTTCGTTAATTCTGAACGGAGAGCTTCCTTTTGGGGGTGTGATTAATGAAGTTGCGCTGGCTCAGCGTTTTAATATTAGTCGTGGACCGGTACGAGAAGCAGTACAGCGCTTACAGGGATTAAAACTTGTTACACGCGAACAACATATGCGAGCCAGAGTTGTTCAACTTACAGACCGCGACATTGTCGAAATCTTTCAGTTAAGGGAATCTGTCG
>JAESRR010000260.1 GCA_016764535.1 Cohaesibacteraceae bacterium | reverse complement strand
GGTAATGTACAGCTTGCGGGAAAACTCCGGCAGTTTGTCCTTAAAATATTTGGTTGATTATCACGGAGCCGGGTGACACCACACCAATTTATGATAAGGTAGTTCACTCTTTGTTCCTTTGGTTTATGGATGCCCCGGTATGACAGACGCTCAGATCATCAAACAATCCTGCGAACGGTTTATCTCCTATCGCTACCCGACAACAGCCAGGCAGGAATTGCTGGAGCTGGCGAATGCCGTTGATCCGGATATTGCGCCCGATGTCGGCGGCACCGGGGAACTTGCCGATAATCTGGAAACACGAGTGGCGACATTGCTTGGCAAACCATCAGCTGTGTTTATGCCCAGTGGCAAAACAGCACAATTGATTGCGCTGCGCCTGTGGTGCGAAAGCAGCAATTGCAATACGCTGGCGGTGCATATGCGCAGCCATATTGAAGAATTTGAGGAACAGTCTCACCGGTTTTTGCATGGTTTGCAGACAGTGCCGCTTGGTCATGCCAATCGCCAGACGACGCTGAAGGATATTGAAGGCCTCAATCCGCCCATCGGTGCTGTATCAATCGAGCTGCCATTGCGCAATCTTGGCTGGCTCTTGCCCGCCTGGTCAGAACTTGAAGATATGTCGAAAGCTTTGGCGGATAAAAAGATCCCGTTTCATGCGGACGCCGCCAGGTTGTGGGAGCTGCAGCCATATTATGATCGCAGCTTTGTCGAGATCGCCAAATTGTTCGATAGTCTTTATGTGTCGTTCTACAAGGGCATCGGCGCACTGGCTGGCTCGGCTTTGGTTGGCCCAGCCGATCTGATTGATGAAGCGAAAGTCTGGCAACAACGGACCGGGACACGATTACCAAAAATGCACCCCTATCTTATCGGGGCTCTGCATGGTCTTGATACCAGACTGCCATTGATGCCCGACTATTATCAAAAAGCCAAAGCGATCTGTGAAGCCTTGCAGGTGTTGCCTGATGTGAGCCTGCATCCGGAGCAGCCGCACGGCAATTCGTTTCATGTGGTGATCCGGGGCGATGTTTCAAAGCTGGAAGAAGCACGCAACAGGGCGGCGGAAGAAACCGGCATCTGGCCGTTTGATGTGATTGTTCCCTCGCCAATTACAGGCTTTGCCATGTTTGAACTGGTTATTCAGGATGCTGCCCTTGATTTGAGCGACGCGGAGATTGCCGACTGCATCGGCAGGGTGGCGCGCTATATGGCGGATTGATCCAACTCAAACAATAGGATCAATGTCCTTGCCTTTACGCCGGAATGTCATGCGTGACAGAAGATTATCTTTCACCATAAACTGGTGGTAGATAAAGCCCAGCAGATGCAGACCGATCAGGGTCCAGAGCAAATTGGCAAACAGTCCATGCACTTTTCGGGGCAACAGATTGTCAAATGTTTCCGGTAGAGGATTGCCGGACCCAAAAAATACAATCTCCGGCAACCCTGTCAGAAGTGAAGTCGCGATGCCACTTGCAGCCATGCCAATGACCGCGACATAGAACAGGAGATGTACAAGAGGCCCGAGTTTTGCCGACAATCGATTCCCGGTTTGTATCGGGGCCGGGTGTTTTGCGAGCAGACGAAAAGCAAGGCGGATCAACATGAGGATCAGAATGACGCCACCAATACTCATATGGGTGCGCAGGTGATCAAGCTTTTCCGGCACGTCATTGGGTAATTTGGCCATTACATTGCCACCCATCAAAAGTGCCAGGATGATCATAAATGCCAGTAGCCAGTGCAGCGCAACAAAGACGGGGTGATAATTTTGCATGATCGATCCATCCCATTCAGTTGATGTTTGAACCATCATACCGTGAATGCCCAACGAAGATAGCCAATGATAAAGTAGTACTTCGTGAAATCCGGGCCAGGTTTGCGAAATCGAAACAATCTGAACCGTATGGTAATTGTCAGGACCATTGGCAGAAGCAATGACGCATCAGGACATTGATGATGATATCACAAATCCATCGCAATAAATGTGTCGGGCCAGATACAGACGATCCGGGTAAAATCTATCTTGCCGATCTGGTGAGTGCTTTTAGTGTCGCGCTGGATATGACAGAGGGCCAACCCGCCGGGCATAGTATTCGTTGCTGCTGGATCGGATTTCAAATTGGTGTGGCGTTTGGCATCGATGAAGCAGATTTATCCGATCTTTATTATACCATCCTTTTGAAAGATCTGGGGTGTAGCAGCAATGCGGCACGGATCTGCGAGCTTTATCTCACTGATGATTTGACTTTCAAACATGACGTGAAAACCATCGATGGAAGCATGTCACAAGCCTTGCGATTTGTATTGTCACACACCTGCCTTAAGGCCGGGCTGGCGGAACGATTTCGTACCATTGTCAGGGTCATACAGGATGGCAGTAAATTTAATCATGAGCTGGTGCAGACCCGGTGTTATCGCGGAGCGGATATTGCGCGCAGGATGCGGTTTTCCGAAATGGTTGCCGATGGCATTCAAAATCTTGATGAACGCTGGGACGGTAGCGGGTTGCCCGGTCACATCAGTGGCCCGGATATTCCCTTGTTCTCGCGCATTGCGCTACTGGCACAGGTCGTGGATGTGTTTCAGACAGCCAATGGGCGTGACGCAGCCCTGCAG
The DNA here is from genome assembly GCA_016764535.1 of Cohaesibacteraceae bacterium. Lineage (GTDB taxonomy): Bacteria > Pseudomonadota > Alphaproteobacteria > Rhizobiales > Cohaesibacteraceae > JAESRR01. The sequence continues at coordinate 15,742 of JAESRR010000260.1, read as the reverse complement.
GAGATCAGGTCACGATCCGGTAGCTGGTTTGATCCCGATTTTGTTGAAACATTTGAACAGATCGCCGGAGACGATTGTTTCTGGTCGACGCTCTCCAGCGATGAACTCAACACGACACTGCACCGATTGCAACCACGAGAAACCGGACGACCGGTGGATGAAGACTATCTGGATGATATTGCAGAAGCGTTTGCCGGAGTTGTTGATGCAAAAAGTCCATTCACCAGCGGCCATAGCGAGCGTGTGACGCTGTATACCGACCTGATTGCACAACAGCTGGGATTTGATGCAAGGCAGCGACGCTGGCTCAAACGCGCTGCATTGCTGCATGACCTTGGTAAACTGGGGATCAGCAACAGCATTCTTGATAAACCGGATCAACTGACGGATGAGGAATTTGACCAGATCAAATTGCATCCGGTGTATTCAGAAAACATTCTGGCAAACATTGCGGCCTTTGCAGATATTGCGCCAATCGCCGGGGGGCATCACGAGAGACTGGATGGCAGAGGCTATCCGCGGGGGTTAAAGGGCAGTGAGATTGACATCCATACGCGCATCGTCACCGTCGCCGATATATTTGATGCGCTAACTGCCGACCGTCCGTACCGTGCGGCAATGCCAGTGACAAAAGCGCTGACACTGATGAGCGATATGGTTGGGACCGCTATTGACCAACATTGTTTTGAAGCCCTGCAACTCGCCCTGATCGAGATGGATCAGGATCAGGTCGCCTGACTGCTATTGCGCGGTAAACCGACACAAAATAATATTGTCGCGTTCCAGATCCTTGCCCCGGATCAACTTCGATTTGCCTGACCATTTAATCCGGTTATAGCCATCCTTCGGCTTAACGCTTCCGGTGGAATGCTCTGAAGCCATGGACCAGCCGGAATCGTTAAATCCGGGTTCTGTCCAGCCCAATGGGTAGTCTGAAACCTTTTGTGCGCAGGCACCGGAACCGATGGCTGGACTGTTTTCCCTTGCGCAGGATGTTTTCACTGGCGCGTGCTGCACGACCATACACCGCCAGCTATTATCGGTTACTGCAATCAGCTCACCGGATGAATCATCATGAAACTGTGCGATGGCGCCACCATCGCCCATCTGCTGATTGCGGCTGCCGATATATTCAAGCCCGGTGGCGTTTTCCACAAAATCGCGAAACTCGAATGCAAATGTGAAGGGTCGATCCGTGTTGAACGAAAACTGTTCGGCATTGAAGGACCGCTCCGTTGTAATCGAAACACCGTCCTGCAGCAGTTTTTTGCCATTCACGTGAAGGATGAACCAGTTATCTACCCAGACTTCGCCGAATATTTTGGTGGCACCCGGTGTTTGAAGAATGGATACATTGACAGGGTGGTCGCTCTTGCGCGGGGGAGGTGGTTTTTGTTGGGCATTTGCTGCGCCCGGGATAAACATCGTTGCAATTGCAACAGGTATGAGCAGAGGGCGCATGGGTTCAGCCCCTTGTTGAACGATTGGTCGATATCTTGGAGTAACGAGGCATGATTGCAAATCCAATTTCGACAATTGCCTCTGCCCTGGCAATTATCTACAACTGGAAAAAGCGTTGGCACAAGTCGAAACACGCTGAAATGGGGATGGCACTCATCAATGTTCGCGCAATACAAATTACTCAATAGATTGCTTTTTGCAGGACTATTATTCGTCGTGATCTTGCAGGTGGTCATGCCGCCAACAAATGTACAACCGGATTCTCCTCGTTATGTTGCAATGGGACTAAATATGGCCGAATACGGCGTGTTTAGCGGCGGTGGATTTAAACCTGGCAGTCCTCCCCCTCCTGGTCTGGGTCAGGGCGGGGTCTTTACAGCATTTGAAATTGCGTTGGCGGCCAGATTAAGCAACACAACAAAAGATAGTCTTACATGCATATCACGGTCACCTAACAAGCCAATTTGTAACGTTCAGATACCGGCTCTCAAAGCAATCTATGTGGTCGAAACATATATTTTTCATGTGGCAGTTTTTGTGTGTGCATTGCTGGTGTTTGGTTCAACGGGAAAAGCCTGGCTTGCCGTTCTGATGTCGTTCGGATTCCGTGAGACCATGATATATGCAGATTCCATACTAGCAGAACCATCATTGATGATGGCATCGTCTGTATTTCTGGCGTTCTGGATTTATGCAATGCAAAAACGGCGCCAGTCGATGCTGTGGATGGTTTGCGGGCTTGCACTGGGATTGAGCGTTCTTATCAAGCCGTCGTTCCTGGCTCTTGTTCCTGCTATTGCAATTGTAATCCCGTTGATTTTATATTTATTCAGAGAACGTACATTGATGGCTATGCGCGCTACCGGTTTCTTTGTTATCGGCGCGTTGCTGGTTATATCGCCGTTGTTTATCCGCAATATCGTGGAGCTTGATCTTTGGGCATTGAGCAGTAATGACTATCTGGTTGCGTCGTTGTCACATCGTCTCGCCTACAATGCCATGAGTTGGTATGAATGGCTGGTTGGCTGGGTGTACTATATGCCGGTTTCAGGCGCAGGGCGATTGTTCGGATACGCAGTACTCGAACCTTTGGGCTGGGGCGAAACCAGTTATTATGTGTATGGCCGAGATGTTCTCAATCAGTTGGCGCTTCAGAGCCGATCTGCAGATCAGGCAATTACATTTTTACTTGAAAAACATGTTTACAATGATCCTTTGAAAGCAGTCGCTGTTACCGCTCTTTTGATGTGGCGAGGTATTTTCGTCGGACATGTTGTAGGCATGCTTGTCGTGCCGCTATGTCTTTTTTATATTTTGTTTGGAAGAGGCGAAACGTGGCACCGGTTTCTGATTTTAATTTTACCGCCTCTTATTATGGCCGGGGTGCATGCAATGGTTTCGGTGAGTATCTATCGTTATAATATCTTGTTGGTCATTCCGTATGCCCTGGTACTGTCCCATTTTTTCTGGGAAGCTGTGATGCGCATTCGAAAACAATTTGGTCGAGTTCAATCAGTCGCAGAGATRCCGGATAAAACAGTTTGAAGTTGTAAATTGGTACGCCCCGGMAATARTTTATCGGGAGTACCAACAGCCTGAAGTTTGGGGGAGTRTCATGACTTTGTCGGGATTGTATGAAGGTACTGACAATTTGGATGCGATGGAAGCTGCGGTAAATTACAATASKTTCCTTGATGCGATWATTAMTAAATATGCGCCTSGGAAWGGTAGATTTCTCGACTTTGGYGCCGGTACYGGYACACACACACGYGGTATTGTTACTGAAAACCGCACTWTGGTGTGTGTGGAGCCGGATAGCAGGTTGTTGGCCGAACTTGCTGCGAAGGGATATGAAACCCATGCAAMATCAGAGACTGTTGYCGRGGCCAGTTGTGATTTTGCTTTTTCGCTCAACGTATTTGAACATATTGAAGATGACRCMAGCGCAGCAAGAGAAWTKWTYCGTATTTTRAAACCCGGAGSWRSTGSWGTYGTCTAYGTKCCKGCMATGAAMRTWYTGTTTTCTTCCATGGACAGRAAAGTTGGACATTTTCGTCGCTATRACATTGGTATGCTTCRCACWCTRATGTCGGGTGTCGGYTTTACTRTAGAGTCTGTGCGMTATGCTGACAGTCTCGGATTTTTTGCGACGCTTGCCTATAAAGYTTTTGGCAATSAAAACGGATCRATTAATGTTCGRGGRCTTGTGATGTATGACAGGTWTGTATTTCCRYTCAGYCGRTTTCTTGATCGATTTACTCACTGGGCATTTGGCAAAAATGTTTAYGCRGTGGTCAAAAAGAAAYCTYTCTAAAGTGTATTTGATTGTTGTGGAATTTCCGACTTGTACTGCAGGGTCATAAAAATGTTATGTTGACGATCTAGTTCTGTCTCTWCAGGYTTGTTSCARGCCATCACCAWYYAATCCCGCCAGGGTCTATCKCATGACAATTACCATTTATCACAATCCCGATTGCGGAACCTCGCGCAACGTGTTGTCGATCATCCGCGCTGCCGGGTATGACCCGGTGGTYAAATTATATATCGATACCGGCTGGACGAAGGCGAARCTGTCAAAGATGTTCGCGGCGGCGGAAATCACACCGCGCCAGGCATTGCGCATTTCAAAATCACCGGCCAAAGAGCTGGGTCTGACCGACCCGTCGGTGAGCGATAAGGAATTGCTGAAAGCGATGCTTGCGCATCCGGTGCTGGTCAACCGGCCATTTGTCCAAACCGGGCTTGGAACCAAACTCTGTCGCCCAGCCGAAATTGTGCTCGATTTGCTGGAAAACAATCCACAATCGACCGTATATAGCGAAACGGGTGATGTTATTCTGGAAGTTGAAGCAGAAACTACGGGTTTGTGGTCGGACATTGACAGCTGAAACCACGATCGCCGACAGTATTAGCCCTTCCAGATAGTTTTATGATGCCCGTTCGCTCAGCCTTTGCGGGCTTTTTGAAACGTACATTACCCGGCGCTGTGGTGCCGATCGTTCTTTAAGTATTTGCAAATCAATTTTGCAGCTATGGCTCTGCACCCATTGCTGATTATGTTATATTGATTGCAGAAAAAAGCAGACGTTCCTCCCCGGGATTTGATGCATGGAGCTGGTTCCAACCGACCGGCCCTGCTAAAATCCAGTCTGCCCTGTCAGGCCCTGACCAGTACCTGACAATGTCGTGTTTGGCTAATAAACGCTGTGCGGACAGAACCGTCAGCGGCGCGGCAACAAAGAAGCGGGAAGGCCACTGGTACGCCCCTGTAACGCCTTCATGACCAGCGACCATGGCGACAGGCGCAATGCTGCCCCGAGACCGGCTTTTCCCTCCGGTTCCGCCAGTGCCTTCCCTTTCTATCGGTTTGATATCGTATAAATTATTGTCCATATCCCCTGATGTAAGGGCCTCTCTCCCCGGGGGCCCTTATGGGGTTTCGGGAACGCGTTTTATYAAATGTCCTTGAACATGGTGATGTCTGTGACCTGATAGCCAAGGTTTGCGTAAAGCGCTGTGGCGACCCGGTTAAAACCGAAAGTATGCAAACCGATTTGTTTGATCCCCATGCTTGCGACTTTCTTTTCAAACTCCTGCATTGTTGCCCTGCCAAAACCCAGACCCCGTTTGTTTTCGATAATCTCGATGTCGTACAGAAATGCATATTGCTTTCCGTAATCCTGTTTGATGGCAAACCAGATTGCGCCAATTTTGTTGCCCTCTTCATCATGGATGTTGAAGATATGCTGATCTTTGGTCGCAAGCCCGTCCGGCAGGCCTTTTGACATGCTCTCGCTTGAGAGTTCCATGGCTTTTTCAGGCGCATAATCATGGGCCTTCACTTTGTCAGCAGCAAACGCCTTCACGCCATACTCGTACCAGTCCTCATATTGTTCTGCGGGCATCGCTTCAAATGTTACACGGGGGAATATTTTGCTCATCGGGTTATCCGTTCTAGATAAGGCTGGTGAGTAATTTTAGCGGGCGCAAGGCATCCCGACAATCATGTGGCAGATGTTTTTGAAACAGGTGCAGGTGTTGTTGCAGCAGTGCCACAAAGTACAGAAGTGGACTGGTCAGAAATCGGAATCGGGACTGGCAAGCGCCTGGTCCATCAACTGGTCTATCTCCAAAAGAACACCATAAACATCCGATGGCATTTTACTGGCCGTACGAGAGCTAATATCGCTGCGGCTTTTAATATTGAGAACATGTTTCATCGCGCCGATATCTGCCAGCATTTGCATGAGAAACTCCATGACGTCTTCAGGTTCTATCGGTGGCACCATGGATGCTGGAAGCAACAAATTATCCGGCGTGTCTGCACCACACATTTTGCGGATAAAGGCGTGAACTTTTGTGCAAACGGTCCTGGCAAAGGCATAGACTTCCGGCGGTTTCATCTCTGCCACATCGACCGCATCGGTTGCTGCGAACAACTGCATGCGTGCGATCATGATAAAATTGAGATCGGCTCTGATCGCGAGGGCAAACCGAAAGACATCCGAGGGGGTAATGGCGGGGGACCCGAGGCTGATCACTATTTTACCGATTGACCGGAGATTGGCAAAAACCATATCAGGGGTTTTTCCAGAAAGGATATCAGGCTCGTGTGCGAGCCGGGGTTTGAGTTTGTGTGTCCTGCGTAATGCCTTGACATCATCGCAGGTTTTGATCAATTCCTGGTGCACCAGAAAAGGTGTGGCATCTACGACAGGTACCGATACAATCGGGGCATAGGGCAGATCGTTTACATAGAGCAAATGCTCCAGACGCAATTGTATATCATGGGATTTTTGCAAGACATGACGCGGTGCCCTGTTGTCCGGTGAGTATGTCGGCTCAACATGGGTGATTCCCTGGATTGACTGAATTTCCATCAGTCCCAGCCGAATTATTTCGGTTAGCTGAAATGTATGATCCGGGGTGATCTGTGTATCACTGGATATGAGTTGTACACCGTCAACCACTGTGATGGTCCTTGTCATCTGTCTTGTTTTCAAGGCCCAGAACACAGTTCAGCTGATTGCTGACAGTGATCATGATGTCAAAAACATCCGAAGCGCTTTTGTAAGCATATAATCGATTGATTTTACTTTGTTTTTGAATATTCAGCGCATGTTTGAGAGCCCCGACATCTGCCAGCATCAAATCAAGAAAATCAAACACATTTTTGGAAGAAACCGGTTTGCGTTTGAGCTGTGGAACCTGAAGATTAACCGGCGCATAGTCGCCAAATTTGCGCCTGGTCAGCTCATGTAGATTTCCAAGATTGTGGAACGCCAGATAGTAAACATCGGCGGCTGTTTTGCCCCTGGAAGGTTGTTGTGAAGTCTGTTCGCAAGTGTGAAAGGCTGTTTGCATGATAAATGAAATGTCGTCGCGGATGGTTATCGCCAACCGAAAAACATCTTCTGCCACTATCTTCGGTGCACCAAGACTTTCCAGCATATCTTCAATGTCTTCCAGATTGGCATAAATATCCGTTGCATTTTTCCCTCTGACCAGCGGGACTTCCTCGCTCAGGTTTTGAGGCAGGGAATTGTGTTCGCGCAATCTGACCACACCTTCCCAAAGCTGTTGAACCTGGATGCTGACGTCTTTGGGAGTGACTTTGCGAACCGGGAATATAGGCAAGACGTCAAAAGTCAATTTTGTTTGTTGTAACAATGTGTTAAAACGGGATGTCAGATCCCTTGCTTTTTGCATCACATGTCTTGGTTCCCTGTTAAAGGGTTTGTATCCGTGAATGTGTGCAGAAATGCCTTTCAGTTTTTGGATGTCTTTCAAACCGATGCGAATTTTCTCGGTAATTTGGTATACGTGGCTGGGTGTCGTTGCCGACGAAAGCAGGAAAAACAAGCCGCCAATTACGGCTCCAAGCAAAGCCAACGATGCTGCAAACCATCTACTACCTGCCCCGGTCATCACTAATCCCTTTCATGCCCGTCTGACGCGATGTTAATTGCAACAGGTGAAATTACGATGAGGGAACCGCCTCCAGGCAGGGTGTGTTTGAAGTGATGTGGTTCATGGTTCAGGAACCGTGAAAAAGCATGCTGAGCAGATTATTTATACCAACCGATACAAATAAATTTACCGGAAACCATACGGATACTTAGTCCTTTAAAATAACTTCAAATACATCTCAAACACCTACTGGTTTACCGTCCCGGTCTCTGGCATAAATTTGGACATTCATGTCAGATATAGAACGAAAATCGACCGGGTATTCAATCTGGAGTGTGTGATGTTTGCGATGCAGAGAATGAGCAAAACAATACTTGTCGGAATGGCAGCGATTGCTCTGCTCACTTTCAATGCACATGCCGGAAGTGAATTAAAGTTTGAACATGTCATGGACATTGGGTCGGAGGGTTCGGGCGAAGGCCAGTTCAATTATATCGAGGATTTTGATCTGACGATTGACGGTCAGTATATCATGGCAACCGACGCGGCTCATGCCTGGGTTCAGGTGTTTAACAAGACCACCGGTGAATATGTCACAAGGTTTGGTGGCCGGGGAAATGATGATCAAAATCTTGAAAAACCCGAAGGTATTTCCACCGCGCCCGATGGCCGGATTTTTATCGCAGATTACACCACCGGCGAAATAAAAATTTATGATAARAACTACAAATGGCTGAAAACATTCAGTGAATATGGCACCAGGCCCGGGCARAATATCAGGTCAGAATTTACGTCCATTCGCGATGGTTTGTATTTTATGCCAGAAGCTGGAAACCATCGCATTAGCGTCTGGGATCTACAGGGAAATTTCAAATACTCATTTGGTAAAAAGGGCAATATGCCCGGAGAATTGAACAATCCGGAAGCTGCCAAATTCAACAGCAGTGGTCACATGTATGTCGCCGATCTGAAAAATGATCGCATTCAGGTGTTCACAGCTCGGGGTGAGTGGTTAATGGGTTGGGGGACAACCGGGTCCGGCCCTGGAGAGTTTAGTGCTCCTGCAGGCATTGGCATCGACAGGGATGACAAWGTTTATGTYAGYGAAATTGGCAATAACCGGATMCAGGTATTTGATAAAAACGGSRARTTTCTCACTKSYTGGGGYACCGGGGGSTCTGGCCCGGGTCARTTTGGYAATATTCACGGTATCTATGTCGACCGGGCTACCGGCTGGGTTTACATAGCTGATACCGCAAATAACCGGATACAGGTCTACAAACCTKCCGGCGRTACATCATCCTGAGTTGATTTTGTATTCGGTGTTTAATTGAAATGACATCTGGTTTAGTACGGGGCTTTGGCAAGTATGGTTGTATCTTCAAAACTGCGTCTTCAAACAAAACTAACACTGGCTTTCATATTTGTGGCYYTGTTGATTGGTCTTGCCGGGGGAGCCGGATTGTATTTTATTTCACGCATACAGGATGAATTATTATCCCCGTCGGCGATGATCGCTACATTGCCGGATATTGGATATATTGTTCAATCCGGTAAACTGTATATCAGTATTATTCTGGGGTCCGGTATCGCATTGACGATCTGGCTTGGTTTGGTCATTACCCGTGGATTGATCAAGCCTTTGGGTGAAATAACCGACGGCATGCAGCATTTATCGAAGGGTGAACTGGATCTGGAGATTCAGCACACCAAAGATGAAAATGAAATTGGTGATCTGGCGCGGGCTTTAATGGTGTTTCGCAAAAAGGCTCTTGAATCAAAGCAAATGCGATCGGATCGAAAATTCATCAATATTCGCGCCGAAGAAGATAAAGCCAAAACGGTWGCWCGCCTTGCAGATGAYTTTGAAGARAATGTAGGMACAATCATCAAGAGTGTTWCGTCGGGAATTGGACATCTGAATRATTCATCGACCATCATGTCKAACTCCGCCCGGGAYACTGCAAAACTRTCYGCCAGYGTWACCAGTGCYGTTGGTCAAACTTCAGAAAATATGCACAGCATAACGAGTGCGACTGATCAGATGACCACGATAATCGATCAAATCAATACCCAGATATCGCATTCCACAGCGGTGGCTGAAAGTGCATCCAGTGATGCACTGGATGCCAACGTCAAGGTTGATGGCCTTAAAATTGCTGCGGAAAAAATMGGYCAGGTCATAGGTATCATTGCCGATATTGCCGGGAAAACAAATCTTCTGGCTCTTAATGCGACGATTGAGGCTGCCCGTGCCGGGGAAGCGGGACGGGGGTTTGCTGTGGTGGCGTCGGAAGTGAAGAACCTTGCTGTCCAGACGGCGCAAGCGACCGAGGAGATCTCTGTTCAGGTCAGGGGGATTCAGTTGGCTACAGAAGAATCTGCCACCGCAATCAAGGGTATCGTCCTTACAATTGATCAAATGAATACAGCGACAAATGCGATTTCCAGCGCCATGGATGAACAGGAAATCACCAACAGTGAAATTAACCGGGCTGTATCGGCAGCCGCTCGTGGCACGCGGAAAGTCACTGAAAACATTTCAGATGTGAGTGATGCTGCCACCGAAACAGGCACTATTTCCGGGGATGTACTGAAGGTCTCAACCGAAATGCTGGGTGATGCCGAAAATTTGCAACAGCAAATGCATGGCTTCCTGGAGCAAGTACGGGCCGGGGCATTATCGTCCCGTTAGGTTTGTGGTTCSRSGASCTTTCAACCAATATCGGATGATTGAAWTGATCTATTGGTTACCCCGAAGAARCAATATCCAGCCCYTTCAAATGTATGTATTTATACTGATGGTAAAAAATACCTGTTTAACGAACGTTCGGCGTGGCCAAATGGTCGCGTTTCTGCGGGTTTTTTGCGGCAAAACTGCCTGTCCGATCCGGGAGGCAGTGAAGGTGTCTTAAGGTTTTTGTGCGAGTATAAAGGGTGCAGGTGATGGAGCCGGTAGAACCAAACCGCCCTGTCGAAAGGGATAATATATGCCCGAAATTTTTAGTCATACCCCCTATTGGGTATTTATGGTTTTTGCTGTGATCCTGTTTTTTGGCGTTGCAGCTTGCAAACCGAACAGGATGTCGCGGTTACGCATTTTATTGTTACCTGCGGTCTTTACGATGGTATCGATTTACGGTGTTGTCGCCAATTATGGCTGGGCGCAGAGCGCCCTTATCGGCTGGTTTGGCGGGGTGTTTTTGGCCAGTCTGCCCAGCTATGTATTCTCCGTGACTCGCCCGGATGGATTTTCCGTTCATGATGGCTTTCTTTGGGTCCCAAGGGAATTTGGCATTCTTGTTGTCAGTTTTATATTTATTGGCGCGACTTGCTGGTTTGCCTATGTGAACGCTGTGGATCCCTATCTGTCATTTGGCTGGACATTCCGGTTACTCAATAGTTTGAGTATTGGTATGCTGGTTGGATTTATCGGTGGGCGTGGCACAGCTCATTTCGTTATTTATCAACGTCTTGGCAGTGAAATTGCTGGCAAGCATACAGATCATTCCAATTTTAAAACCGGGGTGGAGTATTGAGATGAGCGGACAAACTCCTGCATTGCAGCCTGTTTTGTTGCCAGTAGATGCCGATCAAAAATCTGCTGTGCATGAGGCGAAGGGTGTCTTCAAGATTCTGATAGACGCCAATGCCGCCGGAGACAGGGACTGTGTGGTGGCAATGTTTGCCCGGCTGGACAAATTGCGGGACACATACCCTGCCGATGATGAAATCGCCATGTGTGAAGCCAATGCAGTGGTAAATGTCACAAGGACCGGCGGGCATGATCTCACCTGTATTGGATCTGACGAAATGTTTGTGCGTCTGGGTGCCTTGCGTCTGGCATTTCGTACCCATGAAGACATAGCGATGGCCAGCGCCACCACGATATTGAATGTGATTGCCGATGCAGCACATAAGTATGACTGGAAGCGTATTCTGGAAATGTGGGAAAGGATCGACAAACTGTGCCATTCCCTGCCGGATATGGAAAACCTTGGCGTACGCATCGCCCGGTCGGCAACATTTCCCTATATGTCGTCACTGACGGAGATCTATCCGCCGGATTTTGAATTCATGCTGACATGCGCGCACCGCTTGCAAGTGTGGTTTGAAACAAAACTGCATTTGATGGACCATACTGTCGATAAAAGCGCCGGCATTATTGTCATTCTGGCTGATGCGATGATTGTGATGAAAGACGCATATCAACGGTTTCCGGAAGATGAGGCGATTACTCAAATTTATCATCAGTTAACCGAAGCCGGTGTGGCCTGGGACAGGGTTCGGGACATCGAGGTTGAAGATTTTGATCTGTAATCCATCGATCAAATGCGACTAGTAGCGCGTAATTAACCAGACAATTCTAGCAAAAATTAACAGGATCTGTTTATCCTTATTGTCATGTGGACAGGCACGGGGTGATCCAGGCGGGTCTTGTTATGTTTGAAGTCCTGACATCTTTTTCTGGCTGGATTTATGTTTCAATTGCCGTGGCGATTGGCGCAGGGTTGCCTGGCTGTTCTCAAACAAAACTTCATTGCCGAACACTACTGGTAATACCAGGATTACACATTAGTCTTGCCATATACGGATTAATGTCATCGGGCGAAGCGGGTTATAATGCATGGCTGGCCTGGGGCGGCGGGCTCATGATTATCGCTGTGCCTCGCCTCATTTACATGTGCGCGCAAATCGAACGCTTCGGTGTTGATGGTAATTATCTGATCATCCCGGGAAGTGTTGGAGTTTTGCTGGCTGTTGCGATCTTTTTAATTCTCAAGACGGCAACAGATTATACCAGCCTGTCTATTCCGCATTTGGAATACGGACTGCCATTCAAGGCACTCAATTGTATATTGTGTGGCATGTCAGCCGGGTTTTTTGTGGGGCAAGGTGTGGCTTTAGTCACTCTTTACAGACTTTTGCTACGATCTGGGAAGTTGACCAGTTCCGGCACTCCTGCCAAGGGGAGGTAAACGCGTGACACTCTTGCCACCTGACCTGCAGCGGGAGGAAAAACCTTCCCCGGAAGCCGTCGAACAATTACGCAAATTATTCGATCTGGATCTTAAAGCGGACAATCCGGCAAGCCTGGATCAAAAACGTCAGGCATGGGATCAGCAATGTTTGCAAACCTATTTGCCTTTGTGGATGCATGTCACGATGGTCAAAACCGGTCTGCGGCAGGCCATGTTATTCACGCCATTGGCAGAACCAGACGATACAACTGGCAGCGAGAGTGAACGGCAGGGTGACAGGGGTGTTTTTTTGTATTTGCACGGTGGCGGATATTGCACTGGATCTGTTTTTACCCACCGACAGTTTGTGTCGCGCCTGGCGCGGCGGACATCGCGACAGGTGCTGTTTATTGATTACCCGCTATCACCGGAAGTTACTTATCCGGCCGCACTTGATTATGCGGTGGAGGGATATCGCTGGCTATTGGCCCAGGGGACGGACCCGTCAAAAATCATCATTACCGGAGATTCATCGGGTGGCGGACTTGCTCTGGCACTGTTGGTAAAAATCAAAATTCTGAAACTGGAAAGACCTGGATGTGGTGTCCTGTTGAGCCCATGGCTGGATATGCGTCYTGTTGCGGCGTCGATTGAAAAAAATGATCCATATGATCCCATGGTCTCTCGTGAGATGCTCGAACGGAGCGCTTTGCGTTACGCTGGTGGAATGCCGCTGACTGAAGCGCGGTTGTCTCCCGTTCTGGATGATTTGACAGGATTGCCTCCATTGTTGGTACAGTCCGCGACAAAAGAAGTACTTGTTGATGATGCAAAATTTCTGGCCGAGCGCGGTCGGGCAGCAGGTGTCAGTGTTGATCTGGCTCTTTGGCGCGGCATGTGGCATTTTTGGCAAGACAATGCGGGAGAACTTCCCGAGGCTGATCTTGCGCTGGACGAGATCAATCTGTTTTTGAACATAGTTGCCGGAATTGTTCCGGCATATGATCCAGACTATGTAGAAGAAATCCCCGATGCAGATGAACCGGAAACCACAGTCGAGACCGATGTCGACGTCACGGATTCAAAGCCCAAAGTTGTCAAGCCAACCTGGTACTGATTTATCCAGACATGCAGCCCTCCGGATTATAGGTGTTGCATGCCCGAAGAAACATCTGTGCGATCTTTTCCGGGCGCGGCCCGGGTCCTGACCTTTAAACTATCGTTCTACCTTTGCGCCCAGATATTTATATTTCCTTCAATAGCCAATTCATCGATTGCCACAAGTTCTCCATTTGTAAATTCAAGATTGCTGATCGCGCCAATGCAATCGATCACCTGTTCGGGTTTTGATGCTCCTATTAGCGCCGAGGTGATGCCCCCCTCGCGCAGGACCCAGGCGATGGCCATTTGGGCGAGGGTTTGTCCACGCGCCTGCGCAATATTATTCAGTTGAACCAGGTTTTCTATTGCCTGGCTGGACAGCAGGTTTTTATCAAGGCTTTTACCCTGGGTCGCTCTGCTTCCTTCCGGCACGCCCTTGAGATATTTGTTGGTCAACATACCCTGGGCGAGGGGTGTGAAGGCAATGGATCCGACACCAAGATCGGCGAGGGTATCTTTCAGCCCATCGTTTTCAACCCAGCGATTGATGATGTTGTAACTGGGTTGATTGATCAGACACGGTGTCCCAAGATCATTGAGGATCGCCACAGCCTGACGGGTTTGCTCCGCATTATAACTGGAAATTCCGACATAAAGCGCCTTGCCTGACCGGACAATCTGATCAAGGGCACCCATTGTTTCTTCCAGCGGCGTATCAGGGTCAAACCGGTGCGAATAGAATATATCGACATAATCCAGCCCCAGACGTTTGAGCGAAGCTTCACAGGATGCAATGAGGTATTTACGGCTGCCCCATTCACCATAAGGCCCGGGCCACATGTCATAACCCGCTTTTGAAGAGATGATCAATTCGTCACGGAACCCGGCAAAATCAGTCCGTAGAATTTCACCAAAAGCAGTTTCGGCACTCCCCGCGGGCGGGCCATAATTGTTCGCCAGATCAAAATGGGTAATACCGTTATCAAATGCCGCGTGACAAATGCCGCGTTTGGTTTGATGGGGCGTATCTTCACCAAAATTGTGCCAGAGGCCCAGTGAAATGGCGGGCAGTTTGACACCCGAATTGCCACAACGACGATAGATCATATTCTCATAACGGTCTTGCGCGGGGGAGTATGACATGGAATTTCTTTCAGATGGGAAGCAGGAAGGAAGCCGGAACAGGTTAGCTGGTTCTGATTCAATTGGCAGCAGTTTTCAGTGTGTTAAGGCAATTTCATCCACATTCCATCCTCGGTCGAGGATTTCACACAGGCGTCGATGAAAGCCATGCCATCAAATCCATCCCTGATGCCAGGAAATACGACATCCGCAGGGCAAATTGCCCCGTTGTTGGCTGCGCGAATAGCGATTGCAGCTTCGGCATAAATGTTGGAGAACCCCTCAATATATCCCTCGGGATGACCGGCAGGAGCGCGCAAGAGGCGTTGCGAGGCTGATGTTGAAGCGCTCCCGCCACGGGTCAATTTTTGTGTTGGTTCTCCAAAAACCGTGAGCCAGAGTATATCGGGAACCTCCTGGTTCCATTCCATCCCGGCCCTTGATCCATAAAGCCGTAAACGTAAACCATTTTCGTTGCCTGGTGCAACCTGACTGGCCCATAACATACCCCTGGCGCCGCTTTTGTAGCGCATCATTACGTGGACATTATCGTCAAGCCGTCGCCCCACGACAAAACTTGTGAGCTCGGCACTGACTTTTGAGGGTGTTTCCCCGGTAACAAAATTTGCCAGTTGAAAAGCATGGGTGCCAATGTCACCGATGCAGCCGCCTTGTCCCGATCGCGCGGGATCTGTACGCCAGTTGGCTTGTTTGTGATCAGTACCTTCAATTCTGTGCGTCAGCCATTGCTGGGCATATTCCACCTGCACCAGACGCAAAACGCCAAGATCGCCGCGCGTAACCATTTCCCGGGCTTGCCGGATCATTTGATAGCCGGAATAATTATGCGTCAAAACGAAAAGTTTGCCGGATCGTTCCACCAGTTCAACAAGTGCTCTGGCATCTTGCATGTTTGATGTCATCGGCTTGTCACAAATAACGTGGATGCCTGCTTCCAAAAACGCTTTGGCGACAGGGAAATGCATATGGTTGGGTGTGACGATGATCACGGCATCAATGCCATCTTCCCGCTTAGCCTCGACCTGCGCCATGGTTTCAAAAGAGGTATAGGTTCGTCGTGGATCAAGGCCAAGATCTGCACCGGAGAGTGCTGCGTTGTCCGGGTTCGAGGACAGGGCACCGGCTGTGAGGATAAAGTGCCCGTCAAGCCGGGCCGCTGTCCGATG
>JAESRR010000021.1 GCA_016764535.1 Cohaesibacteraceae bacterium | reverse complement strand
AAGGATACATTGTTTCCTGTTTGCTCGCCTGGGTTTTTGGAAAATATGGACAAAGACTGGTTGAAGCAGACTGATGCGTTACTTACAGACGCCACCTGGGGAACGGATTGGCAAAGATGGTTTGAAGGTACACAAAATGTACAAGCTGTGACGCCTTCCGGACCTGTATATTCCCTGTACAGCCTGGCATTGGAAGAAGTTCGCCAGGGCGCGGGATTAATGATTGGTCATCTACCTCTGGTTCAAAAATATTTGCAGGATGGTAGTCTCGTAGAGCCGTTTAATTCGCGCATTGAAACCGGGTATTCACTTTCAGCCAGAATTTCAAAAGGGTGCGGAAATCCCGATCAGATCAATGCCCTGATTTCGATTTTAAGAACCGGGATATGAACCGTTTTTGCAAGTTGTTACAGTTACTCCGACATTGATAATAGAGTTGCGTTGCCTCCAGCTGCTGTCGTATCAACGCAAAGATGTCTTTCGAGGATAAAACGTTCCGGCGCACATTCTTCTGTGATTACAGGAATTAGCGGTCCTGATCTTTTGCTGAGAGCAATTTTCATTTCGCGCAGTTCTTCAACACATGCATTGGAAGCAATTGCGTCGAAAGCACCGACGTTCTCCAGGGCTTCTGGTGAAAGCAATCCATCAATTGCTTCAATTACAGCCCCGGAAGTTTCCAGATCACTTTTAATTTGTTCAGCTTCAGGTGAAATGACAATCACACTGTTTCCTGTCGAAAGCGCAGTTGTTGCCTGTATTTTTGCGGATCTGGCTGTGGGGCCAAGGCAAAGTATCACTCCACGGGCAACCCGGGACAATCTGTTTGTTTCGCCGGTTGGGCCTGGCAGGTTTTTAGTTATCATATCAAATGAAATAATTTGTGGAAGCATTTCGAAACCGGTCGCACGAAGCACTGCTATACGGTCTGTTCTGGTTTTCCAGCGATTTTGCTTTTCTGTCAGCTTGTGAAGATTATCCAGTGAGTTCTGTAGACTGTCGGCATTTACGTTGGATGATACAGCGATGGATTCATGACCCGTCTTTTGCGCATTAAATCTTTTCAGATAAAGAGGTCCACCTGCTTTGGGGCCAGTTCCAGACAGGCCTTCTCCGCCGAATGGCTGGGATCCAACCACAGCACCTATTTGGTTGCGATTGACATAAATGTTTCCAACTTCTGCACGTTCAACAATCTGCTGAACCCTGCTGTCGATGCGTGTATGTAAACCAAATGTAAGGCCAAAGTTTTGTTCATTTATGGTGTCAACAATCTGATCAAGCTCGGAAGATTTAAAGGTTGCCACATGCAGAACCGGACCAAAAATTTCTTCCTCCAGCTCTTCAATACCCTCAAGTTTTATGAGAGCCGGTGCACAAAATATCCCTCCATCCGGAACGTCCAGTATTTTGAGAAGTCGGCCCTTGTCTTTCATTTTGATACAGTGTTGGTTGATTTTAATTTGTGATGCAGCATCAATCACCGGGCCAATATCTGTATCAAGATACCAGGGATCCCCAAGAGTCAATTCATCCATCGCTCCCTTGAGCATTTCGATTATTTTATCGGCAACATCTTCCTGGATATACAACATGCGCAAAGCAGAACAACGTTGTCCGGCACTTTGAAATGCCGAGGCAATAATATCCCTGACCGCTTGTTCCGGAAGCGCCGTTGAATCGACAATCATCGCGTTTAAGCCACCGGTTTCAGCAATAAAAGGAGCCGTTGGCGCAAGACCTTTTGCCATAACGCGGTTTATGCGCTGCGCAGTGGGAGTAGACCCTGTAAAACAAACTCCTGCAATGCGAGGATCTTTAGTCAATGGTGTTCCGACAGTCGCACCATCCCCGGGTAATAATTGGAGTGCAGCGCGGGGGATCCCTGCTTGATGCATAAGCGATACGGCGAATGCCGCAATTAACGGTGTTTGTCCGGCAGGTTTCGAAATGACTGCATTCCCAGCCGCCAGTGCGGCTACAATTTGCCCTGAAAAAATTGCCAATGGAAAATTCCATGGTGAGATGCACGCAATTACGCCTCGAGGTGAAAATTCGTCATTTTTACCAAGGCATTGGGCCTCATTCGCATAATAACGAATGAAATCAACAGCCTCTCTAATTTCACCAACAGCGTCGGCGATTGTCTTTCCCGCCTCTCGACATGTAATGGCAATCAATTCTCCAGTATTGGTTTCGAACAATTCAGCAATGTTTTGGAGGCAATCGGTTCGTTTCTGCACGGAAATCGAGGACCATTGTTCGAACCCTGTTTTTGCCGCACCCAGGGCGGTTTGCACATCAACGCCGTTGGGGGTAATCACAGTGCCGATTTGATCACACGGGTTCGCGGGATTAAATACTGTTTTTTTGACCGATGCAGAAATATCTCCGGCAATCATAGGTCCGGAAAACCATTTGTGATCCTTGTACCGTGTACGTTTTTCATTCAGGATATTTATTGTGGCAACATCGGTAACATCCCATCCTTTTGAATTGATCCGGTCTGTTCCAAAAATTTCTTTCGGGAGTGGGAGGTTGGAGTTACGAATGTTTTCACCAAGACTTTCGATGTCGTTGAACGGGTCTTTTGCGATGGTTTCCGGGCTGATGGTTTCATCGACTATCTGATTGACAAAAGAGCTGTTTGCACCGTTTTCAAGCAAACGCCTGACCAGGTATGCCAGGAGATCCTGATGAGCTCCAACCGGGGCATATATGCGGCACGCTGTATTCTGTGACTTTAAAACAGTGTCATGCAGGGCTTCCCCCATCCCGTGTAGCCTTTGAAATTCGAAAGCATCATTTGATATGTTATTCTGCAATGCCAATTCTGTGACCGCAGCAACCGTGTGAGCGTTATGGGTTGCAAATTGCGGGTATATTCTGTCGGTCATGGTAAAAAGGCGTTTTGAACAAGCAATGTAGGAGGCGTCAGAATTTACCTTGCGTGTGAACACCGGGTATCCGTCAAGCCCGAGAACCTGGGCACGTTTAATTTCAGTATCCCAATAGGCACCTTTAACCAGGCGGATCATGATTTTGCGATCAAGTCTGGTTGCAAGTTCGTGTAGCCAATCAATGATATGGGACGCACGATGTCCAAATGCCTGAACAACAATTCCAAATCCGTCCCAACCTGAAAGTGCGGGATTAGACAATATTGCTTCTATGACGTCGAGTGAAAGATCCAGTCTGTCWGCTTCYTCRGCATCAATATTAAAGCCCATGTTTGCGGATTGTGCCAGGAGKGCAAGAGAWSYAGCRCGAGAAACCAGTTCAGTTAAAATGCGTTCTCTTTTAGCAAATTCGTATCTGGGATGAAGCGCGGAGAGTTTAATTGATATGCCGGGATTTTTTCGTATATCGGCGTTGGTACAGGCTGGAGCAAGCGCTGTGATGGCATTGGAATATGACAAATGATATTTACGTGCGTCAGCTTCGGTTCGGGCTGCTTCTCCAAGCATATCATATGAATATGTATACCCGGCCTTTTCCTGRATCAGGGCACGCTTTGTYGCTTCMTGAATTGTKGTTCCCAATACRAACTGACGRCCAAGTTCTTTCATTGCTTGCGCAACKGCAGTCCGAATTACYGGTTCTCCCAACCTTTTTATCAGGGTTCGCAGRCTGCTAACCAGGCTTTCCGGATTGTCGGTGGGCGCAATAACCTTGCCYGTAAGCAWCARAGCCCAGGTCGATGCATTTACCAGCGATGATGTCGAATGACCAAGATGTTTCCCCCATTCCGAGGGGCTGATCTTATCCATGATTAATGCGTCGATGGTTTCAGCATCAGGCACGCGTAAAAGTGCTTCTGCAAGACACATTAGCGCGACGCCTTCCTGAGTGGAAAGGCCATATTCAGCAAGAAAACTTTCCATCATGCCAGGGGACGTTGATGTACGAACCCTGTTAATTAAAGTAACTGCGTTGTGTGAGATCCGGTCTCTTGTTTCTTTATCCAGACTGGCTCCTGTAACCAGGCTTTTTACATTTTCAGTTTCATTTGCCAGGTAAAACTCACGAATGGTTTCACGGATTTCATCCAGTTTGTTACATGAGTTCATGGAAGGCCCGATCAATTATGCGTTTCTTTAAAACACGGCTGTTATCATTGTGCGCATTCTACCTTAAGCCACCTAGACAAATTGCCTAAAATTTGCTGATATGCAATATCAATAACTGAATTTTTGATATTTTTTAGTCCTGCGGGCGTGTTTGATGGTGAATGTATGGTCAAATTGGATAGTATAGACAGGCGAATTCTGGATGTCCTTGCCCTGGAAGGGCGCATAACAGTTACTGAGCTGGCGACACGGGTTGCGCTTTCAAAAACCCCTTGCCAAATACGCATGAAGCGCATGGAAGATGAAGGTTATATCAAGGGATATTCAGCAATTGTTGATGCCGAGAAACTGGGTGAGGGGCACGTGGCATTTGTACAAGTTACCATGTCAGATACCAAATCAGCTGCGCTTGAGGCATTTAACCAGGCTGCGTTACAAATCCGTGAAATTGAGCAATGTCATATGATTGCCAGTAGTTTTGATTATCTATTGAAGGTACGTACGCGCGACATGGCAACATATCGCGAAATTCTTGGTGAAAAAATCTCGGCGTTGCCTTTTGTTGCGCAGACATCAACATTTGTCGTAATGGAAGCTGTAAAAGATCATAATCAGGGCTAATTAGTCTATTTTATTCAGTTTTGTTCCAGTGAAGATCCTCGATAGCCTGGAGTCTCTTTCGGGTTTTGTTCCAATTAGCGCGGGTTACGCTAACAATTATTGCTTCTGCGAGAATGAATAGTGCCGCATTGGAGTCCCATGTATGTTCAGTTTCTATTCCGCAGGGTAAAACAATTTTCGCGTATTTTGAAACAGGTGAAAGCCATACATCTGTGATCAGAATAATTTTAACCTTGCGATTTGTGAGCGCTTTGGCCACATCAAGCAGATCTTTTTGATATCTACGGATATCCAGTATAACCGCTACATCACCAGGCTTTATATCAAGTATTTGATCGTTCCAGGTTGAGACCTGACCATTGAACCTGCGTATTCCAGGCCTTACTATTCTAAGATGCGAAGCCATATAAGCCGCAATCGCATCGGTAAACCGTCCTCCAAGAAAATATACACCCGATTTGGTGTCGGATATGAGATTGCAAGCGGATTCAAATTCACTTTTAGGCACTGCGTTCAGGGTTGTGCGCATGTTTTGATCTACACACTCTACATGCTGGCTAATTGTTGTTGGCTCTGGCTCGTTTAAATGGGTATCTGGATGGCGTTTTTGCAATGGCGATAACAGACCGGCCTCTATTTCACTTCTCAGGGCACGTTGAAAATCCGGGTAACTTTCAAATCCAAGCCTGGCCACAAATCTCAGTATTGTCGGAGCACTGGTTGCGGCTTCTGACGCAAATTCGGCGACCGTTGCAAGTCCAACACTTGGGTAGTTAGCCAATAATGCGTGTGCAGCCCGTTTCTCTGCTGAAGTCAGACTACTTATAGTCTCATGAATATTATTTTGAATGCCCAACAGGGAACTCCCAATGTTTCAAATTGTTACGCTTGTTCAGCGCTTTCATGTTTCTCCAACTTTGGACTATGAATTACAGGATTGACAAGAGTTTTGTTTTCGGAATTAATGTTACAAAAGAATTTGGTTTAATTCGTCCCTGTTCAAGGGTTCGAATACGTTCAATGGCAACAAAATGAGATCGATTGTATGACTTTGGCAGCGCTCGTTGATGCGTCGGAAGGTGCGGTGTGTATTGTCGAACGCCCCAAAGGAGCGTCGAGATATGTATTGGTGTGCGAACATGCTTCCAATGTCATTCCCGACAGTCTGAATGACCTTGGACTGGACCAGGACGCGCTTCAAAGTCATGTTTGCTGGGATATTGGTGCGCTTTCAGTTGCGCAGAAAATCTCTGCTGCGCTGGATGCGCCACTGGTTTTTCAATGTTTTTCCCGTCTCGCTTATGATTGTAATCGCCCGCCCGATTCTCTTTCTGCCATGCCGGAAATGAGTGATTCATACAAAATTCCCGGGAATCAAAACCTGTCTTCCGACGACAGGGATGCCCGGATCAAGGGCTTGTATGAACCTTTTCACAAAACATTGTCTGCATTGCTTGATCGTCGGTGTGATGAAACAAAACTACCTCCTGTTCTCGTAACCGTGCATTCGTTCACCCAAAATTATCAGGGAACCAAAAGAGATGGTGATCTTGGGGTGTTGCATGGAGATGATACCCGTCTTGCCGATATATTATTGGCATCATTGAAAAGCTGTAAAAAAACCGAAGTTCGCAGAAATTATCCGTACGGTCCAAAAGACGGTGTAATGCATACCCTGGATAAACAGGCAGCTCCGAGGAACCTCTTGAATGTTATGTTGGAAATTCGAAATGACCTGATTCACGACGAGGAGGGGCAGGTAGTATGGGGCAGGATCATTGGCGATCTACTCCAGCAAATTACCGGCAGAATTGATGCAACCGGGAGGCTCGTTGTGAGGCAGAAAAATGTCTAGTCCAATCAGGATCTATGTTCAGGGAATAGATACCATGAACCGGTTTATTGGCCGGATCGTGATGTACGGAATATTCGTTCTGATGGGCGTGCTGCTTTATTCCTCGTTTATGAAAACGTTCTTTATTTCACCCAATTGGTCACTGGAAATGGCTCAATTTATCATGGTTGCCTACTATCTGATGGGCGGTCCGTATTCCATGCAGGAGGGAGCACATGTTCGTATGGACTTGCTGTATGACGGCTGGTCTGATCGCACCCGTGCCATGGTTGATGTTGTCACCGTACTAATGTTGGGTTTCTATCTGATTATACTACTTTACGGTGGGCTTTCCAGCACCGGATATGCACTCAAATACGGCGAAGAGAGTTACTCCTCGTGGGCACCGCAGATGGCCCCGATAAAAATAGTTATGTGCATCGGTATTTTCCTGATGATTTTACAGGCTTTGTCTTCCTTGCTCAAAAATATTGCCAAATTACAGGGAGAGCCTTTGACATGAGTTATGAAGTCATCGCTCTTTTGATGTTTTCTTCCATGATGTTGATGCTGCTTACAGGACAGCGGGTGTTTGGAGCAATTGGTTTTGTCGCGGTTGTCGCATCGCTTGCTCTTTGGGGAGATGGTGGTTCCGAACTTGCATTTAGTGCCGCAATGAAACTGATGAAATGGTTCCCGCTCATCACATTGCCTTTGTTTATTTTTATGGGATACATGCTTTCGGAATCCGGTATAGCCGAAGATCTATATAAAGCCATGCATGTCTGGATGGGAGGTCTTCGCGGTGGACTTGCTATTGGAACCATCGGCCTGATGGTCATTATTTCTGCGATGAACGGGCTCAGTGTTGCAGGTATGGCAATCGGAGCGACAATAGCTTTGCCTGAGCTTTTGCGCCGGGGTTACGACAAGATTATGGTAACCGGAGTGATTCAGGCAGGCAGTTCGCTTGGCATTCTTGTTCCGCCCAGCGTGGTCCTGATTTTGTATGGCATGATTGCGCGCCAACCGGTTACCAAGCTTTGGTTGGCCGGGGTGTTTCCAGGCTTGATGCTTGCCGGAATGTTTGTAATCTACATTGCAGTACGATGTTATTTTCAACCTCATCTTGGCCCGGCCCTTCCAAAGGAAGAGCGTGATATGCCGTTGGGTGCAAAGCTGGCGTTATTGAAGGCCGGTATTCTCCCGTTTGGTATATTTTTCTGCATGACCGGGTTGTTCCTGATGGGTGTTACTTCACTTGTTGAAAGTTCCGCCTTCGGGGCTGCTTCAGCGATGATCGCTGCGGTTATCAAAGGACGCATGAACCGCGTATTGCTTGAAACCACAGTACGTAAAACTCTGGCAATCAGCTGCATGTTTATGTGGATTATTCTGGCCGCTCTGTGTTTTGGTGCTGTATTTGACGGTCTTGGAGCCGTCCGTTCAATTAAAACACTGTTCGTTGAAGATCTGGGTTTAAGTGCCTGGGAAGTGCTTCTTCTCATGCAGCTTACTTACATTTTGATGGGTATGTTTCTTGATGATACTGCGATGCTGGTCATCGTTGCACCATTGTTCATACCAGTTGCCAAAGCACTTGGGTTTGATCTTGTCTGGTATGGCGTACTTTACACGATCACATGTCAAATCGCTTATATGACACCGCCATTTGGTTATAATTTGTTTTTGATGCGTGCCATGGCACCGCCAGAAATCGGACTTCGGGATATCTATCGATCGGTTGTGCCATTTGTCGCGATAATGGCATTTGGGTTGCTGGTGGTCATGGCATATCCGCAAATTGCTCTTTGGCTACCGGAATATTATTACGCGCATAAATAGGATTACTGGTGGTCAGTATTGTTGGTTTACTGGCCATTTACTATCGAAACGTAATCACCGGGGAACTGTGCTGTGGAGGGCAGACCCCAAACAAAAGGGGACTAACCATGACTAATAGACGAAGTTTTCTAAAAAAAGCAGGCCTTGTAACAGCTGCCGCTGCGGCTAGCACAACTCTGGCTGCTCCAAATGTATATGCTCAGGCCGGCAAACCTATTAAATGGCGTCTACAAACATATGCAGGCCCCGCGCTTGCCGAGCATGTTATCAAGCCCATGGTAGATGCTTTTAATAATGTCGCCCGAAACGAAATGGAAATCGAACTATTTTATGCCGATCAGCTGGTTCCAACAGGTGAATTGTTCCGGGCCATGCAACGCGGCACCATTGATGCTGTGCAGTCGGATGACGATTCCATCGCAGCACCGGTAGATATCTCAGTGTTTGGCGGGTATTTCCCGTTTGCAACCCGCTATAGCCTGGATGTACCAGTATTGTTTAATCAATACGGTCTGAATGAAATCTGGGAAGAGGCATATGATGAAATAGAAGGCGTAAAATGGTTAAGCGCTGGTGCCTGGGATCCGTGTCATTTTGCCACAAAAGATCCAATCACAAGTCTTGCAGACCTTAAAGGCAAGCGGATCTTCACATTCCCGACTGCTGGTAAATTCCTCAGTCGTTTTGGTGTCGTTCCTATTACCCTGCCCTGGGAAGATATTGAAGTTGCAATGCAAACGGGCGAGCTTGACGGGATAGCATGGTCAGGTATTACCGAAGACTATACCGTTGGTTGGGCAGATGTGACCAACTACTTCCTGACAAACAATATATCAGGCGCATGGTGTGGATCTTTCTTTGCAAATCAGGAACGCTGGGACGAATTGCCCGAGCATTTGAAAACACTGTTCAATCTTTGCATGGATAGTTCACACTATTACCGTCAGCATTGGTACTGGGGTGGTGAAGCTGCGCTGCGTGTCAATGGACCGAAAATGAAACTGACTTCTATTCCGGATGAAGAATGGGCGACAGTAGAAGCAGAAGCATACAAGTTCTGGGACGAAATCGCAGCCAAAAGTGAACGCAATGCCCGTGTTGTGAAAATTCTCAAGGAATATGCAGCTGTAATGGAGAAAGCCGGTAAGCCTTACCGCTATGGCTAAACTCTAATTATGATGCGGGTGTTTATCCGCATCAACAAAGGCGGTCGCCGGACCCTTCCCTGGTGGCCGTCTTGTTCTTTTTTGATATGGACGAGACAAGATGACTTTTGATGAACTAAAAAGCGCCGTTAAAGATGGTAGTATTGACACAGTTCTGGCCTGCCTCGTGGATATGCAGGGAAGGTTAATGGGCAAACGATTCCATGCGGAGTTCTTTGTGCAAAGTGCGTATGAAGAAACGCATTGTTGTAATTATTTGTTGGCTACTGACCTGGAAATGTACACGGTTCAGGGTTATAAAGCGACCAGTTGGGAATCCGGGTATGGCGATTTTGTCATGAAACCGGATCTTGATACCTTGCGCCTGGTTCCCTGGCTGGAAGGTACTGCGCTGGTCTTGTGTGATGTTCTGGACCATCACACACAAAAGGAAGTTCCGCATTCTCCACGCGCTATATTGAAAAACCAGGTAAAACGGCTGGAAGCGTTGGGGATGAAAGCCTTTATGGCAACCGAGCTGGAGTTTTTTCTATTTCAAAACTCGTTCGAAGACGCACAGGATAAGGGATATCGATCTCTAAAAACCTCGAGTGGATATAACGAGGATTACCATATCTTCCAAACTACCAAAGAAGAAGATGTGATGCGTGCGATCCGTAACGGGTTGCACGGCGCCGGTATACCGGTTGAAAATTCAAAAGGTGAAGCCTGTTCGGGACAGGCCGAAATCAATGTTCGCTATGATGAAGCTTTGATCATGGCCGACCGGCATGTGATTATTAAGAACGCATGCAAGGAAATTGCCTGGTCAAAAGGTAAATCAATTACGTTTTTGGCAAAATGGAATTACGATGCGGCAGGAAATTCTTCTCATATTCACCAGTCACTTTGGAGTATTGAAGACAATAAACCCCTGTTTTTTGACCCCGATGCCAAACATGGCATGTCAGAACTGATGAAGCATTATATTGCTGGATTGCTCGAACATGCTGGCGATGTGACCTGTTTTCTCGCGCCTTATATAAACTCTTACAAGAGATTTCGTCCTGGTACATTTGCGCCAACAAAAGCAATCTGGTCTCTGGATAATAGAACTGCTGGCTACAGGCTGTGCGGTGAGGCATCAAAAGCAATTCGCATTGAATGTCGCGTGGGTGGGTCAGATCTTAATCCCTATCTCGCCATGGCAGCTCAACTTGCGGCCGGACTTGATGGAATTGAACGGAAACTGGAACTGGAACCTGCATTTAAGGGCGATGCCTACAATGCAGACGATGCACGTGAAATTCCTCATACCTTGCGAGATGCAACTGCATTGTTGCGAGGATCATCCATGTTACGAAGCGCCTTTGGTGACGATGTGGTAGATCATTATGTTCGTGCAGCGGAGTGGGAACAGGAAGATTATGACGGCCAGGTGACAGACTGGGAAATTGCACGTGGATTTGAAAGAGCCTGAAGCCGGCTTTTCCCGATTAAATGAAACAGGAAAACAAACTATGCCTTCACTGACGTGTGTCTCACCCGTTGACGGACGAGTTCTTGCGACGAGGAACCTCCATACCAAACAGGAACTGGATACCTGGCTTGTTGATGCCGGTAAGGCGCAACAGGAATGGGCCAGGAGGCCCGTTGCCGACAGGGTGGCGATAATCGACAGGGCCATCCACGAACTGGAAGTAATGAACGATGACATAACCATCGAAATTGCTGAACAGATGGGTCGACCGGTTCGCTATGGTGGCGAAATTGGTGGAGTGAAAGAACGCGCCTATCATATGACTTCTATTGCCGAAGAAGCCCTTGCTCCCATCCAGGTTGAAAACAGTGATAAATTTCAACGTTTTATTGCTAAAGAGCCTGTTGGTACAATTCTGGTAATTGCACCCTGG
The DNA here is from genome assembly GCA_016764535.1 of Cohaesibacteraceae bacterium. Classification (GTDB taxonomy): domain Bacteria; phylum Pseudomonadota; class Alphaproteobacteria; order Rhizobiales; family Cohaesibacteraceae; genus JAESRR01. The sequence goes on along the minus strand of JAESRR010000021.1, from coordinate 7,428 downwards.
AATTACCCCTATCTGACTGCAGTTAATGCAATTATTCCCGCATTGGCTGCGGGCAACGCTGTTTTTCTAAAGCATTCTACACAAACGCTTTTGGCTGGCGAACGCTTTGCTAAAGCATTTTCTCGCGCAGGTCTGCCTGATGGATTATTTCGGAATGTATTTCTAAGTCACATGATGACCGAAAAATTGATGTCGGAACGTGCATTTGGTTTTGTAAATTTTACTGGTTCGGTTGGTGGCGGCAAAGCGATTGAAGATTACGCTGCAGGAACATTTACCGGTGTGGGCCTTGAACTTGGTGGAAAAGACCCCGGGTATGTTCGGGCTGATGCAGACCTCGATGCTGCAGTTGATACACTGATCGATGGGGCAATGTTCAATTCCGGCCAGTGTTGTTGCGGAATTGAACGTATTTATGTCCATGAATCGCTTTTTGACGCTTTTGTAGAAAAAGCAGTTTCAATAGTATCTGGTTATAAACTGGGCAATCCGCTGGACAAAGAAACGACTATGGGCCCGATGGCAAATATTCGTTTTGCAAATGAAGTTCGGGATCAGGTTTCAGAAGCTGTTAAGGCCGGAGCGAAAGCACTTATTGATCCTTCATTATTTCCCCGGGATACAGGTGAAGACGCCTATCTGGCTCCACAAATACTAGTTGATGTCGACCATTCAATGAGAGTAATGCGGGATGAAAGCTTTGGCCCTGTCGTAGGTATTATGAAAGTTGCTTCGGATGAAGAAGCTGTCGTGTTGATGAATGACAGTGACTTCGGTCTGACTGCTTCTATCTGGACACAGGATATTGACGCAGCAATCGCCATTGGCGACCAGATTGAAACGGGCACAATATTCATGAACCGTTGTGATTATCTGGATCCGGCATTGTGTTGGACTGGATGCAAGGATACCGGGCGAGGGGCGTCACTATCCGTTCTTGGGTATGCCAGCGTCACCAAACCTAAATCATATCATTTGAAAAGAGTTTAATTATGGGACTGGTTGCAAACTGGAGCTATCCAACATCCATTAAATTTGGTGCCGGGAGAATTAAAGAACTCCCGCAAGCATGTGCGGCCGCGGGTATTAAAAAACCTCTTCTAGTGACGGATAGGGGGTTGGCCTCTTTGCCGGTTACCGGGAATGCGCTTGACATTCTGGACAGCGCAGGACTGGGGCGTGCTATTTTTTGTGACGTTGATCTCAATCCGAACGAAATCAATCTAGCCGCGGGCGTCGAGGCCTTTAAAGCCGGTAGTCACGACGGAATTGTTGCTTTTGGTGGCGGTTCCGGTTTGGATTTGGGCAAACTTATCGCACTGATGGTCGGTCAGACCCGACCAGTCTGGGATTTTGAGGATATAGGTGACTGGTGGACAAGGGCAGATGCCATGGGGATAGCACCGATCATTGCGGTGCCCACGACAGCAGGAACCGGTTCAGAAGTTGGGCGTGCCGGGGTGTTGACGAATTCCGAGACTCATACAAAGAAGATAATATTCCATCCAAATCTTATGCCACAAACCGCTATATGTGATCCGGAATTGACGGTAGGAATGCCTGCCATGATTACCGCAGGCACTGGAATGGATGCATTTGCACATTGCCTTGAAGCTTTTTCTTCACCGCATTATCACCCTATGTCGCAGGGGATTGCTCTGGAGGGAATGCGAATTGTAAAAGACAATTTGATCAAAGTTTTCAAAGACGGAAAGGACCTGGATGCTCGCGCCGAAATGATGAGCGCTGCAGCCATGGGTGCAATTGCTTTCCAGAAAGGTCTTGGGGCAATTCATGCCCTTTCGCATCCAATTGGCGCTATGTTCCATACACATCACGGGACAACCAATGCRGTTGTAATGCAACCGGTGCTGCTTTTCAACAAACCAGGTATCAAGTCCAGAATTGATCAGGCGGCCGCATATTTACAAATTGATGGCGGATTTAATGGCTTCTATGATTTTGTTGGTTCTTTAAACARTGATYTAAATATYCCRGCCAATCTAACAGAACTCGGTGTRCCTGGYGACCGGTGTGATGATATTGTAAWAGGCGCACTGGAAGATCCCAACACYGGKGGCAATCCCGTWGARATGACMAARGCCAATACAATGGAATTATTGCAGGCTTGCTTTTAGAAAAGCGAAACTATAATTCGCTGYAACCTCCTGGCAAAATTGTTTGATCCTAGCTGTAAATTATGCATCCGGCTTGTTCAAGCTTATCGAACCAGGAGGGCTTTGCGTGGAGTTTGGTCCAGCGTAAATCGAGTTTTTTAAGATTGGTCAGCCGGGTCATTCCATCCGGGAGTGATGTAAGTGGATTTGATCGCAAATCGAGATAGAGAAGATTTTTAGCATATTGAATGCTTTCAGGAATTTCTGTTAGCCGATTTGATCGCAAATCCAGGATCTCCAGTTTTTCAAGACACCCTATTTCTTTCGGCAATTTATTGATCTGATTACCTTCGAGATGCAATTCTCGCAGATTATCCAAATAGCAAATTTGATTTGGCAAAATCGTAAGAGCGTTATTGTAGAAACGAAGCTCTCTCAACGACTTTAAACCCCCAATTTTGTCAGGGATTTCGATGAGGTGGTTGTTGGACAGATTGAGATATGTCAATTTTTCCAGGTTCCAGAAAGAACCTGGCAAATCGGTCAGATTTGCGTTGCTGCAATAAAGAATGTCAAGATTTTCCAAATTTCCAATATCATCAGGTAGTTTATCAAGAGGCTGATGGCTCAAATCCAGAATTTTCAGGCACCGGAGTGTTGTGATACTGTCTGGAATTTGTTTCAATTGATTTGAATAAAGATAAAGTGCCTTCAGATTCGGTAGTGCCGAAAAATTGTCCGCGATATATTCCAGGGCATTATTTCCGACAAACAATGATTGGAGTTGTGAAAGTGCCCACACCTGATCAGGTATGTTTTTCAGGTTCATTCCTTCAATCGAAAGGTCCTGCACGGCATGCTCGCTATGTTTGTAACAAATACTACCCATTGATCTGTCGTTGATATGCTCGACAACAATTGTTTCTGTGGAGTTTTTAAACATATTCTGTACAGAGAGAATTTGATCTTCAAAAATCATCGAGCACCCTTTTCAGTGATTTGCATTCGATGATGTCGGTTAATTTTATGCCGGGCAATGTTTGAATTATCTGTTCCCTACATATTTTGCATTTCATCATTTGAGCGCGCATACCAATTATGCAAATGGCAATTATAAAACTATTCGATCGGCAGACAAACTCCATGGATTTGTGTGGTTGGCGAAATTCTTAGGCAGATTGCATTCATTTGTTATCACGCCAACAGAATCATTATGGACGTCGTCATTTCTAATGTTTCTAGTGAAACATTCACATGCAAGCGGCACACAGGAACTACCGACATGATGGGAATATGAGTTTTGAAGCATCCGGATTTATATATTCTGAGGCATGGCGAAACAGAGTGGAACCAACAAGGAAGGTTCCAGGGCCGCAAAGATTCGGCTTTAACTGCTAATGGAATAGCGCAGGCAATGAAGCAAAAAGCACTACTTGCAAAAATTCAAAAATTACCCAAAAAAAAATACATCAGTCCACTAGGCAGAACTATTCATACTGCGCGACTTGCCCTTGGCTCAGACAAAGATTTTATACTGGATAATCGGCTGCAGGAGATAGATTTTGGTGAGTGGGAAGGCTCCTCGCGCGAAGAAATAAAATCGCAAATAGATTATTCATTTGAAAGCGGGCTCTGGAATTTTCGAAGTCCGGGAGGCGAAAGTTTTAAGCAAATATCGGATCGTGTGCAGGACTTCCTGAAGGACATGGTTGAGCCAGCAATTATCGTAACGCATGGAACGACCTCGATTGTATTGCGTGGCTTGTGTATGAAATTAAATCAAAATGAAATATTGAATCTTCCAAAAGATCAGGGCTGCATATTCCACCTGGCAGAAGGTGTGGAGACCATCTTGCGATAAAGTTGGTCAAAAACAGATGGGATGCTGTATCCCGAAAAGTTGGAGAATTGTAAATTTGGTTCTGTGACTGAAATTTTGAACGTCTGCTTCTGCGCTGATAGTTTGTGTTGGATTATGCTTTTTTGTTGCCTTTATATCCAAATTAGTACCCCCTATTGACTTTTTTGCACCCTGAATACGGGAATAATACCAATAGAAACGGCGCGCTTTTGGTTTGAATAATTCAACAATACGCGTTCAATTATTCAATTTTTATTGATCGTTCGATTGCATCAAGCTCGAAAGCCGATGGATTTTTGATCTTCGAATCGATTCAAGATAATTGATGAAGAGCCCAGGTTATCCGTGGTTCGTTTGGTGCACTTAAGTGTTCAAGTGAGATTTTGTACCGGGCGCAGCGCACGTGAAGAGGGTGTTTCAAGTTTGATGCCGCATCTCGGTTGCTAATAAAGTACTTGAATTTGTGGTCTGGAAAAGACATGTTCGATGCCCCAACCTAAAATGAATCTCTTTGAATGTAATTTTTCACTCTTTTATACAGGATAGCCTGACCGTGAAAAATCGAGCAATTAAGTTGCTGTACCTCATGGAACTGTTTTCCGGTCTGGCGCGTGGTTCCTACCTTGGTTGTATCGGATGGACAGCACTTGTTCTCAGCAACAGCGTGGCGACCGTAGGGCAGATTTTCATCCTCCAAAGTTTGACGATGATGATTGCTGGCCCGGTTATTGGTGTTTTTATTGATCGGCACAAACGTAAGAATCTGATTATCCTGGCACAATTCATCATTGCTTTTGCGATGTCTGGCGTTGGAATTCTGTTGTTCAACATCGAAAACCTGTCGGTTTACTGGTTGTTTTGTGCGGTTCTGATAATAGCCGCCACCCGAATAATCTATAGGGGCGCTTTTTCAGGGATATTAAGAGGAGCGATTGAAAATACTTATGTACTGAGATCTGTAGCCCAGGCCAACACAATTCATTTGATGTCAACGGCGGTCGGGATGGCCGGTGCGGGGTTGATCATTGACAGATATTCAACAGGCCACGGCTTTATTGCATCGGCTGTTGCATCGGTGGCAGTTTTGTTAATCGCCATGTTTCTGGACGGTGGTGTTGTCAAATCAAATGTCCGGGGTTTGGCTGGATACTGGCAGGATTTCAAACTGGGTTTGGGTATTTTTAAGCACAGTAAGCCTATCCAGCTGATCGCACTGCTCTCAGCAACAGCTCTTCCCATCGGGCAGCTGTCGAATGCCCTTTTGCCTTCCTTTATTCGTGATGATCTGGGAAAAAACAGTGATGTTTTTGGCACTGTTGATGCCGGCTGGGCTATTGGAGGGATGGCTGCGGCGGCAGTTCTCAGCGTCTTTTCTAAAAGAATCAGCTCGCAATTTGCTGAGTATCTCCTGGCAGTTCTCGCCGGACTTGCCACAATTGCTTTTTCATTTGGAACCGAGCTGATTGGTTTGACCGTGATGCACGGCCTAATGGGATTTTTTGTTTGGTCGTGTCGAATTCTGATCACCGGTAGAATCATCGAGTTGAGTAGTACCGAAAATGTTGGCAGGGTCACCATTAACAATGAAGTCTTGTTCGGCGTTTCAGCAACACTAATGTGTTTGTCTCCCTCTTTAATTTCTCTGGAAGTGACCTCTTCATATTTTCTCTATTGGGGGTTGTTCATTATTGCTTCGGCCGTGTTGCTGGGTTTTTGGAAACAATCTCTTTCCGGTAAAACGTGAAGATCGTCTCTCCAAACTGCAATGTAAGCACTGCACACCTTGCCTGGATAAATGGCTCGAATTTTTCGATTAGATAACTGGATGTTATCAACGATTTCCTGATTGGGAGGGTTGGACTAATCCGAACTGGCGCAGAGCCGTACTGACACATCAGCGCAAAGTTTGTTCTGATATTGCGTGTCAGTGCGTTGATAATTGGTAGTATTTCCACATATTTCGAATAAATTCAAGTACTTAGGGCATTGGCCATTTTTTGTACACCAAGCTCTATTTTTTCAATCGGTGTGCATCCAAACCCAAGTAACAGGCCGGGCCTTGGTTGATTTTCGGCATATCTTGGAGACATGGCTGCGCCTAAAATGCCGTTGGATTTCATCCGCTGTACGGCCTGCAAATCATCACAAATTTCTCGAAACCAGCCGATAACGTTTAATCCTGCCTGTCCGGGGGAAATCTCGATGATGTCATCAAGGTTTTTTCGGATTGCAGAAACAATGGCATCCTGACGTTCGGCATAGATCAATCGCATTTTACGAATATGTGTTGAAAAATGTCCGTTTTCTATGAATTCTGCCAACGCTGCCTGATTGTGAGTGGGAGTGTTTCGGATAAATAAGCCTACAGCAGCGCTGCAGGCATCAACCAAATTCGAAGGCACCACCAGATAACCAATACGCAGCGACGGAAAAAGAACTTTACTGAAAGACCCGACATATATGACCCGACCATTTTGATCGATTGTCTGTAAAGGGGCCAGTGGTGCCCCGGAAAACCGAAACTCACTGTCATAGTCATCTTCGATGATCCAGCTTTTGGCTCGATTTGACCAGGCTAACAGTTCAAGGCGGCGCGCCAAACTCAAAGTCACGCCCAGAGGGTATTGGTGCGAAGGTGTAACAACCGCCATACGAGCGTCGGGTGCTTTGGCTATGCCGACATTCACATCCATGCCGTTTTTATCGACCGGAGTATTGATAATTCGTCCACCAAAACCTCTAAACAAGTCACGCGTTACAAGAAGGCTTGGATCTTCCATGATAACTGTATCACCTGGATCCAGCAGTACCCAGGCGCAAATTCCCAAAGCCATTTGTGCACCTGTTACAACAATGACTTGGCCTTCATCGCATTTAATCCCGCGTGTTTGACCCAAATAGTCAGCTATTGCGCGACGTAACGGGGGGTAACCAGAGGCGTTGCCATAATTAAGCAGATTGTATCCGGTATTTTGATTATGTCGTGCAACAAGACGCGACCACACACTGAACGGGAATTTGTCAAAAGCCGGTTGGTTTGGCAAAAATGATGTTGGATGTTCTGGCACAATGAAAGATGTAGATTTTGCCAGCAAAGCCCCCCGACGCGAAAGCTTACTTGCCTGTCCATCAATTTGTGATTTTTTAAATCCAGGGCTGGATGGGAGTTCGCCGATATTTCTATCGAGATTGCGGGCTACATATGTGCCGGAACCAGTTCTACTTTCAAGATAGCCTTCAGCGAGTAATTGCTCAAATGCGGTGACAACTGTAGTTCGTGAAACGCCTATTTCCATAGCCAGGTCCCTACTTGAAGGTAGCCGCATACCTGACGGCAATCGACCGGAAAGCACTGCCTGGCGAATTTGAGTATTCAATCGTTGAAACAACGGAACCGGGGATTTTTTATCCAGGTTCAAAAAGGAAAAATGTACAACCCCGAACTGTCTT
>JAESRR010000020.1 GCA_016764535.1 Cohaesibacteraceae bacterium | reverse complement strand
CGAGAGCAAAATCATCACGAACCAGTTGCTACCAACCGGATCGTCCATCACTGTTTCATAGGCCCGGGTTTGTCGCGCCTGCGTGATCAGATCATCAAACCCGTCAAACAGAATGAATGTGACAAACATACCAACAGCAAGAAAACTGATGATTTTAATGACGGATTCAACAGCGATAGCAAGCACAAGTCCTTCCTGATGTTCTGTCGCATCGACATGTCTTGTGCCGAATAAAATGGCGAAGGCTGCCATCGCAAGGGCAACATAAAGAGCAATATCACCGGCAATCGGGACAGGTGAAGAAAGCAGGGTCGAAATGGCTTCATGCTCGGCGGCAGAATTAAGTGCCTTGTGAAGTTGAAGGCTTTGCAACATTGCAGTCACGGAATTGGCGACAGCCTTTAGCTGCAAGGCAATATAGGGAAGAGCACCAACCACGGCGATAATGGTGGCAGTGGCCGCAACCCACTGGTTTTTTCCGTATCTGGCACCAATAAAGTCGGCGATGGAGGAGATCCGTTCGGCTTTCGCCAGCTGCACAATACGCCGTAACAGCGGATAACCGACGGTAAATAGTAATATGGGACCCAGATATATTGTCAAAAAATCCAGACCGTCTGTGGTGACAAAACCGACCGAGCCGGAAAACGTCCATGATGTACAATATACAGCAAGTGAAAGAGCGTAGATATTGGGTCGCCCGAATCCGGGGCGAATGTGGCTTCTGGATCTGTCTCCATAGGTTGCGACCGCAAACAGGAAACCGATATAAAGCAGAGTGGCAATCACCACGACCCAGCCCTGAAACATTTCATTCCCTCCCTGATCGTCTTATGCCACCACAGTGAGGCAGGTTTGTCCATTAAGACAAAGTGTTATAACGTCTTTACAGGAGTTCGAGCCCGGGGATATTTTAGTTTGATCTGCCCGGGCAATTGCATTATGGCCGGATGATGTGTGTACATCACTGGTTTGCTACTTTGGACTAAATTTACCATAAATCGTTTTGTATGTTAGACAAACGGTAGCCAGTTAATCGCCGACGTGATTTTCCAAATTTATCGGGTGTCGGGCTTTATCTTGAATTTAATCGCCATCAAGGTGGATCAAAAGAACCGGATTGTTGCAGGTTTATGGAGCAGGATGTTTTTAAAACACCCGTTGCGCAGGCACAGCTTGAAAGTGTACTGGATACCGCTGCCGATGGTTGTGTAGTTATTGACGCCGAGGCGCGCATTTTAACGTTTAACAAGGCCTGTGAAGAATTATTTGGCTATAATTCGAAGGAAGTTTACGGCCAAAACGTCAATATTTTGCTGCCGGATTCCATTGCATATCATCACGATCAATATGTGAGTGAATACCTGCTTACCGGACGAAAGAAAATAATAGGATCCAGCAGGGAAGTTGAAGCTCGTCATAAATCCGGGGCGCTGATACCTGTTGAATTATCCGTTGGCGAAGCACGAACGTCCGAGGGGATACAATTTATTGCCGTTATGCGGGATTTACGCCCGCGTAAAGCTGCGGAAGCGAAATATAGAAACCTGCAGTCGGAAATGTTGCATGCATTCCGGGTACATGCACTTGATGAAATGAGTGCAGCCGTGGCACATGAGCTTAACCAGCCTCTCACTGCATTGATGCTGTATTTGCAAGTTGCGGGGAACAGACTCGATCCGGATATTGGAGACAATTCCGCGGTCGTCGCTCTGATTGATAAAGCATCCCGGGAAGTGCAACGGGCGTCCGACATATTGTCCCGGATACAGGCATTTGTGAGCAAACGGGAAGTTGAAACCAAAGTAATGTCGTTAAAGGATATTGTTGACGACGGGCTCGAACTTGGCACAATGGGTTTTACGGCCCCCGGGGCTATAATCACGAAGGATTTTCCTGATGGATTGCCATCTGTGAAGGCTGATCCGGTACAGATACAGCAAATAGTTGTAAACCTGATTCGCAATGCATTGCAGGCTGTCCGTGGCAGAGCACGAAAAAGAGTGATGCAGTCGATGCGGCTTGAGCGGGATTATGTGGAATTTATTGTAGAGGATACAGGTGCGGGACTAACCCCCGAGCAGGCAGAAAATATATTCAAACCTTTCATATCCGATGGAAAATCGGGCGGGATGGGAATTGGATTGTCTATTTCGAGAACTATTGCGCAAACTCATGGTGGCTACTTAAAAGCGGCTTGCGGGGAAATGGGCAAGGGTGCCAAATTTACACTTGGATTGCCCGCTGTTTTTAAAAACGATGACGAAGACACCGTAACAGGCGACAATATCGTCGCACTGTCGGATGATAATTCAGTGAAAAAATGAGGCCTCATTCATGACGGTGAAACGTATATATATTGTAGATGATGATGCAGCAGTCCGTGATGCACTTTGCGTGGTGTTTGATCTGGAAGGGTTTGAGACACATGCATTCTCCGACGGTGAGGAATTTGTCAATTATGCCCGGCGATTTGAGCCTTCATGTGTATTGCTTGATGTTCACATGCCAGGGCGTTCCGGGCTGGATATTCTCAAGGCACTAACAATTGAGAATTACAAAGCGCCCGTTTTTATCATTTCCGGTCAAGGAGATATTCCGCTTGCAGTTTCCGCCATCAAACAGGGCGCCTATGATTTTATTGAAAAACCATTCAACGCAGCGACGGTAATTAGCCGGGTAAATGAAGCGTTGCGGATTTTTGAAAACCGGAACAATGCCAGCCCGTCTGACGGTAAAGTAAGTATTTTTCCTGGCCTCGACAAACTAACCAAACGTGAACAGGAAGTCTTGCGATTGATAACCAGCGGTTCTTCAAACAAGGAAGCCGGGCGYGAACTGGATATATCACCCCGAACCGTGGAAGTGCATCGCGCGCGAATTATGGAAAAACTCAAGGCACGKAACACYGCKGATCTCATGCGGATTGTTTTGACYGGMGAAAACAATAYCAGCTAARTTCTGRTYAACTTSCYRATTGACMGGGCCAGTCATAACTAATGACGATAATAATTCCGGACCATTACTTGTAAATATGGTTTCTGCCTGAAATCGAGCGTGGCGTTTGGTCCTGGCTGCAACGTGAAGTATGATAAATACTTTCCGATTCCCTCTTTCAATGTATTTTTTGTTATGAACATTCGACTAATACAATTGTCGGAAACATTTGTCTGGTCTGTCGGTGGTGGTGTGCTTGCGCTTGTTGCAGGAGTTCCCGCACCATTTCTAATCGGCGGGATATTGTGTGTTTCGCTCGCTGCACTGTGTGGCAGAGAGATGTATTTTCCTGGTCAACTTCGACCGGTTTTGTTTGTTTTGACGGGCATAAACATCGGATCCCGTATTGATTTTAATGTTTTGACCAGTATCGGCGATTGGCCGCTCAGTATTGCTTTCCTCGCTTTGAGCTTTTCTGCAATTATTTTTCTTTCCAGTTTGTATCTGGAAAAATGTGCTTTGTGGGATCGCAAAACCGCTGTATTTGCGAGCCTTCCAGGTATATTTTCTTATGTGGTGGTTATCGCCTCGGACCGTGGTGCAAAAATGGGCGAAGTTACACTGGTCCATTCCATCCGCGGTTTGTTGCTCATTGCGCTTGTTCCACTATTGTTGGATGGCAATATTCACATTGAACAGGAATCCATTTCTGATTTTGCGTTGATCGATGGTATCAAACTGGTCATTGCTTCGATCATCGGAGGGTTTTTGCTCGAGAAAACCATCTTGCCAGTTCCCTGGTTGATTGGGTCCATTGTTGCCAGCGGCCTGTGTTACAGCTTTGGTTTTGTTGCTGGACAAATGCCGGTCGTATTTCACAACAGCATTCTGGTATTGTTAGCCGCACTTGCGGGGGCGAGCTTCACCGGCATTTCTTTTGGCAAGTTTTTGGCTATTTTTCGCAAAGCGGGTGTTGCGCTGGCGATAACTTTTTTGGTTCCACTGGGTTTTGCCGTTTGTGGTTCTGTGGTTCTTGATCAATCTATTGGTTTGTTATTCCTTGCCTATGCACCGGGTGGATTGCAAAAGATGGTGATATTGGCCTATATGTTTGATTATGACCCGGTGTTTGTTGTTGGTCATCACGTCCTTCGCTTCTTTGCGCTTTTGTTTCTCGCACCGTGCATAGCGCGTTTTGTGGATAAACGATCCTGAAGCTTATCCTGTCGCATTCATGCGGCCATTCCTGCAGGATACCATATTGAGCAGATTTACCGACCCCGATTTCATCGTAAATATGCGCGGATTTGGCCTGACGTTGTTTATTGCAACGTTGGGAGGATGGGCAGGCACACTTGCCGGATTACCGGTCGCATGGTTGTGCGGATCACTCCTTGCGACAGCTTTTGCGGCTCTTGCCGGAGTTAATCTGTATTTTCCCGATGTGCTCAGATCGCCTCTTTTTGTCTTACTCGGTGCTATCATGGGCGCGGGAGTGACGCCGGACACAATTGCTGCATTGGGCAAATGGCCATTGAGTTTTCTGGGTCTGGCAGTTGCCGTTTTTTTGATGATTGGCAGTGTTTACGCGACCTTGAGGGTTTTGGGAAAATGGGATCATGAAACCGCATTTTTCTCGAGCCTTCCCGGGGCGCTATCCTATGTCCTGGTCATCGCCGCCGACAGCCGGGCCAATATGGCCCATGTGACCATATCCCAGACATTGCGGGTGTTCATACTGGTTGCGCTTGTTCCAATGCTGGTCGGGTCAAACGCAGAGGAAACTCCCATTCGATCAGTATTGCAAGCAAATGAAATGGTGTTTGTTCTTGTTGTCGCTGCGATCGGCGGCTGTGTTTTTACACTGCTGAAATTTCCAGGCGGCTGGATCGTCGGCGCTCTTGCGGGTTCAGCGGGTCTATATGTTTCTGGTACCGTTGTCGGCGTTGCGCCGCAGACTGTCCAGAACCTTTGTTATCTGGTTTTGGGCGGGATGATAGGATCCCGGTTTTCCGGCATGGATATGGCAGTTTTGAAACGTGTTCTGGCAATGTCATTGATGGCATTCTTCGTCGGGACCATCGTTTCTGCGGGTTGTTCCTGGCTGATCTCCGGCTTGCTTGATCTTCCATTTTCCCAGGTGTTTCTGGCTTATGCCCCGGGTGGTCTGGAAGCCATGGTCATTTTGTCGTTTTTGCTCGACCTTGATCCGGCCTATGTGGCTGGGCATCACATCGTCCGCTGGATTGGATTGGTCGTTGTTGTACCGGTTTTATCCAGAATGCTGATCAAAAGTTCGCCAAAAAGCAATTTCTGAAGTCGATGTTTCGGATATAGCGCTGTCATGTTCCGGAGGGTACCGTAATCTCAGGCGTCGTAAGTACGGCGATAGATTGCGTGGTTGGTGGGCTCGTCATCCTTGCGCAATTTCACGGTCTGGGACACATAAAGACTTTTGAGGTCCTTGCTCAATTTTCGCGATGCAACCATCAGTTCCTTGCCTTTGAGGTAAGCGGAACTGTCCAGTTGCCAGTCAGAAACTGTTGTGACGGCCAAAGCATCGGCGAGATCTCCACCTCTGAACGGATGTGGGATACCATCGGGACGACCACGGAAATCCAGGCTGTGTTCCTCTCCGCTTTGATCCATCCAGTACATATGAAATACCAGCATGTCTCCATCTTCTTCAATACGATAGGTTCCCGCTTTGGGAGGGTCACCCTGATCATATTTGCAACTGGCGGGGTCAAGCTTCCAGGTTCCAAGGAAGGCCAGATATTTTTCTCGATCTATCGGAGGTATGTCGGTCATGTTGTTCCTGTCCGTTGACAATGTATTGTTACATATCCATTCGCGTTGGTAATCATTGGACTTTGGAGATGCAATTTACAATTAACGTGTCACAAATAGGGGTCTATCATGGTTTTGGCCATGGCTTTTGAAGGGTCTGATAATTCCGAAAATCCATATTTTTCGNTRCAAKKYATGRKMAWMSGCTGTGAACAACATAAACCGGCGTACATCACAAACGGCGGGATCTCTAAATATCTGTTCCATCATCCATTTTGACAGTCCTTTGCCCTGATGATCCTGCAAAATAAACACATCTCCAAGATAACTGAATGTCGCACCGTCTGTCACAACGCGAGCAAACCCGATTTGATTGCCATCAGGATCGAACAGGCTGTAACAGCGGGAAGCAGCAATGGATTTTTCCACGCGGGGACGGTCAATTCCCCTGCACCAGTAACATTCGTTCGACAGGTGATGATGGATCAAATCAATGTCAAAATCCTGCGGGTCGGTGGAAAGTGAGTATCCGGATTGATGTATGAGGTGAATGTGATGGTGTGTCATTTGTTGGTCGCAATTGTTCGCTTGCGGTTCTGGCGGCGCATCACAACACGCATCAACCAAACAACAGACACCAGCAATAACCCGTAATAGGGAAGTGGTGGTAATATAAGCAGAGTTATAATCCAGCATAAACCGGTGATGGATGCCAGCCCGATACCTCGTGGATTACGAACCAGAAAACACAAAACCAGCAAGCCAAAACCGGATAGTACGATACAGGCGAACCAGATCATGTCGGGTATTTGGGAGAAACGCGGACCCGGACCGGTCTCTGTGCGTATCTTGATGCCCATCAACAGGCGGCGTTCCATTATGTAGTGTAATGGCAGGGCGATGAATTCGGCAAAGGCGGTTCCGAATTCCATTTCCTCAGGTGTTGCGACATTGAATCCCATGGTCCGGATTATCAGGCGGGTTGAATTTTCACTTTCCGGGACAATTTCAAAACTACCCCAGTTTTCAAGAACCAGTGAGCGCCCATCAATCACAGATCGAACAGGGAAATTATAGGGTATTATGGCAAGCTCTTCGTCAATCGTGCCCCGTACGAGATCTCCAGGTATTAATGAGCCAAATTCAGCCGCCACCGGATTAAGTGGCCGGGCGTGATATCCCATCGCTTCTTCGATAAAGACATAGCTGAAAAACCCCGCCCTGTCGGCGCCCAGTTGAGAGAGCCAGTTCCAGACATCTTTTGCAGGCGCCTCGATTGTAATGCCCCGGGTTGATTGAATGATCGAAGACAGATCGTCACCAGGCAAAGCCATGCTGCGCTCACTCGTCGTGGTTCCCCACTGTGTAATCGCGGTTTCCAGAAACAGAAAATATGCTGCCAGTTGAATGGAGACAACAATCAGAAATGCACCAAGTGTGCGCAAGACAACCCGCATGTGAACATACCTGTTAATTTGATTTCGGACTTAACCGCCGGCAGCGCGAAATACCTCGGCAGAAACCGCAGCTGTTGGATCTTTCAATTCGACAAAACATCCAGGTTTTATTTTTGGTAATCCGAGCTCCTGCCACACACTGTCCAGTGCCTCACAAAGTTGATCGATAAGCAGGTCGTCGTGGAAAGGCGATGGCGTAATTCGTAAGCGTTCCGTACCTCGTGGCACTGTGGGATAATTGATTGGCTGAATGTAGATGCCATGTTTGGTTAGCAATAAATCGGATGCTTTTTTGCACAAATCGGGGTCTCCTACCAGAATGGGTACGATGTGCGTATCCGATTTCATGACAGGAAGCCCTGCTGCCGAGAGTTTGATTTTTGCGCTGGCTGCCTGTTTTTGTTGAAGATTACGTTCTGTCTGGCTGGATTTCAAATGCTGAACTGATCGACAAGCTGCTGCTGCCATAGCCGGAGGCAGGGCAGTCGTAAAAATAAACCCGGGTGCATAGGATCTTACAGAATCAACGATTGCTTTTGACGCTGTGATATATCCGCCAATCGTACCGAATGCCTTGGCAAGTGTACCTTCGATAATATCAATGCGATCCATAACGCCGTCACGCTCGGCAATGCCAGCGCCATGTTCGCCATACATACCAACTGCATGTACTTCATCGATATAGGTCATTGCGTTGTATTTGTCGGCGAGATCGCAAATTTCAGCGATGGGTGCAACATCGCCATCCATCGAATAGACGGATTCAAATACGATAATTTTGGCCCTGTCATGCCCCGCCGCCTTTAGCAGTTCTTCCAGATGCTCAAGATCATTGTGACGCCAGATTTGTTTCTGGGTTCCTGCAGCCCGCACACCGGCAATCATTGAGGCATGGTTGAGTTGATCGGAAAGCAAAAGACAGTCAGGTAATAATTTGGCAAGCGTTGAAATGGTTGCCTCATTGGAGACGTAACCGGATGTGAAAACCAGTGCCGCTTCCTTTTGGTGCAAGTCAGCAAGTTCAGCTTCCAGTTCGACAAGCGGATGATTGGTTCCGGATATATTGCGTGTACCACCAGCGCCAGCACCCATTTTTTGAGCGGTATCGGTCAGAGCCTGAATGACAGATGTATTTTGACCCATGCCCAGATAATCATTGGAACACCAGACAATTATTTCCCGCTCACCACCATTGTCGGGCCAGACGGCTTCTTCGTCTGCACTGTCCGGTCTCCAGATTGCTATGGGGAATTCGCCGGCTTTTCGTTCCAGATCGGCAAAGACGCGATAGCGCTTTTCTTCTTTCAATGCAGAGAGGGCTTTTTCGAAGATAGCGTGGTAGGTCATATCCGGTCCTGTAAGCTCGTCTGACGGTGTCGGCCATACTTCCGCCGACACTAATCTGTTTTTTTGAATATGTCTTCTGTCGATTGTCAATTTCTCTAGCCCGAATGGCCGTTTTGAACAATAAAAGACGGCATTCTGCGTCAAACAAACGCAATTTCCTATGGTTTTTGCATACCGTTTTAGCCAGTATGAGTATAGATTATCTGTGATGAATGTAAGCTAAACAGGATTACATTATGGATGATGGCTAAACGTTGTTCGGTATTGACGCCAATTCGCTACCGATGGTGCAAACTGCAGGTGCCAGGCTCTTTTTGGTGGAAAAAATCTGCAATTTTGTTGACTTATGGATTTATTTGACCCGTCGGTCCAATTTATTTGCAACTTGTAAGGACTCATTAAAGAACCCTGAAATATAGTTGACCTAACGTACAAGAATAGATTCCGGATATACGCAGTTTTTCCTGAATCCTTTATGTCAGGGGTCGGGTTTTTGCCAGATTATAGTGAGATTAATTGCCTTGTGATTGAAGACAGTGCGCATATGCGTACGATCATTCGCACTATCTTGCAGGGTTTGGGTGTTCGCCGGGTTATTGAAGCTGAAGACGGTGTCAGCGGGATTGAACGACTTGAGCAATATGCACCGGATCTTGTGATTATCGACTGGATTTTGCCAATTCTTAATGGCCCGGAACTGGTCCGACTGGTTCGCAAACCATCACATCCTCAAGGCATGATTCCAATTATAATGATTTCTTCCTATGCAGAACGGCGGCGCGTTGTCGAAGCCAAAAAACTCGGTGTGCATGAATTTCTACGCAAACCGTTTTCCGCGCGAGATCTATGCTCCCGAATTGATTCGGTGTTACTTGATCCTCGTCCGTTTGTCCGCACAGATACCTATTATGGTCCTGCTCCCAGAGCGACTATCGGTCGCGGCGCTGCAGCAATAGATGGATTATCGACTGCCGTCCCGGATGGCGCAAATCAAATAATTTCCTGAACCGGAATATTTGCGCTCCTGCTAACAGGTTACTTAACTCTGTTTTTTAGCAACATGTTAGCTGCTGCAATTCATACTAAAGCCTCAAATTACGTTTTAGAGCGGATTGAGGCATATGCAGTGAGTGCACAAGAAGTTGTTGTTTTTGATGATTTGACGTTTCTCGTCGTCGAGGACAGTGACAACATGTGCGAACTGATCCGGGCAATGCTTAAGGCATATGGCGCAAAAAATATTTACACCACCCACAGTGTTCGTGCCGTGCCTCAAATGATGGATCAGAAACACCCGGATATTGTTCTTCTGGACTGGATGTTGTGGCCGGAAACCGGTGCTGATGTCCTCAGGGAACTGCGGGTTGTTGGAAATCCTCATGCCATGATGCCCGTTGTCATGTTGTCTGCAGAAATCAGGAATTCAGTTGTTAGCGAGGCCATGGGTCTGGGAATTGACATGATCGTTTCCAAACCTGTGTCCGCCAAAAACCTCTACGACCGGCTGGTTATGATGATCCTGGCTGATCGGAAAGTCATACAGATTGACAACTATCTGGGTCCGATTACGCCAGCGCATCGTCAAATGATTGAGGATGACAAAAAGGATACAGAGCCTGGTCCGGACGATATCGGGTTTGGCGAACCAGAAATTGAACAGTCCGGGAATGTGGAGCCTACAATTGAGGGTTTTGATGATACCGAGACTGAAGAATTTGACCTTGATGACATGCTGTCATCTTGCGGATGATCAAATTGTCAGTAGTTTTACGCATAAATTAGGATGACGTTAGTTTCGTCATGGCATAATCGCCTGCCTCCAATTGCAATTGTTTGGAGAATTTTATGCGCGATACCGACGTTCTGGTGCTTGACTGCCTATCGATATTGATTATCGAGGATAGTGAAAATATGAGTACGCTTTTGCGCGCCATGTTACAGGCATTTGGTGCCCGCAGGATCAGCTCCACCCTGACCGCAGACACTTCTGCAGACGATCTTTATCATTTTCGACCTGATATTATTATTATGGACTGGTATTTAAATTCCCTTCGTGCATCGGAGTTCCTGCGAAAACTGCGTCACAAGGATAATCCCCATGCCGGTATCCCTGTCATTGCAATAACTGCCGAGACGCGAAAGTCAGTCGTCATTGATGCATTGTCACATGGTGTCGATAATATAATGAGCAAACCACTCTCTGCTCAGAGTCTCTATGATCGTCTACTTATTCTAGTCACAGAAGATCGCAAGATCATCCGGATCAATGATTATGTGGGCCCGTTAACCCCTGCACATCGGGCGATGGTGGCTAAAGAAATCATGGATCAGGTTCAACGTCTTGCAAGTGAAGAAGCCGATGAATACTCGGACGATACACAGAGTATGACTATCGCAATTTAGTGTCCGATAGAAAATCTCAAATTAAATTGAAAGAATGTCGATTGGCCCTGTTCCCATCCGTCACGACAGTGATATTCACGTCTGACAAGGAAATAACAGATGACTTTACAATCCTGGTTGATGATTGGTGGCGGCGCGATTGCTGCAATTGTTCTGGCGACGCAATTGTTACCCTCAACATTGAGAATTGAAAAATCAGCGATCATCAAGGCAGATGCTGCCAGTATCTATCCATTGCTGTCCAGCAACGCCGGATTTCAAACATTCAATCCCTACAAAGATACCGATCCGGATCTTAAAATCGCTCTGAGCGGGCCAGCCACCGGTGTTGGTTCATCTTTCTCCTTTGAGGGTAAAGAAGGCAAGGGGACCCAGACTATTACTTCCCTTACCAGCAATAAGTCCGTCACAATGTTAATTGATTTGGGTTTTCAGGGGCAGCCTGTCCAGACGTTGCAGCTTCATCCAACTGGCGACGGCACACGGGTGAGCTGGGTGCTGGATATGGATTTTGGCCGCAATCCGATTGGTCGGGTGATGGGTTTGTTTCTTGATGGCATGATGGGCCCAACACTTGAGCGTGGACTTGGTAATCTTTCTACAGCAGTCGCAAATCAGGCGACCTGAATATAAATTTACTGCTGCCTGTTACAAACAGGTTTGCAAGACAGGACAAACCAATGCGTTACACACTTTTTCTTTATAGCAATGAAGCCGATTTTGCCGATGTTACTCCCGAAGCAATGGAGCAGGAACAGGCGGTTTATACAGCYTAYATTGAAGCGTTGAATGAAGCMGGTGTTTTTGTTGACACTGACTGGCTGAAACCTTCCTCAACCGCAACTGTTCTCTCCTTGAAAGATGGTAAGCGCCACGTGCAGGATGGACCCTATGCCGATACAAAAGAACAACTGGGTGGTTATTTTGTGATCAATGTGGCGGATCTTGATGCGGCACTTGCCTGGGCAGAAAAGTGCCCGGCTGCAAAATACGGTTATATCGAGGTTCGACCTTCTGCGATGCCAGAGTAAGCTATTTTGAGCAATGAGACGCATCAACGGGCAACCCAGGTTGCCCGTGCTTCCTATGGCCGGTTGCTGGCGATTCTGGCGGCAGGGTCAGGGGATATCGCCAGTGCCGAGGACGCACTGGCTGATGCGTTTCATCGTGCCCTTGAAACCTGGCCTGTGAAGGGCATACCCGACAAGCCGGAAGCCTGGTTGATGCGGGTTGCAAAAAACCGACAGATTGATCGTCACCGCTCCAGTGCAATTCGCAATCATGTGGGGCTTGATGATTATCAGGCTTTGAATATTTCCAGCATCGATCAGCCTTGCGATCCGATGGAAGACCAGCGACTAAAGCTGATGTTTGTGTGTGCGCATCCCGCCATCGCCCATGAAATCCGAACTCCATTGATGTTACAGACTGTGCTTGGTTTTGAGGCCCATGAGATCGCCCGGGCTTTCGTTGTTTCTCCAACGGCCATGGCCCAAAGGCTGGTTCGGGCCAAACACAAAATACGTGACGCAGGAATTCCGTTTGTCATTCCTCCACGCGAGGAACTCGCACAAAGACTGGATGTTGTCCTTGAAGCGATTTATGGTGCATTTTCGATTGACTGGACATGCACAGATACCCGGGATCAGACAGATGACATGAGCCTTGAGGCTTTGTATCTTGCGGATCTTCTTGCTGCAATGTTGGCAGATGAACCAGAAGCCTGGGGGCTCGCGGCCCTGATTGCTTTCACACTTGCAAGAAGATCAGCCCGTCGGGATAAAAACAACGCCTTTGTCCCACTTGATCAGCAGAATGTTGAACTATGGGACAAGCGGTTGTTACGTCATGGAGAGCTCTGTTTGAAAAGAGCCAGTAAACCTGCAAACCCTGGGCGGTTCCAGCTGGAAGCTGCAATACAGTCAGTTCATTGTGACAGGGCAAAAACCGGTTCTGTTGACTGGCATATCATTACCAGACTGTACGAGGGATTGTGCCGCGTTGCTCCGACTCTTGGTGCTTTTGTAGGCAGGGCTGCAGCAGTCGGGCATGCAATCGGGCCACAGGAAGGGCTTGCATGCCTTGAAAACCTGGATGCCTCATTACAGGAAAATTTCCAACCTGCTCTGGCAACCCGTGCCTGGCTTTTGGCCCGGAACAATAAAAATACTGACGCTGCCGTGATTTACAAGAAAGCCATCGCCTGCACGACCAACGCCGGAGATCGCCGATATCTGGAAGGTCAATTGAGCCTGATACTGAAAAGCCCTACCAGTTAGAACCGGTCATGACAAAACAAAAACGCCCTTACGATTCTCAGATCTATGGCCCGCTGAAGGGGCTTGATTATACCAGTAAATTTCCATTTTCTGGCTGGCAGGATAATCATTTAAGGATATCGATTGGCGGTTGGCTTTCTCATAATCCTCCGGCCCTGGAGCTGGCAACGCTGGCTCTGGAAGAACTGACCCGTCGACGTTCCGAACTTGAGGCGGAAATGAAATTTGCCGATTATGGCTTGCAGCCGATCGGGTGGTTGGCCAAAGCACGTAAAGCTGTACGTGATCTTGCGGACAGGATGCCTGCGTCAACCAAAGGCAGGGGCCGAATCTATGTCGTTTTGCGAGATGGATATACAAGTCAAAATGAAGTTTATGGTGCCTATGTAGGTTCCACAGTTAAACCGATTGAAAAGCGCTATCTGGAGCATCGCAAGGGACCACGGGGTGCAAGAGGATTGAAAACACATGGCATTGAAATTCTATATTCACTCAATGCCGGACTAAACCCGGTTGCCGGTAATAAAACAGAATTGCGTACAAGAGAAACAAGGCTTCATGAAGCTCTTGCTCCGGTCATTCCCAGGGTTACCGGCGATGTGGCGTTTTGATCAACGTCTGTGACGAACCAATGTTCCACCCGTAAGTGGTTTTGGTACACCGGTTGTGGTTGGCAAACTCAGCGGTAATCCGGCAAGGGATCGCATTGCCAGCCATGCAAAACACTCGGCCTCAATGAAATCTCCATCAAAACCGATGTTTTCAATTGGTTGAACGGGAATATTCGTGGATTTCTGAAGACCTTCCATCAATGCCTGATTCAATCTTCCACCACCACAAACAATCCATGTTTTTGGAGTTTGCGGACAATGCACAAGAGCTGCGGCGGTTGCCTTGATCGTGAATTGCGTCAGTGTAGCGGTGCCGTCAGCTGTCGAAATATTTTCATCCAGGCCGATCAGATCATGGAAATGATTGCGATCCAGAGATTTCGGTGGTGGCGTGCGGAAAAATTCGTTCTGCATTAACCGGGCAACGAGCATGTCATCAGCCGTGCCTGACAGGGCGAGTGTGCCATTTCGGTCAAAGGGGTTTCCTGTTCTGCGCATGACAAAATCATCAATGATCGCTGACGCAGGCCCGCAATCAAAAGCGAGCACCGTGTTTTTATCAATATAGGTGATGTTGCCGACGCCACCCCAGTTCAATACAATTACGGGAAGGGGCTGACCACCGGTGATAGCCTGATGATAGAGTGGAGCCAGAGGAGCACCCTGACCTCCGGCAGTCACATCCGCCTGACGAAAATCACCAATCACATCGATGCCCAGAAGATCTGCTGCGTATTCCAGATCACATAATTGTCTGGTAAATCCAGTGTCAGGGCGATGCAACACGGTTTGCCCGTGTAATCCCACAATATGCACGTCGTTTGCGCTGATTGTATGTTCTCGCAAGAACGCCAATACGGCTTTTGAATGGGATCTTGCAACAGCTTGTTCGAGACTTTCCAGTGGATCATATCTGGCGCTTTGGTGATCCTGTAACAGAGCTGCAATCCGATCGCGTAATTCGGGTTGATAGGCAAATGTCGTTCCTGCGATTCGCTGGATATCGTTTGTGCCATTTGTCCTGATCGCGGCGACATCTATGCCATCCATCGAAGTCCCGCTGATCACACCAATGGCAAGTTGCATGAATTGTCTTTCAATATTTGTCCGAGAAAAATCAGGGACCCGTTCAGTTTCAAACCTGTTCTAAATCGCGTTATCCGACAATCGCGAAATATTTGGTCGAAACGCTGTTGCTGTGAATAATTTAGTAGTCAAAATGCCGGGTTTGGCAACATTATGTTTGGTTATGGACATTTCAGGGATATGCGGTTGCGTTTTTGCACCCAATAATGGGAATATGTGCCGGTCGGGCTGGATTATTAAAAAAATCAAATTGCAACCGCCCACCGATAAATGAGTTAAAGGGAAACGTTATGGGGTTTATTAAATCTATTGCTGTTGCTGCAACAGCAGTTTTCATGATTGCCGGTGCTGCAAATGCCGGTGAGAAAATCAAAATCGGAACGGAAGGTGCATATCCTCCATTCAACAATCTGACCGCTGATGGCAAACTGGTTGGCTTTGATGTCGACATTGCCAAAGCTCTTTGTGCAGAGATGAAAGTTGAGTGCGAATTTGTTGTGCAGGATTGGGATGGTATGATCCCTGCGCTGATCAACAGTAAATTTGATGCTGTTATCGCTTCCATGTCCATCACTGAAGATCGCCTGAAAAAAGTCGATTTCTCTGGTAAATATTACAACACACCACCAGCAATTGCTGTTGCCAAGGATTCAAAAATCGCTGGTGTATCTGCTGATGATCTGAAAGGTGTTGCACTTGGCGCCCAGTCTTCAACAACACATTCCAATTATGCAGAGGCTCTGCTTTCCGGCTCTGATCTGAAACTTTATCCATCTGCTGATGAGTACAAGCTCGACATCACATCCGGTCGTATCGATGCTGTGATTGATGATGTTGTTGTGCTTTCCGACTGGATTGCTTCTGAAGACGGCGCTTGCTGTAAAATTCTTGGCACTTTGGTACCTGATGACAAAATCAATGGTATCGGTGCAGGTATTGCTGTTCGTAAGGGCGAAACAGAACTTCGTGATCGCTTTACAGCTGCTATTGCCGCAATTCGCGCAAATGGCAAATACAAGGAAATCAACGACAAATATTTCGCATTTGACGTATATGGCGGTTAATCGCTGCGTTTAATGCTATTTGTTTGACTATAACCTGGCGGTGCTTCGGTGCTGCCAGGTTTTGGCCAATAAGAGCCTGGGCCGGTTGGGGAACTAAAAATGGAAAATGCCCTGTTGCTTCTGTCCTATGGGCCAGAGGGCTGGGGTGATGAAATTGTGGCTGGTATCCAGATCACAGTATCACTCGCACTTGCTACATTACCGTTTGGTTTGCTTCTTGGTTTTCTTCTGGCTCTGGCAATTAATTCAAAAGAAAAATCTCTACAGATTTCCGCTAAAATATTTACCACTATATTTCGTGGTTTGCCTGAACTCCTCACATTGTTCATCGTTTATTTTAGTGCCCCGGGGTTGATCCGGTCAGTTGTGCATCTTTTTTCACCTGAAACACATGTCGAAATTAGCTCGTTTGTTGCCGGTATGATCGCACTTTGCCTTGTGTTCTCCAGTTATGCCAGTGAAGTGTTTCTCTCGGCCTTCAAGGGAATTGATCAGGGACAATATGAAGGTGCAAATGCGCTGGGTCTTTCCCGCTTCCACACCATGCGCCTTGTGATTTTTCCGCAATTGTTCAAACTGGCGCTTCCAGGCCTCTCCAACCTTTGGCTCATTCTTCTCAAGGAAACGTCTCTGGTTTCGGTCATTGGTCTTGCAGATATCATGCGCCAGGTCGGGATTGCAGCCAAAGTCGCCAAAGAGCCGTTTTTATTCTACGGTACGGCGTGCCTGATTTATCTTGTGCTAACGATTATTTCCTCACGTGGCCTTGGGTGGCTGGAAACCTGGTCGCGCCGCGGGGAGATAAGATGATGCGAAATAATGCTGCTTCAATTTCCAGCTCATTGCTTGACTGGGCCCGGGCGCCATGGCCATTTGCACGAATATTTGGCCATGTAGTAATTGCTCTGTGGATCTGGGGTGCGATTGCCCTCGTGGATAATCTCATCCAGTCCTATGACCCGGATTATATGGCGAGGTATAGCCCAAAATATTTCTGGGGTTTTGTCACAACACTCAAGCTGGTGGTAATTTCTGTTTCGATTGGCGCTGTTCTTTCGATCCCGGTTGCATTTGGTCGCATGTCGCGCAACCGGATATTTGCTGGTTTTTCCTACTGCTATGTATATTTCTTTCGGGGAACGCCACTTCTTGCGCAGATCTTCCTGGTTTATTATGGCTTTGGTCAGTTTCGGCCCGAATTACAGGATATGGGATTGTGGTGGTTGTTCCGTGATGCCTGGTATTGTGCGCTATTGACGTTCTCGCTCAATACGGCCGCCTATCAGGCTGAAATACTTCGTGGTGCCGTTCAAAGTGTACCGAGAGGACAACCGGAAGCGGCTCAGGCACTTGGCCTGCATAAAGCAGTGATTTTTTTCAGGATTGTACTGCCTCAGGCGCTCATCGTAGCATTGCGGCCCTATGGCAACGAGATCATTCTCATGGTCAAGGGTTCTGCTATCGTATCGATTGTGACTGTTTTTGATCTGATGGGAGAGACCAAACGGGCCTTTTCCCAGACGTATGATTTCCAGATGTATATCTACGCCGCACTGTTCTATCTCGTTGTTGTCGAATTAATGCGGCGTCTCTGGGATGTTTTTGAAGATCGATTGACCCATCATTTGAAACGAATTCCTGATCCGGAATAAAAGACCAGGGGCTAGTTAAAGCCCCGGACCGGAAAGTCTGATCCTCGCTGGATCCAGTTTTTATCTGAATACGAGGCGGTACCGTCAGTCACATGCAGAGTGTAGGCATGGCGTGATTTGTCTGACGTGTTGGGTGCACTGTAATGGGGCAGGCGACCCTGAAAACAAACCAGTGTGCCTTTTTTGACTTCAACAGGAATTGCCGTTGATTCTGTCGGCCAGGGCATATCGTTGACCTGTGTCATCTTCAGTTGTTCATTTTCCACGGTAAATATCTCACGCAGAGGCGTTTCATGACCGCCTGGCTCAACCCACAGGCAACCATTCTCCAGTGTTGCATCTTCAAGCGCAAACCAGAATGTTGTGACAGACTGTGGTTCCGTGACAAAGAAAGTCGCATCCTGGTGCCAGTTAACAGCCCCGCCTATGCCTGGCTGCTTGAATATATACATGCTCTGCCAGATTTTCGGATCAACCATTCCAAGATCAACCGCAAGCTCGGCCAACGCGGGATCTCTGGAAAATGTATCAAACTCTGGATCGATATCATGCATGGCATGACCGATTTTATTGATCGAGAGGTGTTTGGGCTGGCCCAGTTCGCCTTTGTCATTGAAGGCCTGTTCTTCAAAAAAGCAGCGAATTTTGTCGCCGGACGTTAAAAAATACTGATCTGTCTTTCGGACCTGATCATCGGTCGTAAAGATCGAGCGTGTGCCGTTCGCATCAAAATCGTCAACAATGCTCATGGCCCGTTCGCGCAACTTTGCGATCTGATCGTCGTTCTTGAAGTTTTCAATGACCAGATAGCCGTTTTTTGCATAGTCAAGTTTTTGGGCGTCCGTAAGCATGTAAAATTCCTGATGCTAAAATGGGACCGGTGCCGTGAACGTAATGCGTTCTCCACCGGATGGATGATGTAATGTGAGAG
The DNA here is from genome assembly GCA_016764535.1 of Cohaesibacteraceae bacterium. Classification (GTDB taxonomy): domain Bacteria; phylum Pseudomonadota; class Alphaproteobacteria; order Rhizobiales; family Cohaesibacteraceae; genus JAESRR01. The sequence goes on along the minus strand of JAESRR010000020.1, from coordinate 747 downwards.
ATTTTGCGTGCAGTTGCAAGCGATCCGCTGCTAAAAGTGCATCATCACCGGCGTAAAACCTGTCTCCGAGTATCGGATGGCCTATCGCGAGCATATGGACCCGTAACTGATGGGTGCGGCCTGTGTGTGGCTCCAGTTTCACGCGACAGGCATCGTTTTCCCGTTCCAGTATTTCCCAATGGGTAAGGGCATTTCGTCCCTGTTCATGACACACCATTTGAAGGGGACGATTGGGCCAATCGCAGCGCAATGGCAGATCTACCGAGCCATTATCCTTTATTGGTTGGCCGTGTATGCGTGCGATGTAATGTTTTTCAAGTTTGCGACGTTCAAACTGCAAACCCAGATGTCGCATCGCTGTTTTATTCATGGCAAAAATCAGCACGCCGGATGTATCCATGTCCAGTCTATGAACAATTTGAGCTTTTGGAAATTTGGCCTGGGCACGACTTTCAAGGCAGTCTTCAAGGTTATCAGTTTTACCGGGAACGCTTAGTAATCCGCATGGTTTGTCGAGCACCAGCAGATCATCATCCTGATGCAGGATTACCAGGGGAGAATTGGGTGGTCTATAGATGAAATCGGGTACAGCACGGTTTTGCATGGGCTATTTATATCGAAGAGCTCGCTGCAGGAAAGACCAAACCGCAGCATATTCAGGTTTGTTTGTGGACCGAATTCCCTGATCTGTGTGTGTGGTTGATTGTGATCGCAATTGAGATGTGTCAGCCTCCTTTCAAATTGTCG
>JAESRR010000179.1 GCA_016764535.1 Cohaesibacteraceae bacterium | reverse complement strand
TTGAAATTGTAGAGCCTGAGCCTGAGCCTGAGCCTGAGCCTGAGCCTGAGCCTGAGCCTGAGCCTGAGCCTTCGAAAGAAACCCCAAAAAAGAGCTGGTTTCAACGGTTAAAACATGGCCTTGCCAAATCAACGGGTTCTTTATCCGGTGGGATCAATGCAATTTTCACAAAGCGCAAGCTCGATGAAGATGCCCTGCAGGATCTGGAAGACATCCTGATTCAGGCTGATCTGGGCATGGATTCGGCCCTGGCGATTACCGAAACACTGCGCAAGAACCGTTACAATAAAGAAGTTTCTGACAGAGAAGTCCGGGAAATTCTGGCCGAAGAAGTACACAAAGTACTTGAACCGGTTGCAGTACCGCTTGAAATTTCCGATACGGCCAAACCGCATGTCATCCTTATGATCGGGGTCAATGGAGCCGGTAAAACCACAACCATCGGGAAGCTCGCTTCAAAATTTTCTGGTGAAGGTAAATCTGTCATGCTGGCAGCTGGCGATACATTTAGAGCTGCAGCAACTGATCAGCTAAAAATCTGGGGCGAACGGGTTGGAGCTCCGGTAATCTCAAACAAGGTTGGGTCTGATGCAGCAGGCCTTGCATTCGACGCAATGCAACAGGCAAAAGCATCCGGCTGCGATGTCCTGTTGATCGATACCGCCGGTCGGCTTCAAAACAGAACCGAATTGATGGCCGAGCTTGAAAAAATAATTCGTGTCATAAAAAAACAGGAACCCGCAGCACCACACTCCGTGCTGCTGGTTCTTGACGCAACCACCGGCCAAAACGCTATCAATCAGACTGAAATTTTCAGCAAGATTGCCGGAGTTAACGGAATTGTTATGACTAAACTGGACGGAACGGCGCGCGGAGGCATACTTGTCGCGTTATCCTCTAAATTCAAATTGCCTGTACACTATATTGGTATTGGTGAGAGCATAGACGACCTGGAGCCATTTAATGCGCTGGAATTTGCGCAGGCAATCGCAGGCCTTGAAGAGACCGAATAATGTCAAATATTGAATCTACAAAAACACCGCAAGCCAATGAACCAGGACAGGTCCTCAAGCTCATACTTGAGATGGGTCCCCTGGCGATATTTTTTCTCGCCAATTCAAAAGGTGAAAAGATCGCGGCAGCGTTCAACGTCTTTGAGGGCGTAAGTGGTATTTTTCTTGCCACCGGAAGTTTCATGGCCGCGACGATCATAGCGCTTTCTGTCAGTTACATTCTATTTCGCAAACTACCAATTATGCCAATCGTTTCCGGTGTGGTTGTTATGGTTTTTGGCGGCCTGACACTTTATTTTCAGGATGAATTGTTCATCAAACTCAAACCTACCATCATCAATTGCCTGTTTGGTGGCCTTTTGCTGGGTGGGCTTGCTTTCGGAAAATCATTCCTCAGCTATGTGTTCGGGACTGTATTTCGCCTCACTCCCAAAGGCTGGAACGTTTTGAGCTTTCGCTGGGGGATATTCTTTTTCTGCCTTGCGGCTTTAAACGAAGTGGTCTGGAGAAATTTCTCWACCGATATCTGGGTTGATTTYAAAGTGTTTGGYATGATGCCAATCACCTTYATTTTTACAGCGTTTCAACTTCCGCTGATTTCCCGCGAAAGCCTTGATAATATAAAGGAAAAAAGCGCGGAATAATCATGCCGAAAAATTTGCCAATAGACCGGGCGCAGGTAATTGTTTCGATCGCCCGGTCGTGGTGTAGGCTTCTGTTGCAGTGATCCGGGCGTATTCGATCTTCACCCCGTTTTTTGTTTCAAAAGAGCCGCGCTCATAAGTCAATTCCTGAAAACTGATACCTTCAGGCCCAACGGAATAGGATTGAATTTTCGCCTGGGTATAACTGAACCCTTCACCCGAGATAGATGATACTTCTGCGCTAAAACCTTCATGCCTGAACCCGGGCTGGTGATGTCCGGTTTTTTGAGGACCAATTTCTCCAGGTTTTAGTTGATGCGGTGCAAACGGGCGTTGCCGGCCCTGCTCCCGGGATTTTCCGGCTTCCACGTATTCCGATAATAATTTGAGTACTTCTTCATCATTCCGGCGCTGCTCCAGCGCCCGTTCCACGCGTCCAGGTCTGTGTTCATCCAATGGATTTGCCAATGGACCCTGCTCCTGCCTGTCGGCCGCAGGTGCAGCCGGACCTCCAGAAAATCTGGAAAATAGAGATTTAATCTCAAGGGACTGGGATTGAACTGAAAGCGCCGACATAACATAACCTCTGACAGCGAACCAAATTAGTTAACGCAACCATGATCTCAGGTGCGGGTTAACAATATCCTGGCGCATCAATCAGAGGCTTGTTGAGCGAGCGCTTCTTCTAATTTAGGCATTAAAACTGCGGTTAGTGACTGCGCACTTATTGGTCCGATAAACTTGTAGGTGATGATGCCTTTATTGTTAACAAGAAACGTTTCAGGGACACCATAAACACCCCATTCAATACCTTGCCTTCCAGTTTCATCGACGCCAATAACATCGTAGGGATTGCCGAGTTCATTCAAAAACTTACCGGCATTTGCCGCCGTGTCCTTATAGTTAAATCCAGCGAGAACAATACGATTATCCCTGGCAAGTTCCAGCAACTGTGGATGTTCGGCACGACAGGGTCCGCACCAGGACCCCCAAACATTCACCAGAGTAACTTTACCGATAAAATCCTGCGACTTTATGCCTGGAAAAATAAATCCGGGCAATGCAGGTAAATCAGTTTCCGGAGCGGGTTTGTTGATAAATGCTGACGGAAGCCGTGACGTGTCTGAATCAGTGAAGACGAGTTTGTAAAAAAACAGTCCACCCAGCAGAAGGAATAAAACAAGCGGCAATCTGGCTGCAAATTTACCTGGGCCTTTTACAGATGGACCAGTTTCCGAAGTCGTCATAAACACATCACCTCTTTGCCTGCATTCTATGTCAGGAGTTTTTACGTGAACGACGGTGGATACCCCGTCGTTCGAGATCACTCAAAATTCGATTTTGACGTCGACCGTCCAGTATAATCCACCCAATCATGCCAAACACCAGCAAGCCGACCGACAAATAGGATGCAATTATGTAACCTGCATGTGCACTCATCAATTTTGCTCCGCGGAAGACAAGGTATGTGATGTCACTGAGCCCGTCGCAGTTTGTGCCTGAGACAAATGAAGTGTTCTGATTCGGCGGCGTTTTATTTCATTGCGCATCGCCATTGCATGCAAAACCAGAAACAGTAAAGAAAACGCAACCGCCATAGTTAGCAACGGGATAAGAATACTACTATCTACACTCGAACCCGTAATCCGCAATGCGCCCGGAGGCTGGTGCAATGTGTTCCACCAAACCACTGAATACTTGATAATCGGAATGTTAACTGATCCAACCAGGGTCATTATTGCAGCTGCGTGACCGGCCTTTAGCGGATCTTCAATTGTCCGCCACAAAGCAACCAGTCCCAGATAAACAATAAAAAGCAGAAGAAATGATGTAAGCCGAGCATCCCAGACCCACCACGTCCCCCACATTGGCTTGCCCCATAAGGAACCGGTAATCAGCGCGCAAAGTGTAAATATTGCACCAATGGGAGCGGCCGCTTTTGCTGATACATCCGCCAGAGGATGCTTCCAGACCAAACGTCCGATCGAAGAAAGGGTCATGATGGAATATGCCATCATTGCCAGCCAGGCAGACGGCACATGAATAAACATAATGCGGACGGTTTCACCCTGCTGATAGTCGGGTGGCGCAGTAAAAAAAGCCATATACAGGCCGGCGGTCATTGTAATCACAGTTGCTGCAATAAACCACGGCAGCAGTTTACCTGAATATGACAAAAAACGCGTCGGATTGGCCAGATCCCAAAAACTGAATTTACCTGTTGCCGAGGGCATGAAACCGGGTCCTTACAAATTTCAATTAAAGCGTTTTAGCCCAGGAACAAGCAAAACACCACAAGTCAGGCTAATCCAGGGCTCTTGTTACATAGACTGGTAAATTATCATTCCTGAGCTCCCCTTAAAGCTGCCGCGGCAGCGATTGGGCCGATCACCATCGTCGATAAACTGACCGCACAAAGCAGTATAAATGGTGTACCAAACGGCGCCGGGTCAGTAACTGCGCCGCGTGCAGCAGAAACGCCAAAAATGATGACCGGAATGGTCAGGGGCAAAATCAACACTGATAACAACAAACCACCACGTTTTAAAACAACAGTAAGCGCCGCGCCGACCGCACCGATGAAGGTTAAGGCCGGTGTCCCAACCAAAAGTGTCAGGGTGACCGCTGCTATCCCCAAAGGTTCAACATTCAGAAATAATGCCAATATTGGTGCCGCAAGCACCAAAGGCAAGCTGGTTGCTATCCAGTGCGCCACACATTTAACAATCACAATCAATTCAAATGGTTGATCGGAAAGTAGCAACAAATCAAGAGTGCCATCTTCCTGATCCATTTGAAATATTCGGTCCAGACCCAGCAATGTCGCGAGCAACGCCCCGACCCAAAGCAGTGCTGGCCCCAATTGGGAAAGCAATTTTAAATCCGGGCCAATGGCAAATGGCATCACTGTCGTCACAATCAAAAAGAACAACACACCCATTAAAGCGCCACCGCCAACTCTGGTCGCCAGCTTCAAATCCCGAATAAACAAACTCGACAAAGCACTCATGTTACCTGCCTCCCCAGTTGCAACCGTTTTGGCTCAACCAGCCCCAGCGATGAATGTGTGGCAGCAATGATCATTCCACCTTTTGAAAGATGTTCGGACATCACAGTTTCCAGATTTTTTTCAGATTGAACGTCAAGTGCCGAGGTCGGTTCGTCCAGTAACCAGACCGGCCGAAAAGAAACCAGCAAACGTGCCAGGGACAAGCGCCTTTTCTGACCGGCGGAAAGATACCCGGCGGGAAGATGACCAATATGGTCAAGGCCGACTTTCTCCAGCGCTTCATATATTTGTGCTTGCCCAGAACCATAAAAAGAGCGCCAGAATTCCAGATTTTCTTCCAGGGTCAAGGCCGCTTTCAACGCATCGGAATGGCCAAAATAATGACAATGTGTAGCAACCCGATCGGCATCCTGGTCCACACCGGAAAGTGTAACCGTTCCGGAAACTGGATGTACCAGACCACACAAAGTTCGAAGCAGGCTTGATTTTCCGATTCCATTTGGACCCGTAACCACCAGCGCTTCAGAACTTTTTAGTGAAAATGTGAGATCCTCAAATACAGGACGGCCACCCCGATGACAGGTAAGCTGTTCCACAATTAGTTCCATTTGGACTCCAGAATTGAGCATTTTAGTTATTTTCGCACCGCAAATCACTCGAGACTATTGATTGCTGGTATCCCTATACAAAATTCATTATAAGGCCGACAACCCAGGATTCTCCGGTGCGCCCATATATCACATCAAAGCCATCGGATTGCATAGCGCGACTTGCAATATGACACAAATAGTGCGTGGAACCTCGCTGGAAAAGGACCACCCGGCGTTCTGTTTTGCCCACTGGCTGTGTTGCTGACAATAAAGAGGACCAAACAACCGTGACAAAATCTCTTGATAGTTTCAATTCCCGAAAAACCCTTGAGGTCAATGGCAAGAGCTACACATATTTCAGTCTCCCCGAAGCCGAAAAAAATGGCCTGGAAGGTATTTCAAAACTCCCGTATTCTCTGAAGGTAGTTCTGGAGAATTTACTGCGTTTTGAAGATGGCCGCACAGTCACCGCTGATGACATTCGGGCAACAGCAGCATGGCTGAAAGAATGCAAATCCTCCGCAGAAATTTCATATCGCCCTGCCCGTGTATTGATGCAGGACTTTACCGGCGTACCGGCTGTTGTGGATCTGGCTGCGATGCGCGATGCAACATCTGCTCTTGGCGCTGATGCACAAAAAATTAATCCACAAGTTCCCGTCGACCTGGTGATCGATCACTCGGTGATGGTTGACCATTTTGGTACTTCTACCGCATTTGCACAAAATGTTGATCTTGAATATGTCCGCAATGCTGAAAGGTATGAATTCCTGAAATGGGGCCAAAAGGCATTTAACAACTTTCGTGTGGTACCTCCCGGAACCGGTATTTGCCATCAGGTAAACCTTGAGTACCTGGCTCAAACTGTTTGGACTAAAGAAGAAGATGGCGAAACACTGGCCTATCCAGACACGCTTGTTGGCACCGATTCGCACACCACAATGATCAATGGTCTGGCTGTTCTGGGTTGGGGTGTTGGTGGCATTGAAGCTGAAGCCGCCATGCTCGGCCAGCCGGTCACAATGCTTGTTCCCGAAGTTATCGGATTTAGAATTACCGGCAAAATGGCTGAAGGTAATACGGCGACGGATCTTGTACTGACAATCGTTGAAATGCTTCGCAATCTGGGTGTTGTAGGTAAATTTGTAGAGTTTTTTGGGCCCGGCCTTGATAATTTGTCTCTTGAAGATCAGGCAACAATCGCCAATATGGCACCTGAATATGGCGCGACCTGCGGCTTTTTCCCGGTCGATACAGACACGCTACAATATTTGCATACCACGGGCCGGGACGCACAAAACATCGCACTTGTTGAGGCTTACTCCAAAGCCCAGGGCATGTTCCGTACATCGGACAGCCCTGATCCGCTTTTCACCAACACCCTGTCACTTGATCTGGCCGATGTTGTACCCTGTATTTCAGGCCCCAAACGTCCGCAGGATCGTATTTCGCTTGATGTTGCAGACACAACATTTGCAAAAGTAATGGGCACCGAGTTCAATCAGGGCGATGCTGTTAACAAACGCGTTTCAGTTGAAGGTCGTGATCATGATCTGGGGAACGGCGATATCGTGGTTGCCGCAATAACATCCTGTACGAACACTTCCAACCCTTCCGTTTTATTGGGTGCCGGATTGCTGGCGCGCAAGGCAAGGGAAAAAGGCCTCAGCGTTAAACCATGGGTGAAAACCTCACTTGCACCAGGTTCGCAGGTCGTTACAGAATACATGGAAAAAGCCGGTGTCCAGGAAGATCTCGACGCTCTTGGATTTCATCTGGTTGGTTATGGTTGCACAACYTGTATCGGCAATTCAGGTCCATTGGCTCCTGAAATTTCAAAATCCATTCACGATAATGATTTGGTTGCGTGCTCGGTTCTGTCTGGAAACAGAAATTTTGAAGGGCGCATCAGCCCGGATGTTAAAGCCAACTTCCTTGCATCACCCCCCCTTGTTGTAGCCTATGCGATAGCCGGTTCTCTCAACGTCAATATTGTCACCGATTCGCTGGGTGATGATCAGGATGGAAATCCGGTTTATTTGAAAGATATCTGGCCTTCATCCGCAGAAATCGCTGAGTTATTACGTAAATCCGTAACACGTGAAATGTTCCAGAGCCGCTATTCAGATGTCTTTAAAGGCGACCCGCAATGGCAAAAAATTCAGGTTGAAGGTGGTGAAACCTATCAGTGGAATGGAGGTTCAACATACATACAGAACCCGCCATACTTTGATGGTATGACCATGCAACCTGAAGTTATCGAGGACATCAAAAGCGCCCGGATTTTGTCATTGTTTCTGGATACAATTACAACCGATCATATTTCCCCTGCCGGTGCATTCACCTCACAAACACCTGCTGGTCAGTATTTGACCGATCGCCAGGTTGCACCTCGCGATTTTAATTCCTACGGATCACGCCGTGGCAACCATCAAATTATGATGCGTGGTACATTCGCCAATATTCGAATTAAAAACCAGCTTGTTCCGGGCACCGAAGGTGGCATTTCAAAGTATAATGGCGAACAAATGGCCATGTACGATGCGGCAATGGCATACAAAAAAGACGGCACACCGCTGGTTGTTTTTGGTGGCAAGGAATACGGTACCGGCTCATCTCGTGACTGGGCAGCAAAAGGCACTCGCCTTCTTGGAGTACGCGCAGTAATCGTTCGGTCTTTTGAACGTATCCATCGGTCCAATCTGGTTGGAATGGGTGTATTGCCACTGGAGTTTACCGGCGATGACAGCTGGCAGAGCATCGGTATCACAGGCGAAGAGGAAATTACCATTGAGGGATTGTCTGATCTCAAACCTCGCCAAAATGTGATCGTAAAAATAAAATTTGCAAATGGTGATGAAAAATCCATCGAAACACTTTGCCGTATCGATACGGTTGATGAGCTGGATTACTACAAAAATGGCGGAATTCTGCACTATGTGTTACGCGGTCTTGCATCGTAATCGATAATTCGGAAACGACTGAATAAATTCTGGACTGCCTGACATTACGGGCAGTCCTTTTTGTTTCAAGCGAACGTGACTGGCAAGTGAGCGTTGCTAATTCTAGTTTCAAAACCGGAATTGCCCGTCATACCGTGTGGCAATTAATAGTTTGGAATTTTTTATGAACAGTTTGGCTTACCGATTGTATGCGACGGTTCTTGCATTTGGCTTGATTGTATTTTCCTCAACGATAAATACAAAGGCCAATCCTTTAACCGTCATCGAACTTTTCACCAGTCAGGGCTGTTCATCCTGCCCTCCAGCTGACGAATACCTCGCCGAACTTAGTGAAGATCCATCCGTCCTCGCGTTAACGCTTCCGGTCGATTATTGGGACTATTTGGGATGGAGAGATACCAACGGCCGCAAGGAACATACCCAACGTCAGTATCTTTATGCCAAAACGCTCAAAAAGCGCAGCGTTTACACTCCTCAAATTGTGGTAAACGGTGTTGCTGATGCGGTAGGAAGCGATCGCAGGAATGTTCAAAGTCTAATCAATACCGTCGCTCCGTTTTCTGTTCCGGTATCCGTCCATCAGAATGCAAACACCTATATTGCATCAATTGGTGCAGGAGACGTTCCGGACGGAACAATGGTCGCTGTCTGGCTGGTATTTTTTGATAAAAAATCCCGGGTCAATATTCCACGCGGAGAAAATAGCGGCAAAAAAATTGCCTACCACAACGTTGTTCGTTCCATGAGGATGATTTCAGTCTGGGAAGGAAAAGCACTCAAGCTGACCATCGCCAAAAGTGATGTAATGAGAGCAGGAACAGATAGTTGTGCGATTATCGTACAGTCCGAAAAAGACGGCAGGCTTGGCCCGATTGTTGGAGCCGCCCTGCTCATTTGACATATGAAACCCCGAGGCCGCATCGAGATGAGGCCCCGGGTATTGCGTAATTTAGCTTTTGAATTGCAGAGCAAGTAATTCAGCCAGTTGATTGGTAAACCGCACCGGATCAGCTGGTGCCTCACCATCCAGAATTCGCGCCTGATCCAGAAGCATCAACGCTGCATCCTCAAGTTTATCCGAACTGTTACCCTCTGATTTGGCCAGTTCGGCAAGGGTTTTGATAAGTGAATGTCCTGAATTAATCTCAAGAATTGGATTGATAGAATCCTGATTTGAGCCTTCACGCTGACGCAACATTTTTTCCAGTTGACGATCCGGTCCATATTCGGGAGCAACAAGGCATACGGCACTGGTATCCAAACGCACCGATGTGCGGACTTCGCTCACTTTACCATCCAGAGCTTTGGTCAATGCCAGTATCAGATCGGCACTTTCAGCATCATCAGGTTTTGCTTCAACTTCGTCCTTGCCTTCAAGTGGCATGGCATCGAGATCAGCGGACCCTTGTGAAATGGATTTGAAGGATTTTCCATCAAARCCGAGTGCCGTTTGAACCCAGAATGCATCAACCGGATCTGTTAGCAACAAGACGTCAATGCCACGGGCTTTATACCCTTCCAGATGTGGGCTGGCTTTAACCGCATCAGGTGTGTCACCCAAAGCGTAATAAATGGATGTCTGATTTTCTTTCAAAGCAGATACATAGCTCTCAAGATTGATCCAKTTGTCACCGGATTGAACTGATTTAAATCGTACCAGTTTGAACAGATCATCCCGACGTGGAGCATCTTCGTAGAGCCCTTCTTTCAAGACCGGGCCAAATGCTTCCCAGAATGAAAGGTAGGCCTCATCGTCTTTTTTGGCCAATTTGCCAAGTTCGGTAAGAACTCTTTTGGTCAGGCCACTACGAATAGCTTCAAGGATAGGATTATGCTGCAACATTTCGCGTGAAATATTGAGGGGCAAATCCTCGGAATCTACAACACCTTTTGTAAACCGAAGATAGGACGGTAAAATTTCTGCGTCATCAGATATGAACACGCGTTTTACATATAGCTTTACCCGGCCTTTGCGTTCTGAATCAAACAGATCAAATGGCTTGTGCGTCGGTATAAACGTCAATACATGATATTCATGACGCCCTWCAGCCTTGTAATGGATCGTCAGGGCCGGATCATCATAGGCACCGGCAGAATGATTGTAGAATTCTTTATACTGCTCTTCAGTAATATCCGATTTTGACTTCGTCCAAAGTGCCGAGCCATCAGCAAGAACTTTTGTTTCTTTTTCTTCGCCCGATGGCAAAAGGTCGATTTGAATTGGTACATGAGAGGAATACTCACGGACAATCTGTTCAATTTTGAACCGGTCGGCATATTCTTTTGCATCTTCTTTCAAATGCAATTCAATTGTTGTTCCGCGCGCCGGACCTTCATTTACAGATTCAATTGTGTAAGTGCCGGTACCGTCAGAAACCCACTGGTTTGTTTCTTCACTTCCAGCTGTTCGCGATGTAACAACAACTTTGTCAGCCACCATAAATGATGAATAAAAACCGACACCAAACTGGCCAATCAGAGCTGAGCCCTGATCCTTTTCCTCCATGGAATCCAGAAACGCCTTGGTTCCCGAATGAGCAATGGTACCCAAATTGTCGATGAGTTCTTCTTTGCTCATGCCGACACCATTATCGGTGAGGATCACAACAGATTCTTCAGTATCGACCTGCAGCGTTATACGAAATTCCGGATCGTCCTTTATCAAATCCGGTTTCAGAAGTGCTTCATGGCGCAATTTTTCGCAGGCATCTGCGGCATTGGATACCAGTTCGCGCAAAAAGATATCACGATTGGAATATACCGAGTGCACCATCATGTGCAAAAGGCGAGAGACTTCAGCCTCAAAAGATCGGGTTTCAGGCTTTGATGTATTGGATGTGTCTTCGGTCACAGGGACAGCTCCGGATTGATACGTCGAGTTTGACTGCTTGTATCCGAAAAAGGGGGGCGTTGGATAGGTGGTCTGACAAAACAATCACAAGGCTTTGGGGGCATTCATGCGCTGTGTCGTTTTATCAGACCAACCGAGGCAACAAAGACAGTTTGAATTGTTCACATGTCAGGGCAAAGGCGACAATCAGGCCATTTTGTGACCCTTTTGCGACCTGTGGATCGCCTGCATTAAAGGCGATAAAACACGAATACTTGCACAATTTCCGAAACCGGCGTTTGATACTGTTAACCAATGGAGGTGCATTTGAGTGACGGTGAAGAAATAAACTATATTCGACTTTCAAATACCTGGCAGCAACACCCGGGTGAAAGTCGATCCCCGGCGAACATGCCGGTTTCTTTCAACCGCAAGGAACTCTTTCAAATACTGAATGTATATGGCCGGTTCGTCGCATCCGGTGAATGGCGGGATTATGCAATAGATCAACTTTCCGACAGGGCAGAATTTTCAATTTATCGCCGCACCAATGAGCTCGCACTTTATCGTATTGTCAAAAATCCAAAACTGGCACGCAAACAGGGTGCGTTTTCCATTGTCACACAGACCGGGTTAATTCTGAAAAGAGGTCGCGAACTTGCACAGGTTCTACGAATCCTTGAGAAAAAATCCATCGCGCTTGTATCTGGTTGACGTCATCACGACCAACTGGACACAAAAAAGGCGCGGAAATCCGCGCCTCTGATGCAATTTATTATCAAAAACTATTCGCGATTGCCAAACAGAGACAACAGCATCAGGAACATGTTGATGAAATCAAGATAGAGACGCAAAGCGCCCATGATTGCCTTGCGGCCCATGCTTTCCTGACTATCACCAGCAAAATACATTTCCTTGATTTGCTGGGTGTCATAGGCAGTCAAACCTGCAAAAACCAGAACACCAATCACAGAAATGATAAACTGCATAGCGCTGGATTGCAGAAACAGATTTACCAAAGACGCAATAATAATCCCGATAAGGCCCATCATCAGGAATGAACCCATGCCCGACAGGTCTTTTTTGGTTGTATAGCCAAAAAGGCTCAACCCACCGAATGTGGCGGCAGTTATGAAAAATACCCTGGTAATACTTTGCCCTGTATAGATCATAAAGATCGACGACAGCGAAAGACCCATGAGCGACGCAAACACCCAGAAAGTCATTTGGGCGGTACTCACACTCATTTTATGAATACGGGCACTCAGGAAAAATACCATTCCCAGAGGAGCCAGCATCACAACCCACTTAAGAGGGGACAAATAAAGTGTCTGGCCAAGCGTCGTGAGCTGACCATCAGCAAAGGATAATTGGAACGCTGCAAGGGCTACAAAACCGGTGATGGCAAGGCCAACTGCCATATAGTTGTAAACACTGAGCATGTATGTGCGCAGGCCCTGATCAATTTCAGCGCTTGTGCGCGAAACAGAACCGAACTGTGCACCTTGACGGAAATCGTTGGACATCAGTTTCCTCATTTATTGAATTCAAATATCAATGCAGGAGTAAATATCCTGCAATTCCTAATTAATATGGGTACTCGCTCCATAAGACACAAGGTTTTTTCATTCGAACTGGTCAATATTCTGCGAACCCGTTTCCTATTCAGCCCGTAAAACCGACATTGAACTCTGTCCCAGAACCCGCCAGGTTCCCAGCAATCCAAATCCCAAAGTCAAAACCAGAGCAATTACCGCGCCTGAAATCACCGGCCACCAAAGCAACGTGAAAGGGATGGTCATTTCAGCTGAAAGTACAGTCCAGGCAATCAGGGATCCAGCAACAATGCCAAACAACCCTGTGACCACACCAATTATTGCATACTCGAGCAAAAACAGCTGTACCAGCTTTTTGCGCGTTGCTCCCAGAGATTTAAGAATGACAGCATCATAGATTCGTTGCGCCTGACTGGCAGCAAGGGCTCCGCCCAAAACAAGCATCGAGGCGAGCAATGCAAGCGATGAAATACCACGAACGCCCCATGCAAGCTGGGTTACCAGATCATTGATACGGTTAAGGGCATCCTTGACGCGAATACTGGTGACTGCCGGAAATGCCTTCGTCGTTTCGCGCAATATTCGTGCTTCATTTTCAATGTTTGATTTGTCATCCGGCAGGGAAAGTGTCGCAAGATGCGTATGTGGTGCGCCTTTAAACGTATTGGCAGAAAACACCATGACAAAATTTATTCCCAGAGAATCCCAGTCAACCTTGCGGAAATTCGCAATTTTTGCAGACATTCTTCGTCCCAGCACATTAATCTCAATGACATCACCAAGCTTCAACCCAAGGCCGTCAGCAACACCTGACTCTATCGAAACCAGAGGAGGCCCGGAATAACCTTCCGACCACCATTCTCCAGAGAGTAATGACGATGATTCCGGAATGACGTCGCTATAGGTAATGCCGCGATCACCGCGCAATGCCCAGCGGGAATGTTCAACTGTTTTCCAGTCCTCTGCCAATATCCCGTTGATCGCCTTAATACGTCCTCTCAACATTGGAACATGAAACAGGTCTGCTTCTGGTTCAAGATTTGCGATATGTGTCTTGAATTGTTCCAGTTCGGTATTTTGAACATCTACAAAAAAGAAACCCGGAGCTCTGTCAGGCAAGCTACCGGTCAATTGTTGCCGCAAATTTCCGTCAATTAATGTCAGGGCAACGATAAGAGTAATACCAAGACCAAGGGACAAAACAACAGAAGGCGTAAGTGACCCATTGCGCGAAAGACTGGCAAGAGCAAGGCGTATAGTCGTCTGGCGCGGTTTGGGAATGTGACGTGCCACCCACATGATGAGGGACCCGACAACTCTCAACAATACAAATGCCGCAAACAGGCTCCCCAAAAACACCATTGTAAGTTCGGGTTGTCTGGACAAAATCAAGGCAAGGCCAACAAGGCATCCAAGGATAGCAAGTATAACAGCAATCAGTTTCCACCCTGGCCGGACTTTGGTTCTTTGTATCTGATCACGAAATAGCGCCGCAGCCGGTATTTTCCCGGTGCGTGCCAAAGGCCAGAGCGCAAAGAGGATTGCCGACAAATATCCATACAATGCGGCAATACCCAATTCTTTAACCGGAAATATTACCGGCTGTATCGGGATAGCACTACCAGCAAATATCGTAATCACATGGGGGATTATTGCTCCCAGAACAAGACCGGCAAGAATGCCAATGCTGGCGAGGATCAACGCCTGTACAAAATAAATCCTGAAAACCAGGCCAGACCCGGCCCCAAGGCACTTGTAAATGGCAATCACTTTTTGGCTTCGACCAATATGTAGCTGAATTGCATTGGCGACACCCACTCCGCCTACACACAATGCAGCCAAACCAACCAGAGACAGAAATTGAGAAAATCTATTGAGGTTTCGTCGCAAACCGTTTGTCGCATTTCCCTTGGAACGAATTCGCCAGCCTGCGTCGGGGTGTGAATCTCTTGCCCGTTGCATAAGCGAAGACAACACAACACCATCAGCAAGATCAACCCGATAGTGCCAGGTGACAAGGCTTCCTGGTTGTACAAGACCCGAGCTTGAAAGGGCTTCTTCGGACATTAAAACACGTGGTCCAAGAATTGCGCTTCCGGTTAACTGGTCGGGTTCTTTTGTCAAAACTCCGGCGATGTAAAACTGTCCAGTACCCAGATTGACGGGATCCCCTGTCTTCAAATCCAGTCGTTCAAGTAATATTGGCGCAACAATAATTCCGTATTTGTCATCGGCTCTGATGAAAGAATTCGCCAATGATTTTGTTCCTTCAAACTCAACAGTCCCGATCAAAGGGTAAAATACGTCCACGGCCTTTATATTTATAAGCGCCTGATCTTTCCCGTCAGCACGCCGCAACATTCCGCGCAGTGTTGCGGCTTTGGAAACCCGGCCAAACTCACCGATAAAAGCACGTTCAATTTCGGTTGCTTCGCGATGAACCAGAGAAAAGGATACATCACCGCCAAGTAGTTCTTCACTCTGGGCAGACATTCCATCAACAATTGCCCGCGAAGTAGCGGCCACGCCAGCCATTGCTGCAACACCCAGCGCAATGCACATAACCAGAATATAAAACCCGCCAAGCCCGCTACGTAATTCACGCAAGGCCAATCGAAAAACCAGGGAAGGAGAATTGGCAGTCGCAGATGACGCCATAATGTTATGCTCCCACAAGTACAGGAGTACTGGTCGATTTTTGATTCTCGGCCAAGCGTCCGTCTTTCATGTGAAGTTGAATATCGCACTTGCCAGCGAGGGTTTCATCATGCGTGACAAGAACAAGTATGGTGTTACGTTTCCTCTGCAAATCAAACAGCAATTGCATTATCATTGATCCGGTTTGACTATCCAGATTGCCTGTCGGCTCATCAGCTATCAAAACTTCTGGTCGCGTCACCAGAGCCCGGGCTATTGCAACACGCTGCTGTTCGCCGCCAGACATCGAGGAGGGATGATGATGCAAACGATGGCCCAGACCAACTGCTTCCAGTTCTTCTTTCGCCCGCTCGAAGGCGTTTGGTTCACCTGCCAGATCTAGCGGTATTGCCACATTTTCAAGCGCCGTCATTGTCGGAATCAGATGAAAGGATTGAAATATTATGCCGATCTTGCGGCCACGAAATTCAGCCAGGTCATCTTCACTCAGAACACCGAGATCCTGCCCTGCAATATGGACAGACCCGGAATTGATTTGTTCCAGTCCTGCCATAATCATCAGAGTGGTGGATTTGCCCGAACCACTGGGACCAACAAGGCTAACAGATTGTCCCTCGTAAATTTGTAGAGAGATCCCATGTAGGATATCCGTGCGGGCCTCGCCTTCGCCCAGGCTGACATATACATCGCGAAGCGCAATTACAGGATTTTCCATGCAGATCTTTCCTCGGATGGTGACTTTTGACAGATCACACTTCGATTTTGTGTATTCCTGGTTTTAAAGTACTCTTGCATCCATATGGTGAATTGATTCCTCTTTCCAATATCAAAAAGATAAACCCATGCGTTCAATTCTAATTGTTAGCCTGTTTTTTCTTTTCCAGACATTTCCTGCCTCGGCGACATCCATCTACAAGCTCGTGGTATTTGGAGACAGTCTGGTCGCCGGTTATGGCCTTGCGGAATCCGAGGCATTCCCCAGTCGGTTGGGAGATGCAATCAGGGACAAATATCCGCACGTCGAAGTCATAAACGCCGGTGTGTCGGGTGATACCAGTGCGGCCGGCCTTGCGCGGCTTGAATGGTCAATCGCTGAAGATACAAATGGCGTTATACTGGAGCTTGGTGCGAATGATGCTCTTCGAGGCCTTGCGCCCGGGGTTACCTTCAATAACCTGGATCAAATTTTACAAAAACTAAAACAGCGAAATATCGACATACTAATTGCCGGAATGTTGGCGCCACCCAACTTTGGCCCTGAATACACAAAAGAATATCTGGAAGTTTTTCAAAGGCTTGCACTTAAATACAACCTCGTGCTCTACCCGTTTTTTCTGGATGGCGTCACCGGGGTCAAAGGTATGACGCTAAACGACAGACTTCACCCCAATGCACAGGGCGTAGACATAATTGTAACCGGTATTTTACCACTGGTTGAGCAATTGTTGACACGCAAACAACAAAACTAAATTCAATTCAGCAATCTACAGGACGACATTATGGACATGCGAACATTGGGTCGAACTGACCTGAGCGTTTCATCAATCTGCCTTGGAACCATGACTTTTGGAGAGCAAAATACTGAAGCAGACGGCCATGCCCAAATGGATTACGCATTTGAACAGGGCGTCAACTTTCTCGATATTGCGGAACTTTATCCAATTCCACCAATGCCGGACACGCAGGGACGCACAGAAGAAATTGTCGGAAGCTGGCTTAAAACCCGTGGCAATCGGGATAAGGCAATTATCGCAACAAAAATTACCGGTCGCTCGGATATGAAATGGTTTCGTGAGAACGACGCACCAACCAGGTTTTCAAAAACACAGATACTGGAAGCCGTGGACGGAAGTCTCAAGCGACTGGGAACCGACTATATCGATCTATATCAGCTGCATTGGCCAGACCGTTCGGTGTCACAGTTTGGTTCCAATCCGGTAATATTTGGAAATCTTGAACAAGTTGATGACGAATCCGATTTTGAAGTAATTCTCCAAACCATGCAGGAGTTGGTAATAGCGGGGAAAATTCGTCATTTTGGCTTGTCCAACGAGAGTGCCTGGGGAACAAACGAGTTCCTTAATACGTCAAAATCGACCGGTACACCCCGGGTTGTTTCAGTTCAAAATGCCTATAGTTTGCTGAACCGTACATTTGAAACCAACATGGCTGAATTGTCCCTTCGAGAAAATGTCGGGCTACTTGCATATTCGCCACTGGGACAAGGCAGTTTAAGTGGTAAATATCTGAATGGGGCACTTCCGGTTAACGCCAGAAAAACACTTTTTGGCCGGATGCAGCGGTATGAAAAACCAGGTGCAGAACCAGCAGTAAAAGCATATGTCTCGCTCGCCAGAAAATTCGATCTGGACCCGGTAAATATGGCGCTGGCATTTGTTCTTGGCAAACCTTTTGTTACTTCAGTGATTATTGGCGCAACCAACATGGATCAATTGAAAACGGCGATTGCTTCCACACAAATTCAATTGAATGATACTCTTTTGTCAGCCATTGACGACATTCAATTGATCCATACAAATCCCTGCCCCTGAGGGTACAATGTCTCCACATTTTGTATAAAACCTTGCTTTACAGGAGAATTTCGGTTCTCCTGTATTCAGATCCTCCATAGAGGAACCAATTTTATGCCCAGACTTTTTACCGGACTGGAAATTCCAAAAGATGTCTCCATGCATCTTTCCCTGCTTCAGGGCGGCATGCAAAATGTCCGTTGGATTAACCCGGAATTCTTTCACATCACGCTTTGTTTTATGGGTGACATTGATAATTCTCTGGCGCGCGAAATCACTTTTGCAATGGATCGTATTGACCGCAAACCTTTTGAAATTCGATTGACGGGCCTCGGGGTGTTTGGGACACGAAATCCACATGCAGTCTGGGCAGGTATTGAGCCTTGCGAAAGCCTGTCTCAATTACAAGCTGAACATGATTGGGTTTTGCGCAAACTTGGTGTTAGTCTCGAGCGACGAAAATTTGTGCCACATGTTACTCTGGCGCGCTGCAATGGCATTTCAGAAATTGAGGTCGCGCAATACATGTCTGATCAGGGTAGATTTAAGGCGGCACCTTTTAGGGTATCCCGCTTCGTCATGTACTCCGCTCGCGCGTCGGTCGGAGGTGGACCTTATCTTATTGAAGATTCATGGGAACTTGGAGAAAACACTAACCAGTTTGAAGATGATGATTTCAACCAGCCAGTTTATCCATAAGAGCATTGGAACATCTACTGGCCAATTGATAGGCCTCTTCAAATCCGCCCGTTCCACCATAATAGGGATCAGGCACGTCTTTGTGTTCAGCCAGGCAATAGTCTCGATAAAGTGCTATTATCGCGTGGCTTCCTTTCGGACACATTGCTTCCAGATTTGAAAGATTATCCCGGTCCATCGCGAGTATCAGGTCAAATTCCAGGAAGTCATTTAACGTCACCTGCTGTGCTCGTTGATTGGAAATATCAATGCCGTGGAGCTGGGCGATCGCTATCGATCTTTCATCCGGCAGGTTCCCGATATGCCAGCCACCTGTGCCAGCCGATTCTATTCGAATGGTGCCAGATTTACCCGCATTATCAACAACATGTCGAAATACGCCTTCTGCCAGAGGCGATCGACAGATATTTCCAAGACAGACAAACAGAACCGAGTTTATGCTCTTCATTTAGTCTGTCCCTTTTGTGAATAAATCAGAAATCAATACCTGCCATACGGCACACGATTGCCCACTCATTTTCCGTAACAGGCTGCACAGACAGTCGGGAATTATTGATCAGAGCCATATTTTCAAGGCCCGGCTCGTTCTTGCAGGCATCCAGCGTTACCGGAGATTTCACAGCTTTAATCGCCTTAATGTCTACGCATTCCCATTTGCCCGTTGTATCTGTTGAATCGGGATGTATCTCTGCACATATCTCGATAATCCCAACAATCTGTTTTTCATTTACAGAATGGTAGAAAAATCCCAAATCACCACATTTCATGGCCCGCATAAAATTGCGAGCCTGATAGTTACGCACGCCATCCCACTCTTCACCCTGAGAACCTTTTGCGACCTGATGGTCCCAGCCCCATGTGTTGGGTTCGGATTTAAACAGCCAGTAAGCCATATTTAGTCCTTTGGTGCGCCAAGAACCCATTTCCATGGCAGGATTTCAACGGATTGAAAAAGATCAACTGCTTTATAGGGGTCTTTGGCCAACAGTGCTTCAACTGCATTTCTGTCATTTGCTTCAACGATCAACACTGAACCTATCATGCCGTCATTCTGATCATCAAGAATTGGTCCGGCTATTTGAATTGCACCATTTGAACCTTTCAAAAACGCAACATGATCCGGTCTTGCATCCAGCCTGATTTGGGCAGAATCTTTTTTATCTCTGCAAATAACTACAAAATGCACGTCGGTCTTCTCCTGTTATTCAAGTTCGGTTTTAAGTGGGCGTG
>JAESRR010000178.1 GCA_016764535.1 Cohaesibacteraceae bacterium | reverse complement strand
CCATGTCAAAGGGTGTTGAATATTCTGCCGTGCAGCCAGGTTGTTCGCGGTGTGCCGACACTACCGCCGTGCCTTTCCGTCAGTCATCACTATGGATGCTGATCTACATCAGCATGACGCAGGGGGTGAGGTGAGCCTGGAGTTAAACAGCTGAAGTTGTTGGATTTTTCTGGTGTTGGTACCGAATACATTGTCATTCTGAATTTATTTCAGAATCCATCATGCGGAGATTGCAACGATGGCAAAGGGTATTGAATATTCTGCCGTGGAGCCAGGTTGTTCGCGGTGTGCCGACACTACCGCCGTGCCTTTCCGTCAGTCATCACTATGGATGCTGATCGACATCAGCATGACACAGGGGGTGAATTGATGGCGGAGTTAAACAGCTGAAGTTGTTGTGTTTATCCGACGTTGGCAACACTCTCCTTGTCATCCTGAAATTTGTTCAGGATCCATCATGCGGAGAATTCAACGATGACAGAAGAGGTTGAATATTCTGCCGTGGAGCCGGGTTGTTCGCGGTGTGCCGACACTACCGCCGTGCCTTTCCGTTAGTCATCACTATGGATGCTGATCTACATCAGCATGACACAGGGGGTGAGGTGAGTGGTGGGGGCAAATAACTGAAGTTGCTGTGTTTTTCTGGCGGTGGAACCCAATACATTGTCATTCTGAATTTATTTCAGAATCCATAGTGCGGAGATTGCAACCATGTCAAAGGGTGTTGAATATTCTGCCGTGCAGCCAGGTTGTTTGCAATGTGCCGACAACTACCGCCGTGCCTTTCCGTTAGTCATCACTATGGATGCTGATCTACATCAGCATGACACAGGGGGTGAGGTTACGGTGGAGTTAAACCGCTGAAGTTGTAGAGTTTTTCCGGCCTTCGCAACACTCTCTGTGTCATTCTGAATTTATTTCAGAATCCATCATGCGGAGATTACTACCATGACAAAGGGCGTTGAATATTCTGCTATCGAGCCAGGTTGTTCGCGGTGTGCCGACTCTACCGCCGTGCCTTTCCGTCAGTCATCACTATGGATGCTGATCTACATCAGCATGACACGGTGGGTGATGTGGTGTTGGAGTTAAACAGCTGAAGTTGTTGAGTTTATGCAGCGCTTGTAACACCCAAATCGTCATCCTGAAATTTGTTCAGAATCCATAGTGCGGAGATTACTACCATGACAAAGGGCGCTGAATATTCTGCTATCGAGCCAGGTTGTTCGCGGTGTGCCGTATCCCGTGCGTACTCTGCCGTATTGCCGAATTATCATAATGGTAAACAGCCTTTGCATAATCCCATACCAACTCTTCAATCCATGCCAACATACTGATTTCGCCGCTGGATTTCAGATGCATGCGATGTGCAAAAAACGGTGGCACCCCTCAAACCCTACCAGCAGGTAAACATCGATTTATCAAACACTTAATGACCGTTCGTTCTTTAAGATTTTGGAGACGAGGAAATCAGTCTCGACTTTAGAACTGCAATTTTGCGTGATATCCTGGCAGTCTGGCGGAGGAACTCCCCAAGGGAATTTCTTCTGGTTATAGCAGGCTGCGACTTCCGCATAAGGGAGCGCAGCCTTCTTCCCGATCCGGGCATTATAGTGTTCGGTCATAACCAGGTGCCGGTAGTCAAACAACGGGGGCACCGATATGTCAGTTTTGAAACCGCATTTTCATTTTCTCAATCATCTTACAGATCATATGCACATGCCGGAGAAACCCGGCCAGTATCTTTACGTGCTGGCAGAGGCCGTGGCATTTTTATTCATTCTTATATTGCTGTTTACAACCATGGCCCCGAACGCAAGGGCAGTTGAAGTTCGTATTATTACGGAAGACTGGGCACCCTTTAATTTTGTAGATGAGAGCGGCACCGTTACCGGTGTTGGAACCGAGATCGTCAACGAACTAATCGCCCGCACCATGCCCGGCATGGAAGTCGAGGTTCTGCCATGGAAACGGGCCTTTAACATGGCGTCGACCAAACCACGTGTTGGCCTGTTTTCGCTCTCTCGCACCCCGGTTCGGGAGAATAATTTCCGCTGGGTTGGACCGTTGTTCAGCGTGCGGGACTATTTGTTCGTGCTGGCTGACAATGACGTTGTGCTGAACAATGTTGAAGATCTGCGCGACATGGGCACACTTTCCATTCAGGCCGGTAATTCAACCCATCAGGTGTTTAAATCGGTCAACAAAGAAGACGTTCTTGAATTGCATAACATCGGCAAAATGCCTGAAATGCTGCTAACCAGGCGCGTTTCAGCTGTTTTGCTCAGTGATTTCACCATGTCATATGAGTTGAAAAAACGCGGCATTGCCGTATCTGCTGTTCGCCCTGCAACAATGTTTGGTGTGGCGCATCTGTATCTGGGCTTCTCCGCCGATACACCCGATGCATTTGTCACACGCTGGCAAAATGCATTTGCTGAAATGATTTCAGACGGCACCGTTGCCAAAATCAAAAAACGCTGGGCTCCGGATTCAACGACCTGGAATGCAGATTTTCTCACCGGGCTGGAAGCCTTTGGATACACAGGTAGCTAGCCGGGGACGGGGCCATGAAATTTCCTGAGGGAACCCTGCGATCAACAATATTGGCGCTGCCTGCGGTGGCGCTGTTGATTGCACAGACATTGTCTCACGCAAATGCGGGAGCAGGCGATGTCAGAATACTGACCGAAAACTTCAAGCCGATAAATTACCTTGAGGACGGCGTTCTCAAGGGCATCGGTGCGGCAATTGTTGATGAGCTGCGCGCCAGGGTCGGGCACACAGCAAAGGTTGAAGTGCTGCCGTGGAAACGGGCGTATAATGAAGCGCTGACAAAGCCGGACGTTGGTGTGTATTCGATGATGCGCATCGCGCAGCGTGAAGACAAATTTCACTGGGTTGGCCCGCTTTACAGCATGGGCATGATCATATTCGCCCGCGCTGACAATCCCCTGAAAATAGAGACCCTTGAAGATCTGCAAAACATCGAGGGCATTGCCTTGCAGGCGGGTGGTGCAAACCATCAGATGTTGAAGAAAATCGGGGTGAAAAATATTGTCCCGCTTTTCGACCTCGAAAAGAGAACCCAATTGCTGCTGAAAGGCCGGGTTGCTGCGACAATTTCCAGTGATGTTTTGATCGCCAAGGATCTGGCGGATGCCGGTGTTCCGCTTTCTTCGGTGCGGCCGGTGACCTCGCTTGGCAGGCGGGATTTGTATCTGGGGTTCGGCAAGCAAACCCCGGACACAATTATCAATGCCTGGACCGAAGCTTTTGAAGCGATGAAAGCCGACGGCACACTCAAGCGTATTCGCGAGCAATATTTGCCAGGCGATGATGTCTGGAACGCGCCGGTGTTTGAGGGGTTCCCCTCATGAGTATGGAGTTTCTGAAAACCGCAATCAAACGGGTTTGCTGCGGTTTTGTAGCCATAATGCTTTGGAGCGGGCCTGGTTTAAACCTGGCCCAGGCAAAAAGTGTGCGACTGCTCACCGAGATTTATCCGCCCCTGCAATATATGGAAAATGGCCAGCTCACAGGTATTGGTGCTGAAGTTGTCAGGGAGCTTCAAAAGCGTATGGGTCATGTTGAGCCTATCGAGATTCTGCCCTGGAAACGCGGCTATGAACAGGCTAAAAACCGGTCCGGTACAGGTTTGTTTTCCATGGCGCGTACACCTGTGCGTGAGGATTTATTTCAATGGGTCGGGCCGCTGTTCGCCGCCAACACTTTTATCTTTGTGCATGGGGATTCAAAACTAAAAATCAGCTCCATTGACGATCTTGCAAAGCTTGAACAAATCGTCACCCAGGCCGGTGGTGCCAATCACCAATATTTGCAAAGTCTGGGGCTAACCAATGTTCTGGGCGTTCATGATATTTCGCGTATCTCGCACTTGCTGCTCAACAAGCGGGTCACCGCGATTATGAGTTCCGATCTGTTTGTAGCCAGACAATTGCAGGATATGGGCGAGGACTATTCTTCCATACAACCCGTGGTGCGTGCGAGTGGGTGGGGAAGCTATATCGGGTTCTCCCCGGCGACGTCTCCCAAAGTACTTCGCCGCTGGCGCACGGCTCTTAAATCCATGCGCGACGACGGCACGCTTCAACGAATACAGGACCGGTATTTGCCATCAAGCGATGTCTGGGACGCTCCGCAACTCGAGGGACTTTGATCATGAACAAATTGAGCAAGACAATAGGCGCAGCGCTGCTCGGACTGACTCTGGGTGTCTCAAATGTCGCTGCCGAGAAAATCCACATTGTTGTCGAGGATTTCGCACCATTTAACTATATGGAAGACGGTGAATTCAAAGGCATTGCTCCAGCGATCGTCAAGGAACTTATCAGTCGGGTAGACAGTGAAGTCAGCATGGAAATGTTGCCGTGGAAGCGCGGGTACAAAATGGCGCACGACAATGCCAATACCGGCATTTATTCGATGTTGCGTACATCAGTCCGGGAAGATGAATTTCAATGGGTCGGCCCGCTCTATTCTGCCCGCGAATATATCTTCATGCGGACCGGAGAGGAAATTGAAGTAAATTCACTTAACGATCTGAAAAAACTGGGGTCTATCGCGGCGCAAGCAGGCGGCGGGTTGCACCAGATGCTGGTCAAACATGGCCTCACCAATATAATGGAAGTTCACGACGTTAATCGTCTTGCCACCATGCTGGTGCGCGGGCGGACCGACGCGCTGGCGATAGCCGATCTGGGTCTGGCGCACGAACTCAAAAAGCTGGGTAAGGAAAATGGCACTGTTACCCCGGTGATGTTTTTTGGTGAAGCACGGCTTTATCTTGGGTTTTCCAAAAAGACCTCAAAAACCGAAATCGCGAAATGGACCACTGCCTACGCAGCCATGAAGGCCGATGGAACGCTTGATAAAATCCGGGCGCAATATGTCCCCGATGCACAGGACTGGCACGCCGACCAGATTTCGGAAATCGACGCATATTCTTTCTAGATTTTAAATAAACCACCTGCCGGGGGGAGATCTTGCCGGCCAAAAAGAACACAACAAAGGGAAAATGCAATGAAACAGAATGTTATGAAACGCAGCACCTTTCTGAAATCAGCGCTCGCCGGACTGGCGCTCACACTGGCGGCAACATTGATGCCCGGCATGAGCGCTTTTGCAAGTGCGACTGAAGTTCGTATTTTGACCGAGGATTTCGAGCCATTTGACTATATGGAAGATGGTGAACTGAAAGGCATTGCCGTCGCGATTGTTCGCGAAATGAACAAACGTGTTGGCTATACCGGCGAGATCGAGGTTCTTCCCTGGAAACGGGCCTACAAAATGACGGAGAAAATCCCCAATGTGGGTTTGTTTTCTATGGCCCGTGTTGGATCACGTGAAGGTAAATTTCAATGGGTCGGCCCGTTATTTGCGATGAATGAAACTGTGTTTATTGACGCTAATTCCGATGTGAAAATCGAAAATCTGGATGATCTCCGCAATGTAGACAGTGTTTTGATGCAGGCCGGAGGCGGTGCACAAAAAATGTCCAAAAAGGCCGGTCTTGAAAATATCATGGAAGTGCATGATGCCGGTAAACTGGCATTTATGCTGCTAAAAGGTCGTACGGTTGCGGTGGTAATGCCGGATGTGGCGATGGCCCATGAGCTGAAGAAACAGGGCAAAGATTCAACGGCTGTGCGCTCGGTCGGAACCTATGGACGTCTGGGTCTTTATCTCAGCTTCTCCAACGCTACTGCAAAGGACGTCGTGAAAAAATGGGAAGATGCCTATGCCTCAATGGTGACAGATGGCACACTTGCTAAAATTCGCGCGGAGTATCTGCCTGAAGAAGGCAAGTGGAACACCGCTATGCTGCCAGGTTTCGAACCTTTTGGTCGCCACTAGGTTCTGAATCGTTTATGTGTCGCAAGACCGGGTGTAGCGCAAGCGCTGCACCCATTTTTTATTTCGGCCTGTATCACCAGTTGGTGAGACCCAGCAGCTTTTCACCCAGAGGCGTTAGTTTTGCTGTCTGATGTTTTTTCCTCTCCCATTCGCGCGGATCGCCGGGAAAAGCGCCACGCTTGGGGTTACCGCGCTCGCGCCAGATACGCACCCGTTCCTCACGCTCAATTACATTCTCCCAGTCAGATGGTTGCATCGAGATATATTGCGCCATGCGCAGGCGGTCATCCGAGTGGTTGGGTCGTACGCCATGGGCGAGCAGGGAATTAAAGATCAACAGATCACCGGCCTCCATCTCGATATTGATAGCGGTGAGACCCTCCATAGCGGGGTGGAGGGGATCACGATCTGTGGGCTGGGTTTTCTCCCATTTTTCAAAGTTCTCAAAGATCTCCGGCACACACTGGAAGCCACCAACATCACCGTCCTGTTTTTTGAGGCTCAACACACCCTGAACGCCGATGGGCTGTGGTCGCACCGATGTATCAACGTCCCAATGGATGAAGCCCTCCCGGTTGCCCTTGGTTTTTTTAGGTGGGTTGAGATTGGCGCGATCAATCGTCACCCACAGATCTGTGCGATCCCAGATATCGACAAAGGCATCATAGACCCGTTGCTCCATGCGGTTGTCCCACAGGTGCTGGTGATTGTAGATCTCGACCATGCCCGCATTGTTAAGTTCTTTCATCATGTGGTCGCGGCGCTGGGGTGCATACCAGGTTGTCGGGTCGCCCGGATCTTTTTCATCAAACTCCAGCAGGGTTTCAACCAGCCGTTCGACATTGGCTGCCGGGACGATTTGTCGGACGATCACATAGCCTTTGGTGATCCAGTGCTGCCAGTCATCCTCGCTCAGCACCCGAAGCGGCATGGTCTTTTTGATATCTTTGAGCTGTGTTGTGACTTTTTTTGTGCTGGGGTGATCTCCCAAAACCAGATCTGCTTGCATGATCGTCTCCTCGCCCTGATGCTTTTTAAGGATCAATTTAACGCCAGACAGACCGAGTGATGTTGTTTTGTCATTGCGTATAGTGATACTATAATGGCGTTGTTGTGAGGGTAGTTGCGCCATGAAGCCGTTTTTGGAAAAACCGCTGGGGGACCCCAATGCCTCCTGGGCCCGTCTTGATCGACGGCTTGATGATTGCATCCCGTTTCAATGGCATCACCATATTGAGTATGAGCTGACCCTGACGCTGAACTCACGCGGGCAACGATTTATCGGAGATCACACAGGGGAATATGATGATGGTGATCTGGTTCTGATTGGCCCCAATCTGCCACACACCTGGGCATCGCGGGACAAATATTGTCTCACAGAGCCACATGTGGCGCTGGTGATGCATTTGCATCCGGCATGGCTGTCGCAATTAACATCCAGCTGTGTGGAGTTTGGCGTGCTCGACACCATGTTGCAGCGGGCTGGCAAGGGGTTACACTTCGCTGGCGCTGCGTCCGATGCAGCGCGGGATGATATTGAGGCGTTGTTCGCGAAACCTTCGTCGGAAGGATTGCTGGATCTGCTGGGGATATTGATGGCGCTGACGCGTGATGATGGCGCTGTGATCCTCGCCAGTACCGGGCCTTCGAATGAGCAAGCTGGAGAAAACGCCGGGCGGCTCGACCGGGTGCTCAACCACATTCACAGCAATTATCATCGGGGGATATCGCTGGAGGAACTGGCCGATATCGCAGCACTGAGCCCGTCGGGCCTGCACCGGTTGTTCCGCAAGCACACCCATACGACAATCTCGGGCTATTTGATGCGGATGCGGATTGGAGACGCCTGCGCCAGGCTATCGAGCGGCGAGCAGCCGGTGGCATTTATCGCAGATGCCGTTGGATATCAGTCGCTGGCTAATTTCAATCGGCAGTTCCGGGCGTTAAACGGCATGACCCCGCGCGCCTATCGGGCAAGGTTCCGCTGAGGGAGTGCGATGTCAGAGACCAGGAGCGAACGAAGGGTGTTTATAAAGCCAACCCTGTGCCAGATGTCCGGCATCACTATGGACCGTGATCTTCATCAGGGTGACACAGAGGGTGGGGTTATGCTGGAGCCAGGCAACTGAAATTGTTGTGATTTTCCGGTGCTTGCGATTCTCTCCCTGTCATTCTGAATTTATTTCAGAATCCATCATGCAGCGTTGAAGACATCGCTAACGGCAGCGATTTACCTGAGCGCCCGGCCTGATCTGGGTTGAACCGGGAGAAGTTCGAAGGCGGTATGTCACCTCCAGTGCGAGATTCGCTGCGCTGCCGCACTATGGATGTTGATCGACATCAGGGTGATACAGCGAGTGTTGTGTCGTTGGTGCCAGGCAACCGAGACTGTTCAGTTTAACCGGCGAAGGTCCACCTCGCCCAAAAGACCGTCATTTCGTACAATCCATAAAACCGGAATCACCGTATAATGGGTCGGTTACATCCGCATATACCCTGAAAGTCACCATGGCTGAAACCAAATCCCTGTCGCGCCTCGCCCTCTGGTCAATCATCATCGCGATCATTGTGATGTGGATCAAGTTTCTTGCCTGGTATCTCAGCGGGTCGGTTGCACTGTGGTCAGATGCGCTTGAATCAATCGTCAATGTGGTTGCGGCCATCGTTGCTTTTATCGCGATTTCAATTGCGCAACGCCCGGCAGATGCCGACCATCAGTTTGGCCATCACAAGGCGGAATATTTCTCGGCAGTGATTGAAGGCATCCTCATTGTCGTCGCGGCTTTACTGATCTTCAACGAAGCGATATCCGCCCTGCGCCATGGTTATGCGCTGGATATGCCAGGGTCAGGCATGGCGGTCAATGCGGTGGCGACACTGATCAACGGTATCTGGGCTTATGTTTTGATCACCGCCGGAAAGAAGGCGAGATCGCCAGCGCTCTCCGCCGACGGGCGACATATCCTGGCTGATGTTGTGACTTCTGTTGGTGTGTTGTTCGGGCTGGGTGTCGCGCTTTTGACCGGCTGGGCGATCCTTGATCCTATCATGGCAATCATCGTCGGGCTGAATGTGCTGTGGGAAGGCTGGAAACTGGTTTCTTCCTCCGTCGATGGATTGATGGACAAGGCTGCGGATAGCGAAGACACGGCGCTGATCGAAGCGACGATTATCAAACATGCCTCAGGTGCATTGCAGGTCCATGACATCAAAACCCGCATCGCCGGGCCGGTGCATTTCATTGAGTTTCATCTGGTGGTCGATGGCGCAATGAGCGTTGCTGCCAGCCATGATATTTGTGACCGGATCGAGAACGCGCTGGGTAAAGCTATCGCAGGTGCCAGCGCGACGATCCACATCGAACCGGATCAAAAGCGCAAGGCGGATGGTATTGATGTTGGGTGAGCGGCGATCGTGAAACGACGTACTCAACATGCTCCGACCTTGCATTGATGCCGGGCTATGGATGCTGATCTACATCAGCATGACAAGGTGGGTGTGGGAAAATCTGGCGTAATTCACCAACGCATATGTGTTTTTCCAATGCGAACAAAGCCCACCATGTCATTCCAGCGAAGGCTGGAATCCATCATGCCGGGATTACAACGATTGCAGAAGAAGTTGAGGGATCTGCCTTTCAGCAGTTTTCCTTGTTGCTGTATTTCACCCGGCTCGACCTGGGAGAGCCTATCGCCGCTGTGCCTTGCATTGATGCCGCACTATGGATGCTGATCTACATCAGCATGACAAGGTGGGTGTGGTTATGTTGGAGTTAAATCACTGAAGCAGTTATGTTTCTTCAGTAATAAACCCACACTCCACGTCATCCTGAATTTATTTCAGGATCCATCATGCGGGATCACCACGATTGCAGAAGAAGCTGAGAACTCTGCCTTTCAGCCATGCCGCACTATGGATACTGACCTTCGTCAGCATGACACGGCGGGTGGGGGAAAATCTGGCGTAATTCACCAACGCATTTGTGTTTTTCCAATGCAAACAAAACCCAAATCGTCATCCTGAAATTTGTTCAGGATCCATCGCTGTGAGTTAAAACATGGTTAGGCGGATGTTCCTGGGATACGCACTCCCTCCGCAGCACTATCTATCCGGAGCCGCGGAGGAGGTATGTGTTTTCATTCATTTTTCATGATCGCTGCCCTTATTTGTCAAAGGCACCTCCAAGAATGGACACAGATTTGATGAAAAATTTTGGAAACTTTGTTTTGTCACCTGCAAATTTCCCGTTAATGTTGATGGTATAGGGCCTTCCGGCCTGCCTCACTTCCAGAGTGAAACGACCAACGGCCCTCTTGCCCTTGTTCTTAAAAACAAGGCCATAGTTTCCACGGCCGACATTCAGGGATTCCTTCACCCGACTGCTGCTGTTGGATTTTATTGAAACAGAGGTGACCTGATTTCCTTCATAAAAGAACAGATCACTGAAAACACCGGTGTTATCTGCTACACTATCGTCAGCCATACCAAAGAAGCCGAGTTTGGCACGTGCCGCTTTTATCGAGAACCCGTTCGCCGGGAGTTTTTGACCTTTACGGCAGGTACCTTTGTCAGTGTCAAATGCCCAATATTGTGCTTTGGTGAATTGTTTGGGCGTGCCCGGGCAGACTGTCGCCTGCGGTGGATTAAAGGCACCGCCGGAGATGGTGATGGATTTTGGGACAAGAGAAGTGCCATCACCACCAAAGCCTGCAGTTACCTTAATGACATAGGTGTCGGTTAATTCCGGGTCAATTGTTCGGGTTCTTTCAATTTCAAGGGTGTAGGTTTGCTCGACTGTATCGCCAGGTTCAAATGGCAACAACCCTCCAGTCGCTGGATCTTTTGGCTTGCCAACCCGCATACCCATGCTGCCCCTGCCTGCCGGAGCCTGGATGACCTCGTAGGTTGCACGATCACCACCCATTGTTAGCGGGCTTATGGAAACGGCGGTAATCCCCTGTTCAGTATACGTATTGGCAACAAGAAACGGTCCCTGAACGAGCGGCCCCGTACCTCCATTGAGAATGCGCCGGGCCGTGACCAACTGGATATGACGGGGGCGGATACCAATTGTGAACCCGTCTGTTGTGATGGTCTGCGCGCCTGCGCCTCCGATGTTTGCAGTGCAAGTGCCGTGAATGGTATCAAACGTCCAGTTGACGTTGGGCTCTGCGGGTATCTCACAGGCCGTCCCTGCCGCCCGGGCGTTTTCCGGGCTGGCTGCAATCAATGCAAACATGCCGAAAACAGGCGCGGCTAATCTGCATCCCTGATAAAATTTGGTCATTGTATTCTCCCCTGGAATTGCAATCCGCCAACTATCTGTAACTGGCGGGTGTTGTAGCTTTCACATCACAAAATTTCGAATTCACGATGCGAAATATTCACCATCGACCGCCTCTCAAACTGATGACTCAACACAACCTATACAACCCAGGCGAAATTTCGTTGGACCTGGATGTTGGCACGAACATCTCCATTTCCCAAGCTATTTAAGGTTGAGTGTGTTTCACTCACTGGTTGAGAAAAAGATGTACGTAACCACAAACCCGGATATTCGTAACCAGACTTGAATGTGTTTATGCAAACACCAACTACATGTCGTTGTTTCATCAACGAATTGAGCATTGGGCCGTGTACTGGCAAAAAGCAAAGCGTGTTATGCGTGGCTGTGGCGCGGGCAATACGGGGAAGCTGCAGCCCTGGGGATAATTGTTGGTGCGCGTTTCTCGTGCGACTTGTTGTCTGTTGTTTGTCTTATGAATTGCTGACTGACCAAAGCAGAATTGCAGTATGTCGCCAGGCACAGTTATGGATGCTGATCGACATCAGCATGACACAGTGGGTGTGGGTACAACTTGAACAAAACAAGGTGGTGAGCGGTGGTATTCCGACACTGGACAAATCCTTCGTGTCTGTCCGGGGCACTCGAGGGCTTCGCCTTTCTCTCGCGCCCGTTCGATCCTTCCATTGTATTACAATTGATCGCTACGCAACCGGCTCTCACCCAGCGAAGGCTGGAATCCATAGTGCGGAGACTACTACCATGACAAAGGGTGTTGAATATTCTGCCGTGGGCCAGGTTGTTCGCGGTGTGTCGCGGCCAGTGTCGCACTTTGCCGTAAGGCCGGGCTATGGACCCTGATCTGCATCAGGGTGACGGAGCGATTGGGGTAAGTTTGGTATTAAACAACTGAAGTTGTTGTGTTTATCCAGCGCTGGTAACACCCAAATCGTCATCCTGAAATTTGTTCAGGATCCATCATGCGGGGATCACAGCGATTGCAGAAGAAGCTGAGAACTCTGCCTTTCAGCAATATTCCTGTTTATTGTGTTTGCCTGCCACGGAAACGAAGAACCAATCGCCGCTATGCCTTGCATTGATGCCGGACTATGGATGCTGATCGACATCAGGGTGACGGAGCGGGTGATGTGGTGTTGGAGTTAAACAGCTGAAGTTGTTGTGTTTATGCAGTGTTGATAACTCCCAAGTCGTCATTCCAGCGGAGGCTGGAATCCATAGTGCGGAGATTACTACCATGTCAAAGGGTGTTGAATATTCTGCTATGGAGCCAGGTTGTTCGCGGTGTGTCGCGGCCAGTGTCGTGCTTTGCCGTAAGGCCGGGCTATGGACCCTGATCTACATCAGGGTGACGGAGCGGTTGGGGTAAATTTGGTATTAAACAACTGATATTGTTGTGTTTATCAGGCTTTGGCATCACCCTCCACGTCATTCTGAAATTTGTTCAGGATCCATCACTGTGCCTTAAAACCCGGTCTGGCGGATGGTATTCAGGCGACTTCAAACCAGGTGTTCATGCCTGCTGCTGCATGTTCCAGCATATGACAATGCAGTAACCATTTGCCCGGATTATCCGCGACAAAGGCAATGGTGACACTTTGCTCCGCACCAACCATCACCGTGTCGCGCCAGGGTGATCCATCATTAATTTTATTGCCATCGCGCGCCACAACCCGGAAATGATGTCCGTGCACATGCATGGCGTGGGGGAAAGCGGTAGCGTTACTGATTTCGACCTGCATTGTCTGGCCGATTTGCGCCCGGAACAACGGGTCTTCACCCAGATTGGCGACCCCGTTAAAGGCCCAGAACTGACGGGTGCGTTGATAGTTTTCTCCATCAAGCGGCTGGCCCTTATATGTTGTCGGACCCATCCGTCGCATTGCGCCACCAGTCATCTTCAAAGGGACAGTGATGGATTTATCAAGATCAGGGTCGGGCAGACTATTCACCGGTAGAATTGGTGTTTCTTGTGCCGTACCGGAATTGCCCGCGATCACCCGGAACACAGCAGTAGGCCATGGTTTGGGGCCTGAAATTTCCTCGAGTGCAAACTCACCTGGCTTTTTGGGAATAACCAGCAGATCGACCCGTTGCGCTGGCCCGAGAAGCAGCGGTTGATAAGGCAGCTTGTGTGGGAGGGGAACGGCCTGTCCGTCCCACGCAAGAATGCGTGCATTAAAGCGATTGGGATCAATTTCAAATATTCGTGCATTGGCCGCATTGATCAGGCGCAGACGATAGGCTTCGCCAGTCCGGAGTACAAAATTTGGCAGCCGTTCGCCGTTGGTGGTCGGCCAGTTGCCAACCCTGCCACCATGGCTCCAGTCCATCATTGAGCCAAGGGATGCTGTATCGAACGTGCCATCCTGCTGCAAACGCCAGTCGTCCAGCACCAGGGTCAGATCGTGGTCCCTGTCAAAGACTTCAGCTGGTTCTTCAACGATAAGGGACCCGTATAATCCGCGCGCAACCTGGTTCCAGCTTTTGTTGTGCGCGTGGTACCAGTATGTCCCGGCGTCGGGAACGACGAAATCATAATCAAAACTGTCCCCCGGCTGAACCGGCTCCTGGGTCAAACCCGATACTCCGTCCATGGCGTTATCTATCCGGATGCCATGCCAGTGGATTGAGGTCGCTTCAGTCAAATTGTTGTGGAACCGGACCCGGACTCGCTCGCCCTGCCGGACACGAATTTGTGGCCCGGGGGAGGTATTGTTATAGGCCCAAAGAGTTGAGGATGGTCCATCCTTGCCAACCAGATGGATGGCGCTTTGTTTTGCCGTTAGATCAAAAAAACCGTCAGCGGTTTTTGCGAGCACCAGAACAGGATCAACCGCTGCAAGACCCGCAGTGCCGACAAGAGTTGAAACGAAGCTGCGGCGGGTGAGTCTGGTCATGTTTTTGCTGTGGTCCTGTCTGAAATATCGCGGCGAGGATGCAATTCAAATCGGGGTGAATTATGGCACTTGATCGCGCGACCATAAACCGGGCTGTAATGTCGCAGGGGATGGTGATCTGGCGTGGAGTATGGAGGTGGTTATGGTGTTTTTGCTGACGATCCCTCCGCGCCTTGCGCCCGGGCGTTACTATGGATACTGACCTTCGTCAGCATGACACAGAGGGTGTGTTTGTGTTGGTGTCAAATCACTGAAGAAGTTGCGTTTTTTCGGAATTATCGGCGCGTTCCCTGTCATTCTGAATTTATTTCAGAATCCATCATGCGGAGTCAAAGAGATCATCTATTGCCGTTGTTCACCCGAGCGCTGGACGAGGATCCGTTTGGACTGTAAGTAGCTCGAAAGCCGTGTGTCGTAGTCAGTGCGCGGGTTGTCATCAGCTTGACGTGGATGCAACAAAAGGTCTTTCCTTTTTCTATCCGACGGTTATGGTGAAGGTCTGCTTTTCTGCTTCCCCGCCAGGTGTATCCATGCTCAATGATATCAATCTCCCCCTTATTCTTGTGGCTGCGTTTGTGGCGTCGGCGAGCCCTGGTCCGGCAACGATGGCGCTTGCCGGAACCTCAATGAAATCGGGTCGTAAATACGGTCTGGCGCTTGCTGCCGGGATTGCAACCGGGTCCTTGATCTGGTCTGTATCTGCTGCCTTTGGTCTTGCTGCCGTGATGATGGCCAACGCCTGGTTGTTTGAAATTGTGCGCTATTTTGGTGCGGCCTACCTGCTCTATCTGGCGTACAAGTCTCTGCGTTCAGCGTTTAAATCCGGCGACGTGGAAAGCGGCGGCATGAAAACCGCATCGATGCGCGCGGCTTACGGCAAGGGGCTGGCGATCCATCTCACTAACCCAAAAGCCATCCTGTTTTTCGGATCGCTCTATTCGCTGGGCATACCTTCCGGTGCATCGCCGCAGACATTATTGCTGGTGATTGGATCTGTGTTCACGCTCAGCGTCATTGTTTTTCACGGTTATGCGCTGATGTTCTCAAGCGCCAGGGTGACAGCGGGTTATGTCAAACTGCGCCGCTGGTTTGAGGGTGTTTTTGCGCTGGGGTTTGGTATTGCCGGTGCCAAAATTCTCACCACCTCTATCGTCACTGCTGAATAGGATTTGACCATGCTTGAAGGGATCAACTTACCGCTGATTATTGGCGCTTCGATGATCGGGGCGCTAAGCCCTGGTCCCGCGACCCTTGCGATTGCCGGAACATCGATGAACGCCGGACGCAAATATGGCATGGTGCTGGCGGTGGGGATATCAACCGCGTCAATTATCTGGGCCTTGTCGGCGATGTTCGGTCTTGCCGCATTGATGCAAACAAACGCCTGGATGTTCGAGATCGTCCGTTATCTGGGTGCCTGTTATCTGATGTTCCTTGCCTATAAATCCCTGCGCTCGGCGATCAAGCCATCCAGCGCCAAGCCAATAGGCTTTAATCCGCAATCGCTCAAAGCGGCATATTTCAAGGGACTTGCGGTGCATCTCACCAACCCCAAGGCGATCCTGTTTTTTGGTTCGCTGGTATCCATCGGTGTGCCTGCAACTGCGCCTGTGCAATCGGTCGCAATTGTCATGTGCATTGTTGTTGGTCTGGGGTTCACCGCATTTCAGGGTTACGCCATATTGTTTTCAAGCGCCCGGATAACAGCCAGCTACATTAGATTGCGGCGCTGGTTTGAAGGTGCTTTTGCGCTGGCCTTTGGCGCAGCCGGTGCCAAAATTCTCACAACATCACTCATTTCGGTAGAATAGGACTTCACAATGCTCGACCAGATCCTTGTTATTATCGGCATCACCACGCTGGTGATGTTTAGCCCCGGACCTGATCTGGTGATTGTGATCCGCAATACGTTGACAGGCGGGCGCGCTGGCGGGTTCAAAACATCTGCGGGGATATTGCTGGGCAATATGGTGCATATCACATATTGCGCTGTGGGCATCGGGCTGTTGATCTCGCAGAGTATTGTGGCGTTTAATATTCTCAAATATGCCGGGGTGCTGTATTTGCTTTATCTCGGGTTTATAAGCTTGCGAAATAGCAACAAAACCATGAGCCTTGAAGTAAATGCGGATGATGCCGGGACTTTAAAGCAGACGCGGACCTGGTTCCTGCAGGGCTTTGTCAGCAATGTGCTGAACCCCAAGGGCACGCTGTTTTATCTGGGCGTTTTTACCATGGTGATTACGCCGGAAACTTCAACATTTGCCACCGTGATTTTAAGCGCGATTTCGGTCGGCGTCAGCGGGTTGTTCTGGCTGATTTTTGTCACGACGCTGGATCGCCGGTTTGTGCGTAATGCGCTTGAAAAAGGCCAGGTAACAGTCAACAGATTGTTCGGTGGGTTATTAATTTTTCTTGGTGTTCGCATCGCATTTCTGGAGCGGTAAATGGTAAAATTGATCTGGATGACTGACCCCCACTATTGCCATGAGGGGGATGTTACGGGACATGATCCGCGCGTTCGTCTGCGGCTGGCAATTGATCACATCAATCAGCACCACGGTGACTGCGAATTTTGCATCATCTCGGGGGATATGGTCAATGATGGCGACGAGCTCGATTACACATCGCTGGCCGGAGTTCTGGATACATCAAAACTCCCGATTTATGCGATGGTGGGCAATCATGATGATCGCGCCTTGTTCCGTGCACATCTGCCTTTGCCGGATTCATGCATGGACAATTTTATTCAGTATTCGATCTCAAACGTCGAAGGTTTGATCCTGTGTCTGGACACTCATAAACCGGKATCAGCTGCGGGAGAATTTTGTTCCGAACGCCGCACTTGGCTCGCGGATACTTTAAAGAGTGCCGGTGACACGCCGGTTTATATATTTATGCATCACCCACCCATGGCGCTTGAATTGCCGTTGATGGATACTATAAATCTGGAGAATGGCGATGCGTTCCTGGAACTGATTTCCGGGCATCCCAATGTCAAAYATTTGTTTTTCGGCCATGTACATCGTGCCATCACCGGGACAGTGAAGGGCATCCCCTTTGCGACAATGAGCTCTATTGTTTATCAGGCTCCTGCACCAAAACCAGGTATGACATGGGAGACTTTCAAGCCAGCGCAAGAAGCGCCAAATCTTGGCATTGTCAGCATCAGGAATGCAGATGTAAATCTTCAGTATTTGCAGTTTTGCAAATATGAAGCAGGAATTGTTTGAGGAGTTTGGGTTGGAATACCGGACATGAGATCTGGTGTGGTTCAATCCAATATCTGAAGTTCTTGTGTTCAGCCAACAATGGTGGCACCACATTGCCCTTCCAACAGATTAGCGTTTCACTTTGATGTCACCTGCAATCACATCACATATCGGGATTGCCTTGCCAATGACCTTGTCATGCTGGGCAATTCGCCATACTGCGCCTTGTAGGTTTGTGAGAACCTGCCGAAATGGGTAAAGCCCCATCTTGCGGCAACAATTGCAAGGCCTTCATGCGCATGGCCGGAATTGAGTTCATAATAGATCCGGCGCAATCTTTCCTGCCGAAGTAGTTCCATCGGAGACATGCCGATGCAGTATTGAAATTGATGCTGGAGTGTCCTGATCGGCACTTCGGCAGCGCTGGCGATATCCTTGAGACTGATCGATTTGGCTGCATTTTCCAGCACAAAATCGCAGGCGCGTTTGACATGTCCGGGCGCTACAACACCTTCCAGCAATGCGCCAAGACCCTGCACATTGCTCTTTTGGAATTGTAGTAAAGTGGCAATGAAATTCTCTTCATGCATGCTCTGGCTGAGGGAATTGCTCATGCCGAATAAATGACCTTCGTCAGCAGCCCGGGCAAATACTATTGCCGCATTGCGCAGGCTTTTCATTCCATTAATGCCAAAATCAATTTGCGGATGAAAGACAATCGGTTGATCCAGCTGCCGTCCAAGATAATGCTCCGCAAAACAATGCAGATGTTCACATGGAATGTTGATCAGTAATTGTTCGCAATCGGAAGTCCAGATCATTCTTGTATGTCTATCGGGGTTGAGTATCGCGCCATTTTGCGCGCTGGCTGAAAAATTCTGCCCGCCATTTCTGACTTCGGCGCGGCCTCTCATCGGGATCAATATCTGATAGAAATGTTCCAGCTCGCCTGGTTCGATCAGAACTTTCTCTCCATAGGATAGATAATTGAGGGACATCATCCGGCCTTCAACAAGATTATGCCGTGCCCGGAATGTGTTTCCCGAATTTATTGTTTCAAGCTTGTGCGAGCAAAACCGGTTGCCGACAATGTGACGTGCCTCGCCGAGGTATGCCGTATCCATGATCGGGAAATTTTGCAGCAATGGCATCACAAACAACCAACTTCCTTGCGTAAAGTGGATAATCCACGGATGGACCAACCAATTATTTCAATCCTAAAATGAATTTTGAATTCAAGTCAAATTTGTGGAGGAAATGATGGCCCTGGAAGAAAACGCGGGAGTAACAGGTGCCAGCGCAGGTATTGCGGGCAAATCATGGAATGTAGTCGGGCATATCTACACACCCAAACTGCATACGCGCAATGCACTGATCTGGCATGCGATGATACCGGACGGGACTTTTGTACCGCCGCATATCCATACGACGCAGGATGAGTGGATTACTATTCTCACCGGCAATCTGGAAATTGAATTCGGAGCCGATGTACACAAGGCCGGGCCCGGCGACACTGTGCGTATGCCGATGGGCGAGCCACATGGCATATTCAACCGTTCCGGTGATGAAGCGACATGTGTGTTTGGCGTTGCTCCATCCCGCAAGCTGTTTGATCTGTTTGAAGCGCTGGATGGTGTCACCGACCCGCAAGAACTGGTGCGTCTTTCTGCACTGCATGAAGTGAATTTTTTGCCGCCACCAGACGCAGCATAAATCTACCAATACAGCAGGGAGGCAAAGATGGTTCAAAAGAAGAAGATCGCTGTCATTGGCGGCGGCGTAAGCGGGCTTGCAGCAGCAAAGGCCTTTGATGAAAAAGGCCATACGGTGCATGGCTTTGAGAGAAGTCATGACTTTGGCGGGGTTTGGGAATTGTCACGTTCCTATCCGGGGGTGCAGACACAATCGCCAAAGGATCTGTATTGTTATACCGATCACCCGATGCCGGATGATTATCCCGAATGGCCCAAAGGGCCACAGGTTCACGCTTATTTGCACTCCTATGCTGACAAGCACAAGCTGGGGCGGTTGTTCCAACTCAATACAAGTGTGCTGAATATGCAGCGGCGCGAGGATGGCACACCCGGCTGGACTTTGACGCTGGAAGCCGCAGGCAAGACATGGGATGAGGATTTTGATTTCGTCTCGGTGTGTACCGGGCAGTTTTCGGAAAAGAACATCATCACCCATCCGGGGCAGGAGGCTTTTATCGAACAAGGCGGGCAGGTGATGCACTCCTCGGAATATACCGATCCGGCGCTTGTCAGGGGCAAACGGGTTGTTGTGCTCGGCGGTTCTAAATCGGCCACCGATATCGCGGTGAATGCGGCAGAAAACGGCGCGGCTTCGGTCACCATGGTGTATCTGGAAAAGGTCTGGCGGGTTCCGTATTTTATTGGCGGGATCAATTTTAAACATTTGTTATATATCCGGGCGCAGGAGCAGCAGTTTAACTCCTGGGGCCGGAACTTTATTCAAAAAGCCATTGCAGCGATCACCAAACCACTGGTATGGGCGAACTTTCGCGGGCTGGAAACTATCCTCAAATTGCAACTTGGATTGAAGAAGTGGGACATGGTGCCGGATAATCCGATCGAGAAAGATGTGTCCTGCTCGCTGCCGATCGTTACACCCGGGCTGTTTGAGGCATTCAGGGACGGGTCGATCAAACCGATCCAGGGGACGTTCGAGAAATATGCAAATGACGCCGTCACGTTGACCAATGGCGAGAACATTGGTTGTGATATCGCGATCCTTGCTGTTGGCTGGAAACTCGGAGTGCCCTAT
>JAESRR010000019.1 GCA_016764535.1 Cohaesibacteraceae bacterium | reverse complement strand
ATGAAGATTCACAAGACATCGATCATCAAAGCACCGATGAGACTGTTTTGAGTCTGGATGACAGAATGAAGAATACTCCCTGGATATCCGTGACTGCATCCAACTGGAAGGCCTACCTATTTCTATTTCTGGCATTAAGTCTGGGTGGGTCCGGTATCTTAACAGAAGCGCTGGTAGATCAGTTTGGCCAATATACCGGTGGTCCTTTCTTCGGTGGTGATTACAGTGGTTGTCTCATATGATCCAAAATAGTTAAATCAGGTGTGACACTGAATCAGACCGTAAAGCTGAACTAACAGTTACAGACCAGTTTTTGTGCTAATTTTAAAACAAGGTTTGTTGCTCAAATCGGATAGCAGGCGCTCTTTATCAACCTATGACTTTCTCGATTTGATCACCGTTCACGACCTTCTATGTTCCGAAAATCAGAACACGAATAGATCGTAATGATATCCTTCGCACCAACAATCTAACACCGTTAGAAAATATTCCTTTGCAATAATCGCACTTCATAAACTTTACAA
This sequence comes from Cohaesibacteraceae bacterium, assembly GCA_016764535.1. Classification (GTDB taxonomy): domain Bacteria; phylum Pseudomonadota; class Alphaproteobacteria; order Rhizobiales; family Cohaesibacteraceae; genus JAESRR01. The sequence goes on along the minus strand of JAESRR010000019.1, from coordinate 19,577 downwards.
TATTAACCATTCATTCACCTCAATTTTCAAATCAACCTCACAGAACAGCTGTTTCCAGCCACCACAAATTTTCCAACCAATAAGCAACACTCTGAACAAAACCATAACCAAAAATCTATCGGTGGTTTACAGCAGCGTGGATTATAGCCACCAGACGGCATGACAGATTTTCAGCCACGTATTGTTCGCCTTGTTTTATGTACGCCCGATGGGTACGTGTTCGGAAAACTCCCTCCCATCAAAATTGAATTACCATGGTGGCAGGAAGTCGCCCCGGTCGTTGCAGCCATCCGCGCCCGCGACAATATTGCCGTGACAATCCTTCGGCTGCTTGAAACCCAAGACCCAACCCCGCATGGCGGCGGCGTCACCTATCTCGCCGAAGTACCGGAGGCTTTCCCTTGCGATCCGTGTGACATGCTGCTGGAAGATGATCCACATCGATTGCCGTATGCAAAGCCCGGCGGCCCCGCACGGGATCTTGCCTGGGCACATGCGCAGCTAAAAATCCAGGGTCAGGAATTAATTGATCCGCCGCAACAAATGCGCAGCTGGAACCTTTCCAGTATCTGGAGGTTTCCGACCAATGAAGGTGATGCCTGGCTCAAGGTCGTGCCGAAATTCGCGGCTCCCGAAGGCAGCTTGCTCGAGCATCTCGCGCCAGCACCTGTCCCCGGGCTAATTGCTATCGACGGCCAACGGATGTTAACCCGCGCCATACCCGGGACAGATCGATATGATGCCGGGCCGCAGGAAGCACGCCGAATGATTGATCTGTTGGTCAATTTGCAGACATCACAAATCTCACAAACCGGAAAGCTGCTCGCACTCGGTTTGCCGGACTGGCGCAAGGATGCCGCCATCAATCACATCCACACACTGATCGAACGGATCGCGCCGCAATTGCCGGTACAGACAGCCGCTCCCCTTGCACGTTTTGTACATACCCTTGATCAACGGTTTGAAGCGCTGGAGGCCTGCGGTCTCCCCGATACATTGGTGCATGGAGATTTTCATCCAGGTAATTTGCGAGGTGCCGCCGACAATCTCGTTTTGCTGGATTTCGCGGATGCCCTGCTTGGTCACCCGCTGATCGATATGCCAGCCTTCATGGCACACATGGAAATCACGGATTTAAATACGCTGGAAGCACACTGGTTTGATCGCTGGCAGCAGGCCGTTCCCGGGTCAAATCCCGTACAGGCGGCATTGCTCATCGCCCCGATTGCTGCTGCGCGACAGGCCTGTCTCTATCAACATTTTCTCGATAATATTGAAGATAGTGAACAGCCATATCACAGGGGTGACCCACAGGACTGGTTACAACGCACTGCAGCGATTGTGATGAATGAAAGCAATGCACCATTCGGTTGAACAACTTGCGCGTACAAATTTTCAGGCGATTGCAATAGAAGTGATTGGATAAGCTGCAAAACAGGAATGGGGCCGGACAATTGGTGGGCATAATTTATGCCCGGCCACCCTGACCAGTTACCCTGAGGGTCCCGGCGTCCTGTATTTGCTAGCAATTCAGATTGTATACCATTGTCCAAAATTATCAATCAGATGATCGTACCTGGAAATACTTATTGACCCAGATGTACCCTTCATATACATGGCACATATGGGTCAATTGATACAGAAGGCCGGACATAGTGGAAATTGCGATTGATATTGACGATCCGATGCCGTTGTTTGCACAGCTGGTCTCACAGATAAAACACGCTGTTGGTTCCAGCGCTCTTGCCCCGGGCAATGCACTTCCGTCAATACGCCAACTGGCCAATGATCTGGATATCAATGCCAAAACCGTGGCCAAGGCCTATCGCCAGCTGGAACGGGACAGCATCATCCAGACACGGGGGTATCGCGGCACATTTGTGCACCCGGATGCCCAGGCCAATTGCACCATTGATCTTGATGCCATCATCACCGGCAAGCTGGAAGCAACAATCATTGCCTGTCGAGCAGATGGGGCGACAGACTCCGAGATCCGCATCGCTTTTTCCAATGTCATGAACAACAAAAAGGGAGCATGACATGTCAGTCACAGTTCTATTTTATTGCGTATTCCTGTGTCAGATATTTGTTATGTCGGTTTATTATCCGGCGCAAATCCATGCCAGAATTTCAACTGTGTTGCGTAAATACCCGCCGCAGACCCATCCCAAATTCTACCCGGCACCATTTGACAAACTGGCGGGATTTCAAGGTGCACGGACACTGTTTTATTTTGCACTGATAAACGGCATGACAGCCGGGATCGGCATTTGCATTCTGCTCTATGCCCTGCAAGCTGGTTACAAGCCATCCGGCAATGGCGAAGAATTACTTGTGACCATTTTTTTCTTCGTGCAGGCCGCACCGCAGTTGCTACTGGAATTATCGACGTTTCGCCATTTTCGCAAAATGCGTCAGGCCCGATCGCAGTCACAACGCAGTGCCTCTCTCACTCCAAGGCATCTGAGCGATTATGCGCCTCGTCCAATGATATGGATGGCGCTGATATTCACACTGATCTGTATCAGCTTCTTCATATACACAGACCTGATCCTCAACCATCGTCCCATGAGTGCAGCCACCTCTATTTTTGCGGTCGTTCTGACCAATGGGTTCTTTATTTTCATGGTCCGGTTTTTCATGCGCGGCCCAAAACTCGATCCATGGCAAAAAACCGCAGACCGCTTCAAACATGCCCGCACGCAAATCCGCATCTACTTTGTCGCGTCCATTGGCATGAGTGTTTTTCTGTTTCTTGATAATCTGGTGAAGCTGCTCGATATTGCATTCCTGCAACCGGTGATCTTCAGCATCTTTTTCCAGCTACTGGTTATCTTTGGTCTGGGCACCATGCTGCGCACGCTGGAGCTGGATGATATCGATTTTGATGTTTATCGGAAGGGCGGAGAAGGCTCGTCAAAGGCAGGTTGATTGCGGATTGAACACCGCTTCTTCCTCCCACCGTGTCATGCTGATGCAGATCAGCATCCATAGCTCAGAGTAACGGCTAGCGCAGCGGAGCAGGTAATATCCATTCATCTGAAACATACGCCAATTCAAACCAAATCCGATTGTGTTTGAAAGGCATCACGATGGACACTGAAATGAATTCAGGACGACCCGGAGGGAGATGCATTTCAGAAATCTACAACAATCCTGGAACCAGTATCCGGCGACTTTGACAACCCCACACGCCCGTTCCACCCACAATGCAGATCAGCATCCATAGCTCTGAATAGCAGCCAGCCCAGCGGAACAGATAATATCCATTCGTCCGACACTTACCCCAATCCGAACCAAATTCGAGAGTGTTTGCAGGGCATTACTAAGGACACAGTGAGGGTAGAATTTCGGACAACAAAACAAACGCCGGAACCAGTATCCGGCGACTTTGATACCCGCCCACGCCCGTTCCACCCTCGGTGTCATGCTGATGCAGATCAGCATCCATAGCTCAGAGTAACGGCTAGCACGGCAGAACTAGTAATATCCATTCATCCAACACATACCCCGATCCAAACCAAACCCGGCGGTGTCTGAACGGAATCACTATGGGTCCTGAAATAAATTCAGTGTGACACAGAGGGAGGCGATTTTCGGACAACAAAACAAACGCTGGAACCAGTATCCAGTTCCTTTGATGCCCACTCACGCCCATTCCACCCACGGTGTCATGCTGATGCAGATCAGCATCCATAGCTCTGGGTAGAGGCCAACACAGCGGAACAGGAAGATCTCATTCATCCGACACATACCCCAATTCGAAGCAAACCCGGTGGGGACTGAAGGGCATCACTATGGGTCCTGAAATAAATTCAGGACGACCTGGAGAATGTCGAAATTCAGAAGATCTATATCAACGCTGGAACCAATATCCTGTACCTTTGATTTCCACTCACGCCCGTTCCACCCACGGTGTCATGCTGATGCAGATCAGCATCCATAGCCCGGAATAGCGGCGTGCACAGCGGAACAGATAGACCTCACTTCTCCAACACATTCCGCAATCCAAACCAAACCCGGTGGGGTCTGAAGGGCATCACTATGGGTCCTGAAATGAATTCAGGACGACCCGGAGGGAGATGTATTTCAGAAATCTACAACAATCCTGGAACCAGTATCCGGCGACTTTGATACCACTCACGCCCGTTCCACCCACACTGTCATGCTGATGAAGATCAGCATCCATAGCTCGGAGTAGCGGCGAGCACAGCGGACCAGGAAATAGCCATTCATCCAACACATACCGCAATTCAAACCAACTCCGATTGTGTTTGAAAGGCATCATTATGTGTCCTGAAATAAATTCAATGTGACACAGTGAGGGTAGAATTTCAGAAATCTATATCATCACTGGAACCAACATCCGGCGACTTTGACAACCACTCACGCCCGTTCCACCCGCTGTGTCATGCTGATGCAGATCAGCATCCATAGCTCAGACTAGCGGCGAGCACCGCGGACCAGGAAGATCTCATTCATCCGACACATGCCCCTAAATTCAAACCAAATTCGAGAGTGTTTGAAGGGCATCACTATGGGTCCTGAAATAAATTCAGGACGACCCGGTGGGAGATGAATTTCGGAGTGTGCCAACAACTTTACTTTTTTCCTGTTCGCTGTGTACACCAACGTCTCACAGGATACGGCAAAAAAAGAGGCGACCCGAAGGCCGCCTCAAGTCGTCTGTTCCGATTGAAAACCGAACCAGCTCACACAAGCTGTTAGAAATGTTTCTTCAATGTGATCGAAGCATAGCTGTCACGGCGGAAGCCATAACTGTCGCTATCCTTGTCGGCATTGACGAAATACTGAATGTCGGCTTCAAACGTCAGACCATCCATAATCCGGCGTTCAAATTCGGCCCGCACACCCATGGCGCCATCATCCAGATCGATACTCGCGCCCACAAGCGCTGATGTATCCTGGGTGTCGTTCATGGCAAGGCGCAGCCCGACAAACACATCGTTGTCGTAAGGCGTAATCGGGGCACTGTCATCACGTCCATCATACAGATATTCAGCAATTAACCCCAGATCCATGCCGGTTCCAGCCAGTTGATACAGCGTATATTCAGCGCCGGTCACAACCGCACCAAATGTATCGCCATGGCCCTTGCGGATAATGCCTTCAAATTTCAGCAGCAATGAATCTGCTGTATATTGCACATCCAGACCAAGCTGGCTTATCCGGTCATAATAGGGAACCAGCGTGTCATTGCCTGTATTGAGAACAAACCGTGCTTCACGGCTGGTACCGTGAAATGCACTCAGGCCCAGATCCACATCACCAAAGGTGTTGGAATAGCGCACAGCAAAATCCGGTGCCCAGTGTTCGGCACTGTGTTCAAACACAGCATTATCGGTATCAACAGTGAGACCTGGACGCAGTCGCCCGTCTGGTCCCGGAAAATCAAGTTCACGGAATCCGGTCATCGCGATCAGTGCCAGATCACCCCAGTCCTGCCGGGCAGTGACAGAGAACATGGCCTGACCAAGTTTGGCGTCACGGTTGTTATATTCAAGCGCGTCTGACTGGTTGATGATATCAACCAGATGGCGGCTTTCGGTAACACCCCAGAACAATTTGTTGACCCCGGCCAATACTTCGATGCCATCGAAATCATGTGCCAGCCATGCTTCACGTAAATCAACATGATTGCGCTTTTCATCGGCATGATCGTAACGGCCAAAGCCAATGATCGTTGCCGATGTATTGCGATCTTCAGAAGACCAGGATATTTCGGGCCGAGCTGTCACACCTGCCTGCAGATGTTTCAGCTGGTCTGCGTAGAGACCTTCCCGGGGAAAGACGGTGACTTCACCGCCAATATAACCCGAGACATCCAGCTCACCGGCTCCCGCAGAAAGGGGAACCAGCACAGAACCGGCAAGAAGGAAATTACGCAAAACTGAATATGTCATACGCTTACCACTTCAGGTTTTTGAGGCCACCGGACCGGAAATCCCGATCTGAAAGACCTGTTTTAAATTTGTAGTTCGAAAACGACAGAACTGTTTTCTTTTTGTTGCGCAGATTGACCATGGTCATTTTGGAAGGGCGATAAAAACCGCTATATCTTTTGTAACCGGTATAGGTCAGACGTTTTGCAAGGGAGCCGGAACGATTGTAAAAATCAATCCGGTGAACCAGAGCATTTTTCTGCCCGATCCAGGTAATCTGCTTGGAATAGCCCGAGTTTTTGTAAAGCGGCACACGCGTGACAACATCACAGGTTCCACCGGAACATTTCTCCGTCTTCATGAAGGTATAGCTGAACTTGCCAACTTCCTGAGCCGTGATGTCTTCATAGGCAAACTCACTACCCACAAACGGGCCGGATTTATTGGATGAGGAAATCCGCTTTACACGCTTTGCAGCTGGCAGATAGATCCACTGGTCGTCGTTCTTTTTTAGTTTGGCGTGAGACAGAACAGCAATGCCCTTGATGTCCTTGGGAGACTGGAAAACCGAGATGGATTTATCACCCACCTTGCTGGAAGTCCGTTCAAGGGTAACAAGCGTCATCTTGCGTTTGGAAGTTCTGCCGGCCGCGTTGGTGAGGATCATGTTGGCTGTGACCACAGAATCCCTGAACCCGTTGTCGATATTGTCCGAGCGCGTGGCAATCTTAAGACCCTTTGCATCGGCCAGCGCCAGCGAAGGAGACAAAACTACGGTGCAGAGCGCTGCAAGCAGCGCCCCTTTCACGATATTTGATTTAAGCTGGTACCGCACTGGTGCGTACTCCTGTTGATGATTTGTCAGTAGAAGGTGTTGCATCTGTTGAAGAGGTTTCCTGTCTGCGGAAACCGATTAACAAAATGCCTGGTAGCATGAGAAGGTCAAAGACCAGCGCCACAACAACTGTGATGGCGGTTAAAAGACCAAGCTGACCATTAAGCTGGAAAGTCGACAAGGCAAGGACAGCAAATCCAAGACCGACAATCAGTGAAGTGAAGACCAGCGCCTCGCCAACTTCAGCAAAGGCATAGCGGATCGCATCATCACGCTGTTTGCCAAGTATTCGCCTTGCATCAAGATATTTGGTCAGGAAATGGACCGAATAATCAACCACAATGCCCAGAGACACCGCGCCGATCACCGACGCACCCAAACCAATATAGCCTACTGTCATCGCCCAGAAGCCAAATGTCACCATCACCGGAATGATGTTTGTCACCACAGACAACGCGCCAATTCCAATCGAGCGCAATGTGATCATCATCATCACCGAAATCGATAGAACCGCGATGATATTGCCGATGATCATGGCATTGATATTACGAATTGCCATCATGCCAAATATTACCGATGTTCCGGTTTCAGTTGCCTGAAATTCCGGATCGGTATTGGCAGCAAGCCAGGTTTGTGTCCGAACGCCAAATTCCTGCTGTTTGGTCACCTTCATATCATGCAGGGAAACCGACAGCCTTGTAGAGGATTTATCGAGGTTGATCCGGTCATTCAGATCAAGCCCGTATGGCAATGATAGCTCATAAAGGAACTGATATTGCGCCGATAGATCCCGCCGATCGGGGATGGCATAGAACTCCGGATTATCCGCGTTCATATTCATATTCAAACGCTTGATCGTATCAGAATACGAAGCCACATGCTGCACTTCAGGCTGGGCCCGCAACCATGCGGTGAAAGCATCAAGCTGCTGCATATAACGCGGCTCTGCTATACCGCCTTCAGAGCCGGACAAAACTGAATATTCATATAAATCCAGCCCACGCAAGTTCTCCGAAGCAAAATCCAGATCCTGACGGATTTGCATTTCCTTGCCGAAATATTGCGAGAAGCGATCGTCAAGTTCGTTGTTAAATGCCAGAACCGTCAACACGATGGAAAACAACCCGCCAACCGGCAAAATGATTTTGCGTTTGTCGATCGTGAAATTGGCAAGCGCATTAATCGGACCTTCGAGCATACCCTTGCGTGGAACTGCTGCGGCCTTCAAAGGCATGACAGAAAGCATTGCCGGAACAAGAGTAACAGCCAGTATCCATGCCGCAATCACACCAATAGCACTCATATTACCAAGGTAATGGAAGGGGGGTGCATCGGAGAAATTGAGGCTCAAAAAGCCCACTGCGGTTGTGGCAGAAGTTACAAATACTGCGAGAAAGTTTTTACGCAGGGCAAGACGAATGGAGTCGTCTCTTTCCATTCCCGAGCGCAAATTCCTCTGCACCGAGGAAATGATATGAATACAATCCGCCACCGCGAGCGTGAGGATGATATTTGGCGCCAGAATGGTTACCGGAGCCAGATCCATCCCCAGATGACCGCCAATCCCCATACCAACAAGAGTTGACAGGATAATCGTAACAAGCGTCGCGAACATTCCGATGAAGCTGCGCAGCAGAACAAGTGAAAGTAGCAATACGATACCATACATCAACGGGATCAACGTCATGCCATCAGCTTCGCCGGATTCCACAAATGCGTAGTTCATGAAGGCCGCACCGGTTGGAACAATTGTCAGATCAGGGAATTCCGTCTTCATCTCGACAACCAGAGCCCGCGCTGCGGTAACCGTGTCGAGCAATTCTGTATCGCTAAGTCCGGGGAAATCAAGGGTGACATTCACCGCAGTGGTACGGAAATCTTCCGAAACGATGTTCTTGTAAATCGCCGGTTCGTTTTTGGCGTACTGGCCGCGCTCATTCAATTTGTTCTGGGAAAGCTCCGTCGCTCCCTCGATCAAATCTTCAACAACCATACCTTCTTCAGACGCGGTGGTCATCTGAAAGTTGGAGATTGAATCAACCCGTGTAGCGTTTGGAAGGTTCCATGACTTTTCCGTCAGCTTCTCAACGACAATTGCCATCTGCTTGTCAAAGGCATCACCCTTGGGAAGCTGCAATGCGAAGTTCACATTGTCATTTTTGGAATAGGTCGCCTGAAAATCATCCCAGCGGGCGAGATCAGGATTATCCGGTGAGAAGAAGATAGAATAGTGAGAGATGAAGTCCAGTTTGGTTATGCCACTGGCCCCGGCAAAGGATGCCAATAATGACACCACGATGACCATCCAGCGATACTGGATGATAAATTCTGAAAATCGTTCAATAAATCTGGAATTCACGTTGCTTAACCAGGTTTACCCCGGCCCCCAATGGTTCCAACTGATACAGGAAACACTTTTGTTCCCCGCCTGTCCCTAAAAAAGCGTCCGGTTTAGCCTGTGTGATGGCTCCCCGAACATCCAGAGTTTCTTGGCGCTTGCTTTTTGCAAGTCACGTTGATTTGCCATATGGACATTGCCCTGAAAATTACAAGCTTGTTTTTTGCAAGTTTATGTATCATCTCAGCATATGATTGGCGAGTATATGGTAGGAGTGACCAGAGTCAACAGTCTGAAATATTCACAAGTCATTGAAAAAACAGATAAATTATTATCAGGCGTCACTTTGCCGCACAGTATAGGGCACAGGCTTCAGACAGGGCGGTCCAAATTTACACCGTTCCGGTGCAAATATGATCCTCTTCCGGACAGACATTCATCATGCCTTTGTCGTAAAAATCTGCGACGAATTTTACCGGATTATCATTGATCTCGGCAATAAACTCGTCTTCCACAACCGTATCCTGATCCCATTTGTGCGACCACCGGACAATATCAAGCAGGATCGGTAACAGGTCCCTGCCCTTTTTAGTCAGCACATAGATCTGCTTGCCAGGATTCTCAACGTCAGGCTGTTTCTCAAGGATCGTCTGGGTCACAAGCCTGTCGAGGCGATCAGCCAGAATATTGGTGGAAATACCTTCTTCAGCTTTGAGGAATTCAGAATAGCGCTTGCGCCCAAGGAAGTTCATATCCCGCAGAATAAGCAGGCTCCACTTGTCTACAAAGGCTGTCACCGCGTATCGAAATGGACAGCTACACCATTCATCTTTTTCCATCTTTGCCATGTACTTCATGTAGCATGGAATTGGGGAGATACAATGGTCATCGAAAATTGGCGAGACATTGAAGCGGGTTGCAGGCACATCGGTGTGCATTGCGGGACCGTAAAATATGCTGTGATATGCTAGGGCAAATCTGCATTAATCACCCGGCCCATTGGTCAGGCGCAGCTATAAAATCGATTTCAATTCTATTTGGAAACCCTGAATGAAACAGGATCAGCAGAGCTGGTGAATATTTTTTTGCGCGGGGATTTCATCAATTCAGACCAGTATTTGGTTAATTGCAAAAACATCGACTGCAATTCGCTATGTGTATCCGGTTTGACCATGAACCCCGAAGCACCAAGATCATAACAGCGCCGGACATCCGATGTGCGCTCGGTTCCCGACAGCACAATTACCGGGATGGATCGTAAATATTCGTCCTGCTTCATTTCCTCCAGCAATGCAAATCCGTCCATACCAGGCATACCAAGATCAATCACCACCAGATCCGGCTGACACTTGCGATGATCCTGCTCGAATTTACCTTCACCACGTAACCGGTGTAAAAGTTCAAGGCCATCAATCGCAAATTTTACGTCTTTAACATAGGCACGGGAATGAAACATCGCATCTTCAAACAATCGACGATCATCTGTATCATCTTCAGCGAGCACCAATGCGAGGCGATTATCCATATTTAACCCTCCTTGTTATACGATCCACTGCCGGATCGGAGTGTCGGTCCACTATGCCACAGGATGAAAATCTATATGCGGGATTTTACTTAGAGACTTAACAGATCGTCATGATTTTAGATCAAAAACAAATCCGCAATTCAACAAATGGTCAATGTCTTAAGACGTCATGCGTCGTATCATAATAATCGAAAACAAACGGCGAACCAGGCTCAGGCGGCAGAGCTGAAACCGGTCCCGGATGCTTTATAATCTTGATTGCAGGGTGAGCGCATCAGCTGTGACCAATATCGGATCAATTGCAAAAACATCCCTTGCAATTCTTCCGGGGTATGAGGCGTCACCATAAAACCCGAAGCACCCGGATCAATCACCACAAGATCCGGCTGGCGTATGTTTTGATCCTGCTCATACATACCCTCGCCACGCAATCGATGCAGCAACACAATGCCATTGGTCACAAATTTGACATCGCGGATATAATCCTTCGATAAGAAAACAGCATCCTGCAATAAGGCAAGATCCTCTTCGTCATCGTCAGCCAATAAGAGGGTAATCTGGTTGGTCATATCATTTATCGATTTGCCAGGTTCAATTCAGTACGGACCGCAACTCCAATAAGGGTGTGACACATCTCACGGTTTCATATCAGGGAAACTACGTATTAGATGAACAATGCCTTACGCGTGGATTGAGGGAAAACGCCGATATCTGCGGGAAATCATGGAGATTCCATCAATAGCGCCCAATAGCTTGTGAGTTGCAAAAATGCTGCCGATAGCTGCTCCTGGGTGTCCGGTTTGACGAGAAAACCTGAAGCGCCGAGCTTGTAACACCGGGTTACTTCTGCCGCCCGGCGCGAACCACTCAACATGATCACTGGAATCGAGTTTAGCCTCTCGTCGGATTTCATCTCTTCCAGCACTTCAAAACCATCCATGCTGGGCATATTAATATCAAGCAATACAAGATCAGGCTGACGCGATTGACGATCAGCTTCAAACTTTCCTTCAAATCTCAGGCGTTGTAACAATTCAAGACCGTCACTGGAAAACCGAACCTCATTCACATACTTACGCGAAGCCAGCATGGCATCTTCAAACAGCATCCTGTCATCTGCGTCGTCATCTGCAAAAATAATGGTTAGTCGGTTATCCATTCAAACCACCCGTTACCCCACCAGAATTTAGTTATAAGTCCGTCGTATCATCGTGGAGCACTACTCATATTAGTAAAAAAACCTGAACATTCTCTGTATTTMTACCGATTTTTCAATCGAACAGTTCTACGTCAAACACCGCTCGATTGGTGTGCTATCGCCYCYTGAAYCRCTCCGGCACCAGGAYYCATCAGCAGAATATCGGCCCAGCAATCCGCCAGGACTTTCAGTTTTTCTTCAAGTTCGGGAAAAGAGACCGGTTTGTCGACATATCCGGCAGCCCCCTGATCATAGGCWGAAATAATGTCATTTTGCGTGGAACAGGTTGCCATTATAATGACAGGAATATCGCGCAAATCCTGATCCTTTTTCATTTCACACAAAGTGTGCATGCCATCAAGCTCGGGCATATCCAGATCAAGCATTACCAGATCCGGCAATGACCTTTTTTTTGCATCCGCATGCCAATATTCGCCTTCACCCCGCATATAATCGAGCACGCAGCGTCCGTTTGCGACGCAGCCTATCCGCAGGCGAACATTGYTTGGYGTCAATATTCCTTCATCGCGAAACAATCGATCATCTGGATTGTCATCCGCAATCAACAACGAAAGTCTGCGTTCACCGGTGCTGGATTGTTCCATAAAATACYCCGTCACCCCGTAACTCTGAAGCAAGTCTCAAATCTTCTAGTGAGATCGCATCAAAGTCGCCCAATAGCTGGTTAGTTGAAGAAAGGCTGTTTTTAGATCTTCGTGATTACCCGGTTTAACAATGTAGCCCGACGCCCCGAGCGCATAACACCGTTTGATATCTGCCGCATCATCCGATGCGCTGAGCACAACTACCGGGATGGTTTTCAATTTTTCGTCTTTACGAATTTCCTGCAAGACCTCAAATCCGGTCATCGTCGGCATGTTCAAATCCAGTACAACAAGATCAGGCAGATGCAGAGGGCAACTCATTTCGTGTTTTCCCTCGCAGCGCAAAAGATGGAGCAATTCCACACCGTCACTCGAAAACTTTACATCATTGACATATTCACGTGAGGCCAGCATCGCATCTTCGAACAACATACGCTCGGTTGGATTATCATCTACAAAAACAATTGAAATCGGATTGTTCATTATGCTTCCATAATTTTTCAAAACCGTCCCGGAAAACATTGTTTTGTCCAGAACCACCCGGCAGTGTAACCGGTAAATCTGAACTCTGGTTTAGAGAAAACAAACAAAAGATATGGACCGCCCGGCATAGGAAACAAAACCATAATCGGGGCCAAACCGGAAACTGGATTTAGATGTACGCGTGCTTTGTATTCACTTTTACAAAAGCGGCCCAGTATCGCGTCAGGCGTTTGAACATTGCGATCAATTCATCATGGGTTTCCGGTTTCACCACAAACCCCGAAGCGCCAAGTTTGTAACACCGCTTGATATCTTCCGCGTCATTCGACCCGGACAGGACCACTACCGGCATTTTGCAAAATTCTTTATCGGCAGCAAGAAGTTCAAGAACTTCAAATCCGTTCATCCCGGGCATATTAAGATCAAGGATAATCAAATCCGGTCTGGCAGTGGCTGGTGAATTCCCGTCGGGATGATCACCGCGCAATCGGAGTAACAGGTCCGGCCCGCCATTGGAAAGCTGAACATCCTTGACATATTGTTTGGACGCCAGCATGGCATCTTCAAATAACAAGCGCTCTGTCGGGTTGTCATCCACCAGAACAATATCGATACGATGTACCATAATGCCACCAGCACTCTCCGGCCTTTCTGACCAGTTGAAAACAATTGCCAGGGAAGGTCGGTAAGGAACCCCCCTACATTTTCAGACTACCACACAGACCCCAAACGAATGATAAATGACGCATTCATCTTTTGGTAATATTGCACGCCTGAAAACGCTTGCCAGATATATGGAACAAGCCGTTTGTTGGTCCTTTCCCAGGCTTCAAAGTCAGCGCCATAACGAGACCGTAAATGGGTATCGAGTGGCGGAATTAGCAAATACATAAACATCAACAACAGCATGAGAGGAATAAAAATTCCCAACACATGCCCGGCGACACAGGCAAAACCTGCAACCCACAAAAAATCGCCGAAAAAATTGATATGTATGGAAAGTCCGAACAGTCCGCCGGTAAAAAGCCTGCCCTTGTTGGCAGATGCCAGCTTGAACCGGTAAATTTGATATTCAGAAAAACTGTTGAGCCAGCTACCGGTCACAAACAAGCCAATGCCGATATAATCCAGCACACCCATCGGCGTATGGTTCGGTAACGCCAGTACAGAGGATCCGACATAGTACAGGCCAAACGCAAAAGGCACAGAGATCAGTTCTTCAAATGGAATGCTACGTTTCATAAAAAAGGTAAATGTCAGCACAAACCGGCAAAGTGTAACGATACAAAACACCAGCAATATCAACCGCCGGACCGGGATGTTTTCAGCGACCGGGTTACCAGGCCAGATTGTAAACCACAATGCGCCATCTGAAAATAATATATACCAGACCAGCGCTATCAATAAAATCTGTATGCCGGTTAACCAGAGTTTTTGCGGCAGTGCATGCGATTTGCGGGAAAAGAGATCAAGGGCCGGTTTTGACATGGGAAACGTTCACCAATTACCTTGCAGCACGGAGATAAGCGGCAGCTGGTAATTCCTGTTACCAGGTTTCCTACTGGCGTGCAAACAATGCCAGCGCATTGTTATCTACCGGCGATCCGTATATTGCGTAGCTGGCAATACCGATTGCCAATAAAAGCGCAAATCCTGTTAAATAGTTCCGCATATGTCCGCCTCCCAGGGATGATGCCGGATTGCAGCCTGACGTGCCGGGAACCGTTTGGCAAGAATTTGTTAATAAATTCTCGCAGAAAACCCGGCGTCATCGAGGTAAACCTGGCATTGCGAGGCAAAAAATCGCCCATGGTGTTAGATATGTATCAAGGAACTTCGGTAAAGATTCGCGCGACATTCATCGGAACAGATTGTGTATGAAAAACCAGCAAACCCCGGATAAATGCCGCGCACGCGGGATTATGTTTCATCATTTTCACAATGCTGTCCATCCCAAAGGCCAGGGCGCAATCAGCGCGGATGAACTTGAAACGATGATCGTTTTTCTTGGCCGGGACAATATTCTTGATGCGGGGGATTTTCACCAACGGGCACTTGCTGGAAATCTGGCTGACCATCATATTTGCCTAACGCTGGATGACACCCTGCTTTGCCAGCTGGATATCGCATTACCGGTACTTGACCAACACAACATCAAGGCATTCTGGTTTTGTTATTCATCCATCATGCAGGGCAAGCTGGAACGGCTTGAAATCTACCGATATTTTCGCACTGTCTGTTTTGATGATATTGAACAATTCTATCAGCAATTTTTTAACATACTGGAGCAGAATGACCCCAAACTATATACGCAACAAATCGCCGGGTTCGATGTCACGACCTTTCTGTCGCAATATTCTTTTTACACTGACAATGACCGGTTGTTTCGCTATTTCCGTGACAATATGCTCAAAACGGAAAACTATCATACGATCATGGACCAATTGATGGAAGATGCCGGGTTTGATTTGGATGCCGCAGCAAAAGAACTTTGGATGAACCCGCATCAGCTTAAATCCCTGCATCAGGATGGGCATATTATTGGACTACATTCCCGTGATCACCCCACGCGCATGGGAAATCTTTCAGCCGAAGCGCAGCTGGATCAATATCAGGCCAATCAAAATCACCTGAAGCAATTACTTGGCATTACACCCCGAACCATGGCGCACCCCTGTGGTCATTATAATCAGGACACACTGAAAATATTAAARTCCCTTGATGTTACCCTCGGATTTCGTGCCGGTTCAGATCCGGCACATGCGACAAGCCTGCTTGAAATACCCCGCGAGGATCATACAGTCCTTCTTTCAAGAATGACCAAAACAACAAGCCAAATCGYATGAAAATTACTGTATTTACATCCAACCAGCCGCGGCATRGCGCTCTTGTTCATGCTCTTTCAAAGATTGCCGATGAAATCCATGTCATTCAGGAATGTAATACTGTGTTTCCCGGCGCAAAGGCTGGTTTTTATAAAAAATCACCAATCATGCAGGACTATTTTTCAAGAGTTATCAAAGCCGAGGAAACTGTTTTTGGTGGTGTAAATTTTTTACCAGCCAATGCGCAATCCCTGAGCCTGCAAATGGGTGACCTGAACGATGTTTCACTGGACCATTTGTCGTCAGCACTTGATGCCGATTTGTTTGTGGTATTTGGCGCCAGTTTTATCAAAAACCCGTTGATTAATCTCCTGATTGAGAAAAAGGCCATCAATATACATATCGGTGTTTCGCCATTTTATCGGGGAGCAGCCTGTAACTTCTGGGCATCATTTGATGGTCATTATGATCTGGTCGGTGCAACAATTCATCGTTTGTCCAAAGGCCTTGATAGCGGGGACATGCTCTTTCACGCCCTCCCCCGACAACAGGCAACGGAGCCATTTGAATTTGGCATGCGGGCTGTGAAATCCGCCCATCTTGCACTTTGTGACGCAATCTCAACCGGCGAAATCCATCAACTGGAACCGGTAACGCAGGATAGGACATTGGAAATTCGCTACGCCCGCATTGACGCATTTGACGACAACATAGCGCAAACCTGTCTCAACAATTTACCCACGCAAAAAACACTAACGAAGTATTTTGACACGCCATCCAGCCGTCGATTACTGCGCCCGCGATATTTTTGATTCTGTTGTTTTTAGCGACATGAATCGATGTCAAAAACAACCTTGTTTTCGCCGCCTGGCTGATAACTTCGCTTGCGCCAAATGATCTGGTTCACTTCCAGAGACAGAAATACGGTTGCAAGCCGATCACAGGGCATGATCGAACCCAGTTTTCGAGAGGCCAGCGTATCCATCAGGGATTTGCCGGGTTCCCGTGTCCAGACTTCATAAAACAACCAGTCACCTGTTCGTTTATATTTGAGAAGTTTCACATTCTCATCCAGCCAAAACGGCGTTTGTGCATTCAGATGCACAAGTACGGCCTCAATCCGATCCGTATTTGCTCTGTTTTGCGGAAAGTAAACACTGCCAATAATGATCGCCTGAACGGCCAAAGCAAGCACCCCAAGCAGAATTGCGGACTTTTCAAACCCCTCATACCGTTCTATGCGATTTAAAAACAAAAATGCGGTGACCAGAATTCCAACGCAAAAAAACATAAGATCAGGTGCAAAATCAAGTACATACCCGTAGTGCCAGGAGAGCAAACCAAGTTGTTGCAAATAAAGTGAAGCAAGCCAGCATGACAGAGCCAGAAACTGGGGAATTACGATCCACCAGAACAATGCGCTGGCTGGTTTCCAGCCTCCAAAAAGACCATAAAACAGTCCTTTGAGCCGTGATGGCTGTGTTTGAGCGTCATACATAAATCAGTTCCGTGAAGAGCGACAAGGAAGAAAGACAAGAATTTGCCACACGCAACATGGCATACATCGCACAGCCTTTCATCGGTCTGGCAACGTTCTTCACAAATATTATGTAAGTAAATTCCGGAAAAGGCCCTGCTATTCGCTACGGTAATATTGCCGTGGCTGCTGTGTTCCATGATGCAAAACCCGCATGATGATACAGCCGGATTTCTTTTCAAAATAAAATACCGAATGATTGCGATACTCAAAACACCGCAAACCTGGACAAATTTGCTCCATGGCAGTGCCTGCATGGGGATTTTCTGCGAGCAATTCAAAACAATGCTCAACACCTTCACCATAATGGCGCGCGTGATCCGCACCAAAATGCGCCACGGTGTAATTGGCAATGGCATGAAGATCGGTGACAGCCGCATTGGAACAGGTAAATGTTTTCATCTCAACCTGCCTTCGCTTTTACAGCATCCAGCCAAATGGCAGAAACGCCAATTTTGACCTCACCACTTTCTGCACCCGCTTCAATCAATTGTCTCAATTGGGCATCAGATGCGTGACGATCAAAATCTTTCTGAACAAGATGCTCAATAAACTCCGATGCAGTGGCATAGTCGTCGTGTTGCACTGCCCGGGAAATGTGAGAACCGAGCACATCGGGCAAGTCAATATTGTAATCTGCCATGTCATATTCTCCACCAAAATCACCGGTATTACACCATGGAATGATTTAGATTCAGTCTTCATTATTGATTGATTTTTTGACAAAATCTCAACCCGGGCTCACGGAATTTCTGTAACTCCCTACCATTAGACCCTGCGAAACACAGCTTATCGACAATTTGCCCATTTTGTTGTGATTAAAACAACGATCTGGATATAAGGAGAATACCTTCAAATCGAAAGGACCCGGAATGCACAAATTATTCATTGGCCTTGTTTGCCTTACGATGATGATCCAGCCAACGCAGGCAGCAGAGCAAACCCGATCAAATGCTCAAAACCCGTGCAGCTCCCGCGAAAAGATGGTGAACCTGTTATCAAAACGCTATTTGGAAATGCCGCGCGCCATCGGTCTTGTTTCGTCCCGGGGAGTTATCGAACTTTTTGTGGCTAAAAGCGGCTCGTGGACAATGCTGATTACAAATACCAGCGGCAAGGCATGCATTCTCGCTGCCGGCAAATATTGGCAAGCGGTTGGCAGCAAGCAATCGGGCAACCCGGTTTAAATACCCGAATGCTGAAGTCTCAATGGGAAATTGATTATATTGGTTGAATGAAACGGGTAAGCGCAATGCTCACCATTTGCCGCCTGCTTCGCGCTCGGCGGCTTCATCTTTGGCTTTTTTCTTGTCACGCTCAAGATCGGACGCCAGCTCTCGCAGTGTTTTTTGTTGCAAAAATCCAAGGTAACTCCCCGAGATCGCAATAGCTGTTTGGTGCTGCCGCCCAAATGTCGCCTCGGACATTGTAACAGCTAATTCATAGAGCGGTTCGGCTTCATCCAGCCTGCTTTGCGCAACAAGGTTTTTGGCAAGATTAAAATAACTTACCGCAATCATCGAATGGTTATCGCCCAATACGTCCATCTGTATTTGCAAAATGTGCCGATAAAGGGATTCAGCTTCTGTATGGTGACGTCGATCACTGATGAGTACGGCCGCGGTCAATAAATCCGCAGCTTCCAGCAATAATGGATCGTCCTTGTCAAAATCCGCTTCAACCACTTCAGTGATCGAAAATATGTTTTTGAATTTTTCTGACAGATTTGAAAACAAGCCACACCCACCTTTTACAGGCCCTCAGACTAGAACAAAAAACTTAATAAAATACAATGACTTAACTTGAACACACGTTCAAATTGGCGCTGTCATAATTACCAGGGAGAGACTGAAAAGAGAATTTTAGGCTTCGGATCGCACGATCAACTATAGCCATCAACCATGGAATTTTGCCTCGGTACGAATGCACATAAGCCGATAAAATAAACCCGGCGTATAAACCGGGTTCATTAAATTTGATAATCTCCAACAACTACATAACTTTGCGAACTTCGGTCAGAAAATTTCCAATGCCTTCTTTCAGGCTGGCACCCCGGAGTGACAGTGCACTCGAGGTTTGTGTAACCAGCGTTGCCGCAGTCGCGGTTTCACCCACCGCATCGGCAATCCCGCCGATATTATCATTCACCCGGTTTGTACCCTGTGCAGCCTGCTCGATATTACGTGCGATCTCCGAAGTTGCCGCATTTTGTTGTTCAACAGCTGCAGCAATGGCGGTTGCAATTTCATCGACGCTGTTGATGGTATCTCCAATCGAGGCAATGGACACCACGGCCTTGTCACTCGCCCCCTGAATATCGGCAATTTG
>JAESRR010000259.1 GCA_016764535.1 Cohaesibacteraceae bacterium | reverse complement strand
CCCCCGGTGGTGGCCATTGTGGCTGGACACATGCAAGCAGCAGTACCCAGGCAAAGGCAAACCGTGCGGCACTATCCTATTGCAAAAGTGTAGCCAAAGGTGCTCCGTGCCGGGTTGTATGGCCTAGATAGCCTGGTTCGATTTTGGGCTCAGGCAGCACGCAGCTGCCTGTGTACCCGGATGCCATTTAATATTGCCGGAATGACGCAGAGCGCTGAAACCACCGCACAAATCGCAAATCCATATCCCTCATAAAGTGGTTTAAAGCCGACAGCTCCGGCGAACACACATAGATATGTAACACCGCTGTTAACGCCCATGATTGCGCCGCGCTGGGCCGGATCAAGAGCAATGAGACGGCCGATAACAAGGTTGAGGCCCAGATGGTTCATGAACCCCCAAAGGCCGCAGACCGCCAATAACAATACGAATGAATTTGTCGCGAATGCCAAAACAATATAAGTTAGTGCGAGCACAAAAAACACAGGTGCGGCGACCCTGTCGGCACCATATTGATCAATTTTTTTATCAAACAACACGGCGACACCAAAGCCGATGCCATAGGTGAGGGCGGTAAGACCGGTGGCTGTGGTTGATTGACCCAGATTGTCCTGAATATGCGCGCCCAAAAACGTATAAAGCCCGTAAAACGCAATCATGTAGGATGCGCAGACAACAAGTGCGCGACCAATTCCCGGTACCTTCAAAGCGGTGATCAGTGAGCTGGCTTGTCCCTTGACATGAGGCTGTGCGCTGCTTTTGGTGAAATAGAATGCAAGGCTCACAACAAGTGCGAGGGCTGATAATACGACAAATACTGCACGCCAGTGAATGAGATCGGCGAGCAGAGCAGCAAGTGTCACACCAAAGACCAGGCTTAGCGTCCATCCGGTGAGGACAAGGCCCAGGGTCTGGCTTTCGCGCCCTTTGGGAGCCAGTTGTGATGCAAGCCCGTAGGATGCAGGCAGCACGATCCCGGCACAAATCCCCGCCAGAGCCTGGCCGAGATATAACATCTCGATCGTCGGTGCTATCGCGGTCAGGCCCAGAGAAAGTGCCAGACCAAATAGCGCAATGGAAAGCGCCTGTTTGCCGCCAATGCGATCTATCATCGGGGCCAGCAGGAATGCGCTTAGGGCGGTGCCTATGCCATAGGTGGCAGATGCCAGCATCACATCGGCAGATGCAATGGCTATAAAATCCCCGGCGACGGCGGAAGCCAGTGGACTAAGAACAAGTGAATTGGCGCCAACAAGGGCGACAGACGCGATCAAAAGGGAGATGGGCCAGGTTAACATGAGATACTCTTGAATTTTATAAGGTAGTATTAGAATACTGCTGAATAGAATTCTGTAAAGTGAACAATATGCAATATCAAAAAAACAGAGGATATTCAGGAAATCGTCATGGATACCGAAGTGGCTGGTGTTATTTGCCGAATAATATTAGGTATATTTGTAACCTGACAATAAAAATCATGCATGTATCCGGGTAATAGCGGACCTCTCTGCTCCTTTTGTATCCCGGTGTGTTTTGTCCTGGAAGGCTATCATTTCTATGAATAGCAGCAGAATTGTTCAAATAGTCGGGGTGATGCGATCATAAAGAATGGTTCTGATTATTTCAGGGCAAGCTATGAAAATTCCCGAATACAGGATGAATTTGGGGTAAGAGCGGGTATTTTGGCAATAATCAAAAACGGGAGCGGGTATGAACTGGGCGGAGGAAGAATTATTATCGGATCTGGATGATCAAATTAAGTCGGGAGATATTCTTGTCGAGGATAAAAGCGACAGGTATTTTTCAAAGCTGGAAGCATCGTTCTCTCTTGATGGTTCAAAGATAGACTGGAAGCAGGTTCCCGGGGCTATATTTGCGAACGCAGATCGGGATCATTTCCCGGATGGGTGCCTAAAATTCTTCGAACAGATGTGCGAGCAAAATCGTTTGAAGGGGAAATGCATTTACGTTAATGACGGCGCGATCGAGTGCGCCTTGATTATGCCGGTTGCCATATTGGCGAGCTGCCTGAAATCAATCGTCGAATATCCGGAACATCATTATGTAATTGCTGAAGATTTTTCCTGGGTTATGGCGTTCACCATGGAAGGCCATATGGATTTTGGCTTCAAGCCCGGGTCACGTCTGTTAACAGGTGAATAACAGACGTGACTGGTTAGAAACCAGACCTCAGACCGGGGGAGAGGGGCGAAAAATCAGACGATATTTGAACACCTGTTTAGTTAAATTTATCCGTAGATTCGCGGCCAAAGATCCGAATCCAGCGGCCCGCCAACTGCAATGTCGGGGAATGGGGGCATTTCCTGCAGACCGTCACGCGGTTCAAAAAATACGTCATCACCTGCCCACCGTATCACGTAAGCCCGTCTTCTCCGGTTAGCCGATGTGTTCCCTGGAGAGCCATGGACAACCAGGCCCTGATGAAAAGTACAGTCACCAGGTTCCAGCTCAAACTGTGCAATATCATATTGGTCGCGTAACGCTTCAATATCGGGTACTTCGGGCAAATCCTCTGTATATTGATCACCACCATCAAAACTTGCAGGTTTATATGTCTTATGCCAGTTTTGAGACCCTTTTACATATTCTACCGCGCCGCTCTCTTTAGTGACGGAATCCAGCGCTATCCACATGGTTGCAATCTGGCTACCTTTAACGGGCCAGTAGGGTAAATCCTGATGCCATGGTGTTTTCGTTACGGTTCCAGGTTCCTTTATCAGCCATTGATCAAAAAACAGGTTGGCTTTTTCTGATTTCAATAGTTTTCCGGCCATTCCGGCGGCCGCCGAATCGAAGACAAATTTTCGACAAAGATCATTGTGTCGCCACACAAAAGTGTCGTGGAAAAAGCGACCTTCTTCTTTACGCATATCTGCCAGATCTACAGACATGTCAGTCGGTTTAGCGAGGGAAATTTCTGCAGCGTCACGCAAAATTTTGACCCACTCACTGGAAAAGGCACCTCTCAGACATACAATGCCATCCTCTTGATAAGTCTTGATTTCCCCGGGGGTTATTTCTCTCATTGGTGGCGTGTTGGTCATTTTCATTTTCCTGAATTTGTGTATTTCCATAGTCTCGTTTTCATCTTCTGCCCTTGACTGCATAGAATAAACACTATCAAGTATTTTGAAAAATGATTTTACTCGATACTTATGATTAGAAAAACAAATGAACTTTCAGCAACTGGAATCCTTTCGTCAGGTCGCAGCGCTTAATTCGTTTACCAGGGCCGCTGATAGACTTAACACCACACAATCCACAATTTCTGTGCGGATCTCCGAATTGGAACTGGAGCTGGGGGTAAGCCTTCTCGACAGGTCCCGTCGAAAAATTCAATTGACCCCCAGGGGGCAGGAATTGTTGAAATACGCGACCGAAATCCACTTGCTTGTTACCGAATTGAAAGCCCGAATAAGTAATCCGGAAATGGTTCCAGGCACTATTCGTCTCGGTGTGGCGGAACTGATTGCCGTTACCTGGTTGCCAAACCTGGTTTCGGAATTAGGCAGGTTGTTTTCAAAATTGACCATCGATATGGAAGTTGGCCTGAGTGGTGACATGTTCGATAAACTGGCGGAGGGCGAGATTGATCTGTGCCTGTTACCGGCTGATGAGCATATGCGACCAAAACTGACTACAATCCCGCTTGGCAGTATTCAATTTGCCTATATGGCGTCGCCCCGTCTGGGTTTGCAGGGTCGCTGTATGTCACCAAAGGAACTTGAATCCTGGCCACTCATTTCACTTGGTCCAAGCTCAATTCTTTCAGGTATCCAGGAGCGTTGGTTTCATCAGCAGAATGCTCAAATGCCAGGGGATGATAARTCKAACTCCATGGAAATAAATGCGGGTCTTGTGCGCTCGGGCCTGGGAATTTCGTTTTTACCTGTTGAATATTACGCAGATGATATTCGAGCCGGTAAAATGGTAGTACTCAATGTCAATCCCCCGTTTCCACCCGTGAAATTCTAYGCGGTTCACGGCCACAATTGYTCCCCAACTCTCATTGACAAGATTGTACAAATTGTCGGGCAGGTTGGCGAGTTTATGGATATTGAAATTGATGATTAGTCCGGGCAAATTCACCAAAAGGAGGAGAGTTGAAGTTTCACCGGAACCGTTTTGACGTTCGGATTGAAGGCCCCACTATCCACCTTGACGACACCGGTTCGTCTTCAGACCGGACAGCCATTCGTTATATTGGTGCAGTATAAAATTTATCCAACTTTAAGTCGCGGCTATTGTTTGACGCAGCGCCCACGGGCCGTTTTGAATATTTCACCAATAAARATRCCCTGTTTGCTGTTCTGYTTGGCGATGATGGTCACCATGTTGGRCTGGATTGTAATATTTGTGAGTGTTTTCTCGTAGCCTGCCAAACTCTCCTGAATGGTCGGGTCTTTAAGTGTCGCCATGCAGGCAAAATCAAAGTCAAAATCATCGAGTTTTACATCGGCATTGTAAGCGGGTTCAAAAACGATCAGGCGTTGATACTTCGCGCCGCTCTTTTGAACGGTGCCCCGGGAAAATTTCCAGCCTTCAAGGCGACCGGAATATTTGATGAAATACCCTCCACTTTCCGGATTGGTCTGGCATTTATTTGCACGTACCTGAATGGGAACAGGCGTTGGCCAGACCGGTTTTTTATCCGGTCCCAGGGTCGCAACCACAGTAAGGTCTACCCGAAAAATTTTCTGTTTTAGATTCCGCTTTACAAATTCACCGCAGAATTTGGAGAGCATTTGGGGTGCGGTTGCGCTGCCTTCTCCGGGTTTAAAAAGTTCAACACGAAGGCTGGCCATCGTCTGTTTTTCGATCCGGACCTGTTTGATATCACTGGCGCGCCAAATTGCACCAAATGCCTTGAATGTGTAACTTTGATCAGCCTTTGCGGTTGATATGCTGCCGGAAAAGCCAATGACAATGATCAGTGGGAGAACGCGAAAAAATAGCATTTCAATCATTTCCAATACAAACTTCAATCAAAACGATTCTAATTTAGCGAGATTGATAACTTTGTACAACCCATATTTCGGTCATAATTGTATCCGCGACTGAGGAAATTATGTCTGAAGTATGATTTTTGACATACTATCGTCATGTGATACTCTGCAGTAAAGGAGCTATCACAATGGCAATGATGCGAAAAACAATTACAATCCCCGATGCAATGGAAGAGTGGGTTAAAGCTCAAATCAGCAGCGGGCGCTACGGCAATGATAGTGAGTATTTTCGTGATCTTATCCGGCGTGACCAGGACAGAAAACTGGCTGAACTTGAGCTACGTGCGATGATTGATGCAGGGTTGGATAGCGGAATCAGTAAAAGTACTGTCCCCGATATTATGAAGCGTATCGAAAGAAGATTGCGGCAGGATGGCAAATAGAGTGTCCATTAATCACCTGTTGAACACTATTGCTCTTGAATGCCAGCCCCGAAAATCAATAGTCAATTGATCGCCAATGCCAATATTACTTGAAATCATTCCGCCTTATTGTGATATTGCCGAAGACCATTCAGCAATGGAACAAAATACAATGCCCGATAAACCGGAAGCCAACCAGAAAAACACCCGTAAACCCAGAGCGCTGGACAAGCTTGACCGGAAAATACTGGCAGCTTTGGTGGAGGATGCCGAACAGGGTTATGCGACGCTTGCCAAAATTGTCGGCCTCTCTGCTCCGGCGGTGCATGAGCGCGTCAAGCGCTTAAAAGCCAGTGGCCATATTCAAAAAATTGCTGCCATTCTCAATGGACCGTCAGTCGACAAGCCATTTCTGGCGTTCATTCATGCAGATACACAAGGCTGGGGCAGCAAGCCCGAGCTGGTGGCACTTTCGGCAATGCCCGAGGTCGAAGAAATTCATTCTGTTGCCGGTGATACCTGCATGTTATTGAAGGTGCGGGTTGCAAGCAGTGATGCGCTGGAGGGATTTCTTGCCCGGCTTTATGATGTGCCTTCGGTCACCGGATCACGCTCMTATGTGGTGCTTTCGACYTATYTGGAACGAACAGTTCAGGCGGGTGTCACRGAAGAGCTGGCAATCCGCGAATATCARCCTCATGAATGGCTAAAGCCTTGAATTTTRGCGCTTAACGCGTCATTATGTCTCTGGTTGACAGRKCAGATTYTGGTTGAGGRTTTTCCGGTTGTTTGGCAAMATAAAAAAAAGACGCCAGACAATGGAGGAGTTGGCAATTGCCYTGCGCCGATACGCCCTWACYYTGTGCCGGGACGGMGTTTATGCCGAGGATCTGGCWCAGGAAACGCTTGCCAGGATATTGGCCTCCAGCCACGTTCCATCAGATATTRCCGARCTAAAACCCTATGCATTTCGGACGTTGCGCAATTTTTATGTCGATGAATTGCGAAAACATAAAGTCCGGCTGGAATATTCCAGTGAGCAGGAACGTTTATTCAGTGAGGCCGACGATACCGGCTTTGATGCTGTTGACCGTTTAATTGTTCGTGATGCATTTCATGCGCTTAATGATGGRCAAAGAGAGATATTGTTTTTGGTGGATGTRATGGGTYTRAAATATCGGGAAGTGGCAGACACCATGCAAATTCCYGCCGGTACGGTGATGAGYCGRATAAGCCGGGCGCGGGCRGAAATGATCCGGCATCTGGATGAGACACCGGTRACGAAAATAACAGAATATAGAAAGAATATCTCGAATGATCACTGATACAGAGTTTGAGCATCTTAATGCTCTCGCTGATGGCGAGCTGGCAAAAGAAGACGCAACAGCTCTCTATGCGCGTCTTGAAAATGAATCGGCTCTCAAAGAGACATTTGATAAAATTATGGAGCTGAAAAAGTCCGTGGATGGCATGCATCATTCATCGCGTGTTGCTGCAAAATCACCCGTCCCGGCGATGCGTCAAAGGGCATGGCCGATTGCAGCATCAATCGCAATTCTGGCTGTCGCGTCGATCGCTGGATATGTGACTTTGGGACAGTATCAAACCAGCGATATGCATACGGCACTGGCGTTTCATAATTCGATGAGCAAGACCGAATATGTGGTGCGCGATGTTGCCGCTCCGATGTTTATCTCCACCAAAACCAGTGTTGATGTCCGGGTGCCGGATCTATCAGCGTCGCGTTTGTTCCTTGCCGATCATCGGCTGTTTGATACAGAAGGTTCCGATATTGCGGTGATGCATTATCGCGGATTTCGTGGTTGCCGGTTAACCTTGTGGGTGGGCAGTGTGAAGCCGGAAACCCTGATCGAAGTGAACACCGGCCTACAGGTACGTGACTGGAAAAATGCTGGCCGGTTCTATCGGACAATTGCCATGGGAATGGATGTATCGCGCTTTGAAAGCATTGTTGCACATCTGGAACAACTCACCGGGCGGGACGCTCCGGCAGAGGGTGATACCATCATTGCGATGGGTAAAATCTATGAAGGCGCAAAACCCTGCGCCTGATGTGAGACAGGGTTGATATAATTGAATGTTTGCCCGGCACAACTCTATGGATAATTGGTTCTAATCTTATTGACTCATGTGAAGTGACAGAGAATTGTGGTTGCATAAAACTCAAATAAATTCTCTGGGTTGAATTTCTCCCGGTGTCGCGGATGACTAAATGATATATCGACGATTGATAACGACCCTCCGTAACATTGTGCCTTTGGTTCTCTTGTGCATTTTGGTTCTCACAGACAAATCTTTTGCATGCATGGCCCCGCATACGCGAATGTTCCCAACATGCGAGATTGCATCACCGCGCCCTGATGAGCGGGTAACGGTGCTTTACGCCAATGGCGGCGCTGGGTTATCTCCAGTCGCTCTTGGAAATATTCAAACCCTCACCGAGGTGGTGGATGTAGAAGTCACAGCCGGGGACCGTCCACATTACATAGCGATCTCCAGCGGCAAACCAATTATTTGGAGATTTTCCGGGGACATCGAATCCATTTCGCGGGTTGTTGTACTAGGGTCTCAATATCGCGGCCAGGAACATACCGGCATTGTTGGTATTCCGCGGGAACAGATAATTTACGCAAAAACGGATTTAAAAAGTCTTGGGCATGTTGCACGAAATACATGTCTTTCGGTCTATCGCGCCTGTGAGCTTTCGGCACATTTTGAAATACCCAAAGCGGATCGTATGAAAATCGCATATCCTGATCCAAACAGATTGGCATATTTAAAATGGGATGTAGGTCGTCTGCGTGGACTTAGTGTGTTTGAAATGCCCAAAGAAAAATTGATTATAAAATCAAAGCCCGTTGTCAAAAAACTACAAGAAAGTGTCCCGACTAACCGTATCCATGTGGACCAATTCGTTGAACGCTTAAGAGCTCACACTATTCGCATTCCCCAAGATGGCTGGTCGGAAGCTGAAAAACAGGGAAGATGGGGAAAACAGGAGACAAAAAACGGTGACATGTTCTCGATGTCCGGTCCGGCTGAAGGTCGATATGAACCATATGGTGGCGGCGGTTATGAGGGAGAACAAAATTATGAAAGAGGTGTGATCAATATTTCCGCAAAGGATGTTGTCACTTCTGTCCCGGTTTTGCCTTACACGGGTTTCCCCGGAGTAATTGGGTTGCAGCAACTGATCTCTGAAGGTGTGTTGTTCGCTCCTGGTACGCCCGAATTTGATCGAATTTATAAACGTTGGGATGAAACCATCAGTGCACCTTATCGCAGTCGGTTTGATCCAGATTTTAGTTTTGGATATAAAGTTGATTATCTGGTGACCAAAGAAACGCAGCTTCCAATCAAGTTACATGAAAAATCATTTTTGATTGCAGATGGCGTTGAGATGCCGGATTTGAACCAAAACAGCGCGTTCAATGTTTGCTTCTTTTTTGCTGATTCGCGAGAAATCCCGAAGACAGTCTCATCGTATGATAATCCACGTTGCGACAGAGGATTGACGCAGGCTATTCCGGATGATCAGAGCGCGTTTGGTCGGTCCCGAGCATGGATAGATGGATGGAAAATATCGGGAGGAATGGCTCCAAAAGCATGCCTGGTTGAACATCTTGAAAAGGATGTTCATCTGGTAGTGTTGGCTTTGGCTGAGGGTGATTATGTTCGTTATTATGGACAGAAATCCCCAAGGCGGTTCAATGTGAAAGTCGAGAGAACCGGTAAAATTGCGCTCTACCTGAATTTTGAATACCGTTATGTCGACTGGCACATTATTTCTTCGCCCGAAACCGAAATTGTCGGAGTGTTCACCAGACTTGACCCCAACAGGATTGGGGTAACAATATCCGGCCTTGATAAATCTGTTCAGGTAAAGTCAATGGATGGAGACTGGAGAGACAGACCTCAATGTGGTAACTATTCTCCTAATTATAGTCCTCATCTGGGTGGTCCGGCAATCATGCGACTTGATGAAAGTCTAAATGTTCTGCTTGGAAAACGCATCGATGCTGTTATCCGTGAAACAAATGATGGCAGCTGGCCCAAAGTGTCGGATGATCCTAAAGCAGAGCGTCTGACAATTGTGATTAAATAGACTGAAGTAAAAAAGGCGGAAGCTGATCCCCCGCCTTCGTATTACTTCTTTTTGCCAGGAAAATTAGGCCGGTCAATGCCGTAATGCTCGGTGAGATAATTGAGCACGAGAGTATAATCCGGCTCTTCCATCGCTTCCATGTCCTGCTCTTCAATCATCCAGACAAACAGCTCTTCCCAGTCGGCCTTTTTAAGACCCTGTTGAACAACAATGCGTTCGGAATGGCAGGGTGTGCAGGCGATAAAAGTTTCTTCAACGCCTTTGGCAACAAACATAAAGCCATATTCCGGGCCGGGATCTTCAGCCGGAGTAACTGCGTTTGCCTGACTGGAAGAGGCATCGCTAAAGGTTGCGAGAAAAGCCAGCAGATCCGTACGGTCCTTGTCTTTCTTTAAACCGGCAAAACCCATTTTTGTCTTGCGGATTTCCTTCTTCGGCTTTTTGAGAAAAACATCCAGTCGATCTGCTGACCAAACGCCACCATAGGCCTTCATGGCTTTGGAATATTTTTTCGCAAAGGCTTCATTGGCGGCGACGTCCCGCCCGATTATGTTCCACAAATTGGGACCGGTTTTGCGCTTGCCGTCTTTTTTTACAGTGTGGCAACTGGCGCATTTTTTAAAGATTTTCTGTCCCCGCACCGGATCGGCGGCAAGAGAAGGTGTGGCCCATGCGAGGCTAAAGATGGCCAGACACAGAGCCGGGGAAATAAAACGCATTCACAAAATTCCTAAATTTAAAAACGCCTGGTTCCTGAATTCAAAAAAACACCTGCGATGGTGTGACCGCAGGTGCATCATGACCGGAATATTTAGCTCACACGAACTGAAATACGGTGCATGGTATTGTTGAGGTAACCCTTGGGGTTCCACGCAATGGCAAATGGTTGCGCATCATCGCCATCATCTGTTGCCCGTGCCCAGACTTCATAATAGCCCGAAACCGGAAAGGTGACATCGGCCGACCAGTTTTGCCATGCGCCATCATTAACAGGTGCATCAAGTTTGGCGGTCTGCCAGGTTTTACCAAAGTCAATCGAGATATCGACGGTTTTGATCAACCGGTCGCCTGACCATGCATGACCACGAACAGCAAGCGATTTTCCGGATGTCGCTTCGGTCTTTGGCGAGGTGATCAGTGATTTCACCGGCATACGTTCGATGAAAACAAAATCGTCTTTGGGAACCTTTTCGCCTGCAGCAACCGGATGCTGCGGAACGCGATAGGCCTTGCCGGTCATTTTTGGACCATCATGAACGATGTCGCGCAGGTAGATCCGTTTCAGCCATTTGTGGGACAATGACCCAGGCCAGCCAGGAACCACAAGACGCAAGGGTGCCCCGTTATTGGGATGGATGGCCTCACCGTTCTGGGCGAAAACAATCATCACATTATCGGACATGGCCTTTTCAATTGGCATGCCACGGGAAATTGGCAGCTTGTCCGGATTGCCGGAAA
The DNA here is from genome assembly GCA_016764535.1 of Cohaesibacteraceae bacterium. Lineage (GTDB taxonomy): Bacteria > Pseudomonadota > Alphaproteobacteria > Rhizobiales > Cohaesibacteraceae > JAESRR01. Next base: position 9,281 of record JAESRR010000259.1, on the reverse strand, counting down.
GATGCGCGTCATCACCTACGTGAGCCGTATAAATTGCGTTGCTCTTTGGACCTGCGGCTGCCAGCACGTCTTTTAGTTTAACGCCGGTCCATTCCGAACAGGCCACCGCACCGAGCGTCCACTGATTGCCCTTTGCCGGTGGATCAAATGCAGCCCGGCCATTACCACCGCATTCAATGGTAAGCGCCATGGTATGGACTTCGAATTTTTCCTTCAGGTCGGCAATCGTCAGTGTCATTGGATTGTCGACAAGACCGTCGATTGTCAGGGTCCAGTTGTCTGCATCCACTTCTTCGGGAGCAATGCCGTTATTACGAATAAAATGCCGCGAGGTTGGTGTGATCAAATCATCCAGCAGATGAGGTGGAGTTTCTGCATTGACCGGGCGATCATTGAGAAGCGTCAGGCCATCCTTGCCGACCAGCACGTTTTCGCCAGCAAAGGCTGCGGGAATAAACCCGGCAGGCATGTTGCGGTGAAATGGAATCGCGCTGCCGATCATTGCGCCCATGGTGGCAAGACCGGCACCTTTCAAAAACCCGCGACGATCTGAATGGGTCTCGCGACCAAAAAAGGTCTTGTCCGCTGTTTCCGGGTCTTTTTCAAAAAACTCCGAAATGGTTTTCAGGTCTTTGGGCTTGTCGGTCATGGTGTCCTCCACATACATGTTTGAAATGCGTTCCATCAATTAACGGGTGGCCGGATGATTTTATTCCAGTTGGTTTGATTTAATTTGCCGCGCAGCTCATTTTTCATAAAACCAGGAACCGGTTTACATAAAACCTGGCGCCAGCCATTCGCGCAATTCAGGTTTATCGAGCGCGTCCCGGATGATCTGTTGCGGGTTGTCGCCAACCAGATTAAATGGTGCGCGTGCCGGGCCACAATCAACCCCGATTTGTTGCAGGGCCAGTTTCATTCCAGGAATAACCCCGACCTTCAAAAGTGCCTCGACAAAATCCCTTGAGATATGTTGCAGGGTTTGTAACCGGGGGATGTCACTCGCCCATGCAGCGGCAAAGATCGCCGTATATAAGCCGCCGATTATATTGTAAGTGGTACCAATGCCGCCATCAACTCCCAGAGCGGCAGCCGCCCCGAACATTTCATCAAATCCAAAAAAGCAGGTGGCTTGCGGGCTGTGTTTGCGCAAAAGCGCCAGACCAAACAGATCGGTGTTGGTATATTTGATGCCAACCACATTTTTAAGCGCCAGTAATTCGACCATTTGCGCGGTGGTAGAGGTTCGGCCGGTGCGTAGTGGCACTTCATAAATGATCATCGGAAGGTCGGTTGCTGCCGAAAGCTGCCTGTAATAATCGAGCACGTCGGGATGTGAAAACGGGTAGGCATGCGGGGGCAGGGCAGACAGACCATCATACCCACAGGCTTTGGCATGTTGCGCCAGACGGATGGATTCTTTCAGGCTTGGCAAGCCGACATGGGCAATCAGTGTTTTACCACTTCCCTTGCATTTTTGATGCACAATAACCTGTTGTTCGAGCAACTCGCCAGCTGTCATCAGGCCGCCTTCAGCGCTGCTTCCGCCGACATACAGGCCGGTAATACGCTGGCGAATAGCGTAATCCACGATTGCGTTTTGTCTGGTCGAACAAAAATCCCCATTGTCGGCAAATCCGCTCATAAGTGCGGCATATATGCCAGATAGTGGTTTAGACATTGATATTCCTCGGTTATTTGATGCTTGTCAGAGAATTTCCGACTTCGGGGTGTATTTTTATACCAACATATATCTTACCAAAATTTATAAGCTCCATCATTTGGATTGACAATACATAACTTTGGTAATACCAAAATAACAAATGGTCTGACAAAAACTGGAATTATGAGTGCCATGCACGTATAATCGTTCCGGTTCACACTGCGGTTAAAGGGAGAATCCCGTGCTTAACACTTTGAATCACGATGCAGGTCAGGCTCCAAAACGCGCTTCCGAGTTGATGGCGCAGGTTTTGATCGAGGAGATAAGAACAGGCATGCTGCCTGTCGGGGATGCACTGCCAACAGAACGGGAGCTTTGCGATCGCTTTGATGCGTCTCGCCCGACTGTTCGCGAGGCTTTGGTACTGATGCAGTCGGGGGGATATATCTCGACAGCGGCAGGCAAAAGGCCCCGCGCCGACAAACCAACAATCGAGAACATCATCCTTACAGCCGGGGACCATATTCGCGAGATACTTGGCCAGGCGGAAAGCGGCGCACATCTGGAACAGATGCGCCAGTTTGTCGAAACCGGTGCAGTGCGGGAAGCGGCGCGCAAGGCCAGCAATGTTCAGATCACATTGATCAGAAATGCATTGTCGGACAATTTTGCAGCAATCGGGAGCGAGATCTTCCCGCAAACCGATATCGCCTTTCACCGCTCGATTGTTGCGGTGGTCGATAACCCGATAATCCTGACACTGCATGACAGATTTGTGAGCGTTATGCTGGCCAGTCGTCCSGCTCTTGTGGAGCGCCAGCAACATGACGAGACAATGTATGAAGAACATCGCTGCATTTATGAAGCGATTTTGAGAGGGGATATGGTTGAAGCAACCGATATTATGGATCGTCATCTTGAACGGTCCTATCGGTCGCGGCTGGCCCCTCCACAAAAAATCGGAGTGGACGGGGTGTCCACTACCTGACGCAACTCTTTTGGGTGTCTGCGTCATTCACGTACGGGAGGAACCACCGTGAAATTTTTAAAAACTCTWCTGGCAGCAACTGCTGTTCTTGGGCTTGCAGCAAGCCCGGTACTTGCAGGTAAAGCCCTGACATTTGGCATGCAGGACAACGAAGCCTCAAATGTTTACAAGGGCGCAGTTGCCTTTAGTGAGCAACTGGCAAAAGTATCCGGCGGCGAATTGACAGTTAAGTTGTTTCCTTCCTCCCAGCTGGGTGCCTTTAAAGCCATGGTCGCGCAGACCCAGGCCGGTGAACTTGACATGGTGATGACCGGCTATCCGGACATGAGCTATGTCATTCCCGARTTGAAGCTRATCGGTGCACCATATGTGGTTTCAAGCTACGAYCATTTGCGCGAAATTGTTGCCGGTCCGTTYGGTCAAAAAATGGATAAGGCCTTTATGGACAAAGGCATCAAGGTTCTCGATGTCTGGTATTACGGCACACGTCATACCACGTCCAACAAAGCCATTAATTCGATGGCGGATCTTGCAGGTCTGAGAATGCGTACACCCAATGTACCGTTCCTGATTGCCTACGCTAAAAATGTTGGCGCGTCTCCGGCACCTGTCGCATTTGCCGAGGTTTATCTTGCCTTGCAAACAAACCAGGTTGATGCCCAGGAAAATCCCCTGCCAACCATCGAAGCCATGAAGTTTTATGAAGTACAAAGTCACATTGCATTGACGGGTCACTTTGTCGCTTCTGCCGCTATTCAGATTTCAACCAAAACCTGGGATGGACTTTCAGAACAGGAAAAATCCTGGATCCAGCAAGCCGTTCTTGATGGCGGCAAGATCTCCAATGATTTGACAACTACTGCTGAAAATCAGTTGATAGCCAAATTTGAAGAGCGTGGCCTGACCGTGACACGGCCAGATCTTGCACCTTTCCAGGAAGCGATGAAACCCTATTACGCGGAGCTTGAAAAACAGTTTGGTGCAGGTTCTATTTCTGCCCTGACAGGTAAATAGTTACGCATAATACAGGACCGTCCGCTTCCCACTGGCGGACGGTTCTGCATTTTAATGCCGGGGAAACTCATGAAAAAGCATGCCCGTTACAGTCCTGAAGGATGCATCGCTTCGGTGCTTTTTATTTTTCTGATCTGCGTTGTGCTGTTGCAGATTTTTGGTCGCACCGGATTGTTTGAAGCACGGGTCTGGACCGAGGAACTGTCGCGCTGGATCTGGGTCTGGATGGCCCTTCTGGGTCTTGGCGAAGCCGAGCGAACCAACACGCAATTGCGGATGGATTTTCTGGTTGTGCTGGCGGGAGAGCGGATCAAATCGGTTGTGTTTACGCTAGTGGATCTGGTTTATCTGGCTGTCGTCATCCAACTCACCTGGGTGGGATACAAAACTGTCATGCGTACCCTTGATAATGAATCTGTCACATTATATTTCACCGACGCGGTACTATATCTCAGCTACCCTGTTGCCTCGCTATTTGTGATCTGGCGTGTGGTGCAGCGCCTTCTGGATGTTATCAGGGGTATTCCTCCCTATCAGCCCGATCTGGCCGGTGAGAAGGAAACCGGATCATGATCCTTCTGATTATCTGTTTTGCCTGGTTGATGCTGGTATTCATCGGCGTACCAATTGGTATCGCGATGATTTTTTCATCAATTGGTTATTTCTTTTATTCCGGGTTTGGTCTGGCTTTTGCTGTTCAGCGCATGGTTGATGGCCTCAACAGTTTTCCAATGCTGGCGGTGCCGTTGTTTTTACTGGCCGCGGCCATTTTAAATTCAGCCGGTATCACCAACCATTTGTTCGGATTTGCCCGTGCGCTTGTCGGCCATGTCAGCGGCGGGCTTGGTCACGTCAACGTGCTGGCCTCGTTGTTTTTCTCCGGTATGTCCGGATCAGCTGTGGCGGATGCCGGCGGTCTTGGAAAAATGGAAATCAAGGCAATGCGGGATGCGGGATATGATGATGCATTTTCAGGTTCGGTGACCGCAGCTTCGTCAATGATAGGCCCGCTTGTGCCACCAAGCATCATCATGGTGCTGTATGGTGTGATCTCCAATACCTCGATTGGAAAACTGTTTCTGGGTGGCGTGGTTCCCGGATTTTTATGCGCCGGAGCATTGATGGTGATGGTTTATGTGCTGGCCAAAAAGCACAATTTCCCCAAAGATCCCAAACACACTCGACAGCAAATATTCTCGCTGTTTATTAAATCGTTTCCCGCACTGCTTACACCGGCAGTGATTATCGGGGGGATTTTCAGTGGATTTTTCTCCCCCACCGAGGCAGCAGCCGTCACGGTGCTTTATGCGATTATCATTGATCTGATATTTTATCGAGAACTGACTTTTCGAAAATTCTGGGATGCCGTTTATGAAACCATGACGGTATCTGCATCCATTGCAACGATCATCGCCGGCGTCTCACTCCTCGGCTATGTGCTGGCGCGCGAGCAGGCACCACAACAGATTACCAGTCTGTTTCTTTCCTCGATTGATAGTCCGCTGGGATTTCTGCTCGCCGTCAACCTTCTCATATTTGTGCTGGGGGCATTCATCGAGACCCTGGCAATCCTGTTGATTGTCGTACCCATGCTGGTACCGGTTGCGCTTGGCTATCATATTGATCCAATTCATTTTGGCATCATTATCGTATTGAACTTGATGATTTCAACATTGACTCCTCCGATGGGTATGGCACTATTTGTAGTTGCAAGGGTGGGGGGTATTCCATATCAAACACTCGCAAGGGCTATTCTGCCCTGGTTGATCCCTCCCATTGTGGTTCTGATACTGGTCAGCCTGTTTCCCATTATCGTGACGGCGCTGCCGTCACTGATGTAACCGGAGAATTGCATTGAATTTTCTGGAAAGTCTTCAGGGAAAACTGGTGGTCTCCTGCCAGCCTGTCGTGGGAAGCCCTCTTGATACCACCGAATTTGTGATTGCCATGGCTCGCGCGGTTATTGAGGGCGGTGCAGCCGGTCTTCGGATTGAAGGCGTAGAGCGTGTCGCAGCAGTGCGGGCGTCAACAGGTGTTCCCCTCATTGGTATCGTCAAACGAGTATTGCTTGAAAGTGATGTTTGTATCACGCCGCTTGTTGAGGATATAACAGCTCTTGCTAAAGCCGGGGCGGATATTATTGCAATTGATGCGACGCAAAGAGACCGGCCGTGTGGCGTTGACGCTTTGCTCAAATGTATCGGTGAAGCGGGTAAGCTGGCGATGGCAGATTGCGCAACGCTGGCAGATGGCAAGGCCGCTCTATCCGCTGGAGCTGAAGTGCTTGGCACGACCCTTTCCGGTTACACGGGGAAGATGGTTCCCGATAATCTTGCCGAGCCTGATTTCTCGCTGATAAAGGATTTTGCATCACTTGGTACATTTGTGATGGCCGAAGGGAGATTTCATACGCCAAATCTGGCACAAAAAGCTCTGGCATCGGGTGCGAACAGTGTGACTGTCGGCAGCGCCATCACCCGGCTGGAACATGTAACGGGCTGGTTTGCAACGGCCCTGGCCCAGGAAACAAACCAATGAAAACCACGCCGCCACGTGATGCCCTTGATGGAATGGCGATTGATTTTGGCGGTACCAAGATCGCTGTTGCGCGTTTGCGTTCGGGGGAGATTGTAAAACGGGAGCAAGTTGCAACGCAGCCGGAAAGATCCTGGCAAAGCCAACTGGATCTTCTGCAATCGATGCTTGTCAGTATTGGTCTTGAAGAAAACGAAACGGTCGCGATGGCTGTAACCGGTCGTATTGACGGGCAGGGTAACTGGTATGCCGTGAACTCCGACATCCTTGGTGAAAAATCAGTTTTTCCTCTGCTTGATCAGATGGAATGGCGGCTCGATCGTTCCGTGACTCTGGTGAATGATGCACGCGCGGCGACCTACGGCGAATATTGTTTTGGAGCCGGTGAAGGCGCAGACTCATTTGGGTATATCACCGTTTCAACAGGGATTGGTGGTGGTTTTGTACTGGATGGAGAATTGCCCCGCGCAGGTGATGGTTTGAATGGTCATATAGGGTTTTCGACTTCCCGGGGGAAAGGCCTGCGGTGCGGTTCGGGTCGCATGGCAACAATTGAAAGTATAGCTTCCGGCCGGGCTATCGCTGCCGCTGCCATGCGCATCGGGCATCCATATTTTGACGCCCGGGATATTTATCTCAGACATCTCAAGGGCATCGGTTGGGCCAGCACTATCATCAAACAATCCACCGGCGCAATTGCTGAATTATGTGGCAATCTACGAGCAATACTGGGGCTGGACTGCATCGCTCTCGGTGGGTCAATTGGTCTTGCTGATGGTTACATTGATCTGGTGCGACTTGGACTGGCGGACGAGCCGGAATTATTCCGGCCCTTGTTAAAACCAGCGAGCCTTGCCCAGGATTCCGCCCTTTATGGCGCACTGGCGCTATCTGTTTTGCGTGACGAGGCAAAGTAGTCTCCAGCCTGGTCCTGCGATGCYKAYRCCACCTCATGGCATTGCCCGTAACTGCGGCCATAACCCAGTGACCAGTCGATTGTGCCGTTTTCTGTCAGGGTAATCATGATGTCGTCGCCCCTGAACCCGGAGCTCCCGGCTGCTTTGGCTATATGCGCAAACAGCGCTGATTTTTGCGCGACTGACCTGCCTTCAAGAAACAGGATCTCGATGATCGAGGCCTCCGGCGTGCGGTTCACATCGGGGAAGTTTTGATCAAGGATCATGCAATCACTTTCAAACCGTGTGATCAGCTGAAACCGGTCTCTCAAGGGTACATTACAGGTGGTGACAAGCCCGTCATGCACAGCATCAGCGAGGCTGCGGGATCTATCTGATGGAAGGATTGCAGGTACAGAAATTCGTACGAGTGGCATTTGGCTCTCCATGATCGAGAAAATTTGCGACAATGGATGAGATATATTCCATACTGGATTGGAGATAAATCATGGAGCCAGCATTCTTTCTTGCTGAATTGTCACGAATGCATCAATCGCTTGTCCCCGACATTGCCATCTTCATTCGGACACTTGAGCTTGGCACGTTTGCCGCTGTGGCGACAGAAACCGGGTTCACATCATCGGGTATTTCACGGATTATTTCCCGGCTTGAAGATCGTCTCAATGTTAAACTTCTGTATCGTTCAACCCGGCGCCTGGCGTTGACACCGGAAGGCGAGATATTCCTTGATCATGCAAAAAACATAAAGGCTCTCGCAGAAGCGGCCGGATTGGATGTATCGAGAAGTTCGGGGCATCCGCGCGGGCATTTGCGGGTTAATTGTGGAACAGCTTTCGCCCGCCATAAACTCGCAGGCCTTTTGCCAAAATTCCTTCATCAATATCCGCAAGTTACCATCGATATATCTGTCAGTGATGCGCGTATTGATCCGGTGACAGAACAGGCAGACATAACGATCCGGGTGGGACCGCTTGTGGATAGCGATCTTGTCGCTATACGTTTGGGAACCGTGAAGCGGATCATCGCAGCGAGCCCTTCATATCTTGCTGATTTTGGCACACCACAAACAATCCAGGATCTGCGGCAACATCAGTGTCTGTTACTTAAAGGCTTTCCCAAACAGGCGCGCTGGCCAATGCTGGAAGATGGCAACCGAAGCATTGTTCAGGTGAGCGGATCTGTGACTTCCGACAGCGCAGACATGTTGTTACATCTGGCAATCGAGGGTGCCGGAATTATCAGGCTTGGTGATTTCCTGGGGGAAAAGGCGCTGGCATCCGGTGAACTTGTATCCATATTGTCGGATAATCATGATCCTGAACGGCAAGCGATAACCGCACTTGTATTACCAGGGCGGCAGAACATTCCCAGGATCAGGGTCTTTGTTGATATGTTGAAGGCTTTAGCCACTTGATATTTGTCTGGCATCATCCCATTGCCCTTAAGGATATCGATATTCGGCATCGAACCCGGACGCGAGATTTTAGTACCACTTTTCCCAATCAAATTTTATGTTCCAGACCCGGACGCGAGATTTTGGTTCAGGGACCGGCTAACAATTTCCCTGGATTCATGATGTTATTTGGATCAAGTGCGCGTTTAATGCGTTTCATTGCTGATATTTGTGATGGTTCTTTTAGTTTTGAAAACAAATCCAGTTTGGATTGGCCAATGCCATGTTCGGCACTAAATGACCCCTCCAGTTTTGTCAGCAATTCGAATAATTCTTCAATTACATGATCAAATGCCGGGTTTTTGGCAGGATCACCGGTGAGGGAAGCGATGGTGTAATGCAAATTTCCATCTCCCAGATGTCCCACGGTTAAAGGGATTAAGTCGTTTTTTTCCATGCATGAATCCATTTCATCAACAAACCGGGGAACATTCTCGAGGGGAAGCGAAATATCCGTTCCATAACAGGGGCCATGGGCCAGGATTGCCTCGAGTACAGATTCCCGCAAGTGCCAAAGATCCGTGCGTTGTTGCTCTGTCTGTACAATATTTGCATCCAGCAAGGTACCGTTCTCAAACATCGAATCCAGAGTTTCCAGCAGTCGTGATTCAAGAGCAATAGAGCCATCGGGAAGAACCCGGGCATCATCTTCTCTGGTTGAGGCAATTTCGACCAGGATGCCGACACTGGCGGGTTCAGTGAGCGGTGGCT
>JAESRR010000177.1 GCA_016764535.1 Cohaesibacteraceae bacterium | reverse complement strand
TTTCGACCACTGCTACATTTGTAATGCCGTGTTCACTGGCCAAATAATATGCCGCCCCGAGCCCATGACCACCACCGCCGATGATGACGACATCATAGGACTTTTCAGGCTCGGAATCGGGCCATTGCTGCGGCCAGTTTTTATGGCCGGTAAAAGCGTTTTTTAAGAGGGTAAAGCCTGAAAAATGCGACATAGCTGATTTCCCAAAAAAATTCCTGGGACAGGTTTAGCGGCAATATTCCACCCAGCCCCGAATCGGAGTAAGCATTCGGCGCTCACAATTCAAAACTATAACTCCGTGGCATCAGCCCGTCCAGCGTGTTGATTTAGCGATCAGTAATGCATTCAAAAAACTATCGTTGCCAGCAAACACCTCGTTTGTTTGGCCAAAAGCAATAGGCTTTACGGCCCATTCCGCTGTGTTATTGTCCAACTCCAGAAACCCGTTATGGAGCCAGGTTCGTGTATTGTGCAGACAGTTCAAGACGTTCCTTAAGGCCTGGGACAAAGGCGGCCCGCTGGATGTTATTTGTCACACAATACAGGGGCAAGGACCTTTGAAAACAACCGGCGAATGCGCGTTAACAGCACTCGAACGGTAAATGGTGCTGTTGTCGTACCTGGGCTTTCAATGCGAGCAGATGTTGGTAAATATCCCAAGGTCATCGAATATCTCCACGATAATCCAATTGATCGTCGTAAGGCTGGATCAGCGGCCATGTGTCTTGCGCATCATCTGAACAAAATGTCGCAATTGCAATCCTGGTAGTTTAGATTTCTACCAAATCAAAATCGCAGTTATCAACCTCACTCAATATCCAGTCTCTCACACGCAGTACGGCCTGCCTTGTTTGTCCTGGAGGTAATAGTATCCAGTAGGCATCCTTAACGTGGATGTTCCTCTGCCTTCCTAGTGGTGCGTAAAGTAGTCTGCGATTTAAATCCTCCCGTGCCATCTGATACCGCCCCAATGCCACACCAAGGTTTTGTTCCGCCGCTCTGAGCAATAGATCTGATGACGTATATCTGGCACCTTTGTTCGATTGCGCGTCTTGCAACGCATATCGATCAAACCAGCGGGCCCAGCTGGTTGCCGGGTCTCTGTCATGCAGCAGTGACAGGCTGGTGATATCCCGGGGTACTGATGGTCTGTTTTGGTTCAGCCAGTATTTTTCCGACATCATGGGCAAAAGCCAGTCATCCATAATCGGAGTACAATCAAAACCATCCCATGGCCCCTGCCCCATCCGCACCATGATGTCGCAGTCACTTTTATGAGATGTATTCAATCTTTGGTCGACTGTCACTGACAGTTCAATACCCGGACAGTGTTTTTCAAAAGATTGCAGCCGAGGAAAAATCCAGCGCGTGGCAATGGAAGATGTTGTTTCGAGAATGACCGCATTGCCCGAATGACGTTCCTGTATTTGACGAACAGCATTCTCCATTATGCCCAAACCCGAAAGCGTTGCCTCACCCAACATCCGTCCGGATGATGTAAATTCAACGGGTTGATTACCACGGTTTTCTTTCAACAGAGCCGTCCCTATCCAGCTTTGCAACTCGGCAATCTGTCGACTGACTACAGAGTGGGAAACTGATAGTTTTCTTGCGGCCGGACGTACTCCCCCGGTTTCAAATACAGCTGCAAAAGCCCGGAGTTTTGTGAGTGGCAATGATATCATGGTGCTATACATATACCAGTTTTGCCACATTTTGCACCACTTTTCAGATCTACAAATGTTAATATTGTTCCGTGCCTACCGAACAGGAAATACTTCATGGGAAAACTAAACAATGGAATCTGGAATGATACTGACAACCGGATCACTGAAAAAGGCGTGTTTATTCGCGACAGTGATTACTTTGATAAACCGGTTTCACCGTTTCATTGCAGGGAAATATCCGCCCACCCGGGCCGCTATTTCCTGATTGCCTCGGAAAGTTGTCCATGGTCCCACAGGGTCATCATCGCAAGAGCGCTTGGCAAGCTTGAGACCGTCCTGCCTTTGGTCATCGCGGCAGGTCCAAGGATCGAAGGCTATGCACTACCAACGGGTCATGAGTTGCCCGGTAAAGCATCTAAATTTCGTCATATGCATCAACTCTACACATTGAGCAACAGAAATTTTAGCGGCCGTACGACTGTTCCGGTCTTGTGGGACAGTTTTTCTGGCACCATTGTATCCAATTCTTCAATCGAAATCTTGCGTGCCTTCTGGACCGTCGCATCGAATACAGAACATATGCGGCCTTCTCATCAAATACAGCAGATTGATGATTGTAGTGACCGGATTTATATCGGCCTTGCAAATGCGGTCTATGAGGCGGGGCTCGCCCAATCCCAAATCGCCTATAACAATGCAGTTGGACTTGTGTTTGACACACTCGACGAGCTGGAATGTACATTGATCAATCAGCCATTCCTCATGGGTGACAGCATAACAGAAGCAGACTGGTTACTGTTTCCCGTGTTGGTCCGGTTCGACGCGGTGTATGCAACATATTTTCGGTGTACACGGGCGCGACTTATTGATTATCCGGCACTTTGGGCCTATGCACGTAAGTTATTTCAATCAGCAGGCATCGCACAAACCGTCAATTTTGATGCCATACTGGAAGGTTATTACAGCAATGATGGTGACCTTAATCCATATGGTATAATCGCGGAAAAACCACATGCCGACTGGCATGAGCCTGTGGTGTCAACCTGCAAAAGCGCGCAGAACTACAGACATGCTTTTAATTGATATTGGTCTTCTCTGTGCTCTTGCCCGGATCAAACTCAAGCTCTAGAATCCCGGTACAAATTCGGGAATCAATATTTAATGTCGAAAATTGACAAGCCGTTTGAACTGCGGAATTTTTTACCCTACCAGCTGGCTATACTTGCCGACGCGGTAAGCCGGGCAACGGCGCAACTTTACCTTGACGAATTTTCACTTACCAGAGCCGAATGGAGAGTGGTGGCCGCACTGGGCGATAATCCGGATATGACGGGAAAACAAATTACCCGCATCACAACCCTCGACAAAATGCAGGTCAGTCGGGCCGTCAAACGGCTTGAAAAAAATAATTACGTAGCCAGAACGGAAGATTCTATCGATCGTCGTAACAAGGTTTTGCGGCTTACAGATGTTGGAGAAGCCATGCTGGCTAAAATTATACCGCTGGTTCAGGAACGAGAGGCCTGTTTGCTTGAAGATCTTACTTTGGAAGAACAGGAAATGTTTGCGACAATTTCCACCAAAATACGCACCCGGGCACTGGCCTTCGCCAATTCGGATATTAATTCGCAAGATGAGTGATTCCCGATTTACCGGTGTGTCCACAAATCAGGGCCGCGCGAACTGAAGTGTCAAGGCGTCTGAAATTTCATTTGTATAGAGGTCTGTGACCATTTCCCGAATTTCCATGTGATTTTGATCTCTAAATGAAATCGCGATCAGGGAATGGATTTTTCTTCCATCCCGAAGATATGGCCGGTTTATTGTAAAAATCAGATTTCTGGTGACAGGACTATCCGTTGGTGCCGATTGCGCGGTATCTTCTGTAAGTTCCACTCCTTTGTATCCAATTGGCTGTCCAACACCAGAATAGCTCGCGACTGCCTGATACTGATCCTCCCCCTCCCCCCGTATTACTTCAAACGAGAAGGCACCCGCTTTGCCTGCGGTTGCGCAACGACCAGCAAAAATCGCGCTACCGGATTGCCGTAGTTTGCCATTTATTTTGCATTTGATTTTTTGCTGAACACCAAACTGTTGTTGCCGAACAAAGCCTGAACCCGTCCACTTGCCTGCAAAAAAACCGAGCATATCTTCAGCATGGGCCGGGACCATAAATCCACATGACAGGACGATCACCAATATAGAAGACCACATATGTCGCGACATCAATCTATCCCTTTGAAAACCGCCCGGACAAGGCAAGAATTGCCGGAAGCAAAACCAAATCACACAACAAAGCCAGCACAAATGTGATCGCACATAAAAGTCCAAAATATCTAATCATCGGCATTGCACTAAACCCGGTCGCGATCATGCCACCGGTTAATATTGCCGTCGTTGTCAGGAGCGCCGGACTAATATGGGACATTGCAGCAATGATTTGATTTGAAGCCGATAATTGGAGAGTATTTTTTTGTTCGAGCGACAGCCGGTTAAAAACGTGAACAGTATCGTCAACCGCGATACCAAATGCGATTGTTAGAGCCAGCGCACTGGAAAACTGTATATCAGCACCGATCATAGTCAGAACAGCTCCCACACAAGCAATTGGCAACACATTGGGCAACACCGCGGCGAGCCCGTAACTTACTTTTCGGTACCAGACACCTATCAGGAATGAACAAGCAAGAGCAGCAATAAAGAAGCTTATCGTCAACTGCCCGATCATGTAATGGGAGCTTCCGGATGCCATTTCCAAAAATCCGGTAGGTTTTCCTGGTTCCAGGGTTTTCAAGCTCAATTTATCGAGTACAGATTGTATTTTGCGCACTTTGGATCGCACTGCCGCGGAATGGTCGTCTGCCACCATAATTGACAACAATATTGCTGCGCCGTCCCTGCTGATCATTCGGTACCTGTATTGCTCCGGCAGCAAATCCATCGCGTCGGAAATTGTCTTCTTGCTCACATTCCGATTTTGAGAATTTAAAAATCGAATAATTGTATGCAGGGAAACGACTGTCCCACCTGTTTCACCGGCTTCAAACAGCTCATGGATATTTTTTATATCTGCAAGCATCTGATCTGAAAAAACTTCACTCGCATCCTTGAAGTACAGCGGTATTTCGATAGCGGATAGCGGTCCTGCAATTTTTTCAACACCGCGCAAAGTCTCCATAATTGGTTGATCCAGATCGATATTTTCATAAAATCGATATTGTGTCTGAATGGGAAATAACTGCGTAAATGCCGATATAGCCAGAGCCAAACCTGCAACGGTCACCAATCGTTTGCGGCGTATGACAGCTCTGAATAACCCGCCAGTCGATACACGCGCCATTAATGGTTTGGCTGGATCAGAAATCAATCGAGCGAATGCAGGTACCCGGGACGCCAATACGAATACCAACGGATGAACAAATAAAATTGTCAACAAGGCAATAAAAACACCGAGTGACCCGGCGATTGCAAGTCCCTTGATGATCGGGGATTGAGAAAAATACAGGCTCGAAAACGCCAGAATTGTTGTGAGAGATGTTAAAATACATGGTGCGGTCATATCCCGCATCGAAGCAAGGATTGCACTGTGAATTGGTTCTCCTGCTCCGGACCTCCGGCGTATTTCATAAGTAATATGCGTACAATCCGAGCTGGCCAGTACCAGCAGCAATACAGGTAGTGCATTTGTCACGACATCAATATTGATGCCAGTATACCCAAAAACGGAAAGTGCCAGGTACAAGGCAAAAACCGGAGCAATGCCGTTTAACACCGCGATTATGACACTGCGAAATATGATGAGAGATGCAAAAAAACCAAGAATGGCGCCAATCACATTGATCAGCGCCTGATCCCGTTTTAAACCATTGATGATGTGATTTCTTATCGGGAGCATTCCGGTAAGCTCTACTTCCAGATCTGCAAGTGCAGAAAGATCCTGGGCCAGTACTTTCAGGTCACGTAACACCGGTGATGCAATTGACAAATTCGACGCATTTGTATCGAGGGTCACCACCAGCACCGTCTTGTCATTTTGGGATGAGAGCAAGGATATACCGGCAAAATTCATATTCCGGGCGTCTTTTAAAAGCCCTGAAATTTTTGTACCTACATCAAATTCCTGGGGGAATAACGGTTCAATATTACCGGATTGCTGATTGATTTTTTGCAAGCTGAATATCGAAAACACAGCCTCAACTTTATCCAGCAGATGTGCGTCCAACACCATTTCCCGAATTGAACCGAGCTGACCGCTTGTAAATTCGGATTTGGAGGAAACCAGAATTATTACATCGTTTTCGGTTTGAGAAAATTCCCCTGTATGGTGATCAAACCTAATGAAATTTTCCTGTTTGGACTTAAAAACACTTCTCAAACCATCATCAAAGCCCAGGTTCATGATGCCAGGTACGCACATAAGTACAACGATCATCAACATACCCACACACAAAACCGGTCTGCGTGCTAATTGTTGATACAAAACGGTTGTATGTTCGATCATACCCGCCATCTTCGCGGGTTTCTGAGAAACGAGAAATTATGGGGAAATGTAGAAGCGGGATATTTCACAATTGAACCGTTTAATTTATTTCGTGCCAGCGCTGCTTCAAAGCCAAGGCGACCCTGACGCATTGCCCAAATATGGTTCCAGACAAATACCGGCTTCAGGATAAATAGAAACGGAAGAATGTAAGGCTGATTTACAATTACCTGCCATTCAACAGTAACAAGAGTTTGCTCGCCTTTTTCAAGAAGAACAATCGTCCCAACACCATCAAAGTCACCGCTGGTGGAGATGACAAGCCTGTCTTCCTCAAGAGAACTAATCGTCGCAAGAAACTGAAATGTGTGAGGCAAAAAACCCTTGGTGTAGAATTTGGCCTGAAATGCTCCAGATGTTGCTCCAACTGGCTCGATTGCCTCACCGGCGAGAAACACCGATGACCACCAATCCAGAATGGATAACGGATTTTCAAAAACCGCTCGCACTTCCGTCACCGGGGCATCTATAYTCCATTTTGAACGAATGGAAAATGGCTCGGGTCTAAACTTTAAAAACAATACAAATTCACTCCCGGCCTATTTCTCACTCCCGAAATGACAATCGGACATAACCGGAATCAATTCAGTTTACCTATACATCGTTACAGGTCTAAATCTGAATTCTATATGAACCTCAGAGTACTCGGCGGATTTATTCCAGCAAATACGTAACTGAACGCACCGTTCGGATCAACCAAACCCGTTTGCAAGGTCAATTAGTGTGTGCTCCAGAGCTGCCACGGCTCTGCCCATATCTTCAATAGCTACAAATTCGGCGGGGTTGTGACTGATACCTCCGCGCGAACGTACAAACAGCATGCCAATTTCAGTGAGCCGCGCCATCGCCTGACCATCATGGCCGCCGCCGGACGTCAGTGACAATGCTCGTTCGCCCGTATCAGTAATACCGTTCTCAATGGCATTTTGAAATGTTTGAGCACATTTTATTGTGGGAGTTTCATGATATGTTTCAATTGAAAAWGACARTCCCCGACGCGCACAAATCTCCCCGGAAATKCGCTCKATTTCTGCCAGRCTAGATAGTCGTGGCGGATCKGTACAGGCACGAAGGTCMAGAGAAAACGAMACTGCATTGGGAATTATATTGGATGCTCCAGGGCTARTCTGAATTTGCCCRACSGTTGCAACACAGAAATACTCYCTGCCCATTTTTGCAATCCGCTCWATTGCAATCAWCATCTCGGCAGCACCAAGCAACGCATCYTTRCGWAGCGACATGGGGACTGTACCAGCATGTCCCGCTTCACCGCCTATATGAATAACATGTCTACTTTGCCCGGCAATAGATGTGACCGTTCCAAGTGAAATGTTATTATGCTCAAGAACCGGACCCTGTTCGATATGTACTTCCARATAMCCCAGAGTATCCCYGGGATYWCGTGCAATTGCWGCAATATCKTCCGMTGATTTKCCGTARAWTTCCAGGGCYTGCCGRAAAGAAATYTGATCSGCATCAAWCAKATCCAGCTCTGCTGGATTAAAATGCCCGGCGATRGCGGAAGACGACGAGTAAGAAGACGGAAACCGGCTGCCCTCTTCATCYCCRAAYGCCARAAYTTCAACTGCGAATGGCAARTCKATATTCTTGTTCTGYAATKCTGTGAGGGCGAGGATTGCAGMCACTACTCCAAAAATTCCATCATACCGGCCAGYGTC
Organism: Cohaesibacteraceae bacterium; assembly: GCA_016764535.1. Taxonomy (GTDB): domain Bacteria; phylum Pseudomonadota; class Alphaproteobacteria; order Rhizobiales; family Cohaesibacteraceae; genus JAESRR01. Next base: position 12,380 of record JAESRR010000177.1, on the reverse strand, counting down.
GATAACCGTATCAATGTGCGAACCAATAAAGAGAGTTTTATGAGAATTTGATCCGGATGTTCCCGCAGGTCTACGCCCGTAGACCGTGCCCAGTGCATCCTCAAATGTTTCAAGGCCGGAATTTTCCATCCAATCAAGGACACAATCCGCAGCCTGTCGATGTTGGGGAGAAAGAAAAAGTCGAATAAGACGTTCGGGATCTGATGAGAATTGAGCCAGTGCATCAATCATCATTTGTGCGGTCTGACCTGTTTCCATATACCCGGTGTTCGTCATGGATCGACACTGTCCTCAATTCGAAATCGAAATATGCGCGCAATTTGCGCGAGAGCCGTATCAAACTCTGTTTCAACTGAATTGTCCATGCGTTCTACAAACGCATCAAGGATCTGGTATTTCGTCGCTCCCTTGACCGCAAAAATAAAAGGGAACGAAAACTTGTCACAATAGGCATCATTGAGTGTCTGAAACCGCACCATTTCGTCTTTTGTTAACGTGTCGAGACCAGCTCCAGCCTGTTCTTCCCTGGATGCCGCAGCAACTTCGCCAGCAAGAGCAGCTTTTCCCGCAAGATCGGGATGTGCCTTGATTAAAGCGAGTTGCAGATCTCTGGATTCTTCCTGCACCGATTGTTCAAAACAGGAGATCATGTGCGAAACAGATGTGAACGGTCGTTTGAGAGCTGCGGCCCGCGCGACCCACGGAGAATGTTCTGCAACATTTCCAAATTGAGCATCAAACGCGGCGTCACCAAGTTTATTTACCTCGACAAGACTTGTTTTGTTCATCGAGATCCTCTCCATCTATCGACATCATCAAAGTGCAATTACTGGCGTGACAGCCAGGCACCGAGCATCAAACGTTCATGCGTGCTCATACCGGTTTCATTGCCCAGGGGCATTGCGTCAGTTTCTACTGATTGCTTCATAATCAATGCCGCGTGTTTGCGTAATGCTCCCAGATCCTCGAGTGTCACTTCCTTGGGGGGTGCGTCAAAATTTTCATGAGACGGGTTCTTTGCATGACACATTGAACAATGCTTTGATATTATCTGCGTGACCTGCACATCATCAACAATCACATCAACAAACTCTTCTGGCCCCATTGGTCGTGTTAAATAAATGCAGGCTGCCAGTGCGACTGCAGCGACAGGTAATGTCCATGCAATTTTACCAAACGAGTCTCCGGCTTCATGGCGATTGAGAAAATGTCTCCCCATGGCACCAAGCACCAGGATGAACGCAACCAGCAGCCAGCCCTGATGATGTTGTGTCAGCATCGGATAATGATTGCTCACCATCATAAGCAAAACCGGTAGTGTCAGATAATTATTATGGATGGAGCGTTGTTTGCTGACCTGCCCCAAACGTATATCTGGTTTTTCTCCCCGCAAGAGAGAAGCGACAATCTTTTTTTGATTGGGAATTATAACACCAAATACATTGACTGCCATAATGGTGCCGACCAGCGCACCAACATGAATAAACGCACCTCTGCCACTAAATATCTGGCCAAACATGTAGCTGAAACCCACGATCATCCCGAAGGTTGCGATAGCCAGCAAAGTAGTGTTTTTACCAATAGGAGATTTGCAAATGAGATCATACATAATCCAGCCCAACAAAAGACTGGCCATGGAAAGAACAGACGCTTCACCAGGTGTCAGCGGGAATTTGGATGTGTCAATTAAGTAGGAAGACGCATTGATGTAGTATTGCAAAACCAACAATGCAAAACCTGTGACCCAGGTCAGATAGGCTTCCCATTTGTACCACACCAGGTCGGGCGGCAGATCGGATGGGGCAGAAACATATTTTTCCACATTGTAAAAACCACCGCCATGTACCAGCCATGCCGAACCATGTAACTCGCTCGCCTGCCCCTTACGGGCACGCAAGGATAAATCCAGCGCAATGAAATAAAAGGAAGCACCAATCCAGCCAATTCCGGCGATCATATGTGCCCAGCGAAACAGGATGTTGAGCCAATCGATTGCAAATGTCATTGACCATGCCTCTTCATTGCCATTGAATCATCAATTCGTGTCGTTTAATAACAAAATGAGATCAATTAATATAATAAAATGGCCTGCCGAAAACTCCGACAGGCCAGATAAGTTCTAGTTTGGTAGTTTGTCGTCTACACCCTGGACATACCAGTTCATTGTAGCGAGCTGGCCATCATCGAGAACTTCGCCTTCACCAATGATCTGCTTGCCTGACTGATCAAAAATCGGGCCTTTAAAAGCGTGCAGCGCACCGGAAGAAATTGCTTCCTCTGTGGCCTGGGCTTCTGCAGCTACATCAGCTGGGACATTTTTATAGTCAGCCATGGCAACCATGCCTGTACTAATACCACCCCATGTATCACCGGATTCCCATGTACCATTCATTAAGGCTTCAACGCGGGCGATGTAATAAGGGCTCCAATTGTCAATGATTGCGGACATCTGGGCCTTTGGTGCAAATGCTTCCATGTTTTCGGCCTGACCAAAGCCAAGCAGGCCACGCTCTTCTGCAATCTGCAAAGGTGCCGGGCTGTCGGTATGCTGTGTGATGATATCAACGCCCTGATCAAATAACGCTTTGGCAGCATCGGCTTCCTTGGCTGGATCATGCCAGGTATTTACCCAGATAACCTTGATTTTCATATCAGAATTGACTGATTGGGCACCAAGTAGAAACGCGTTAATGCCGCGAACAACTTCGGGAATTGGAAAAGAAGCGATGTACCCGACAGTGTTGGTTTTGGACATCCGCCCCGCCATCTGACCGATGATATAGCGGCCTTCATAAAAACGGGAAGAATATGTAGCAACATTGTCCGATCTTTTATAACCGGTTGCATGTTCAAATTTCACTTTTGGAAATTTTTTCGCGACTTTGAGTGTCGGGTTCATGAAACCAAAAGACGTTGTGAAAATGATGTCATGACCTTCGCGTGCAAGACGCTCGATAACCCGTTGGGCATCAGGACCTTCCTGTACACTTTCAACGTAAGTGGTCTCTACCTTGTCACCAAATTTAGCTTCAATATCTGTTCTGCCGATATCATGGCGCTGGGACCAGCCTCCATCATTCTTTGGTCCGACATAAACAAAACCAATTTTTACCTTTTCCGCAGCATAAGCTGAAGTTGCAGCAAAACCGAGCGCTGCTATAGCGGCAAGTTTAAAAAATCCCTGCATATTATTTGACCTTTCCATTTAACGTAACGACCAGTTATCAGAAGCCTGCCAGCGGATCGCATCACCAACGCGGCTTTTCATTTATGTTCTATCTATCGGGTACAAAACTCTGCCCCAGGCTCGACGGCGTATTGGCCCGGGTGACGGCAAGGTTGCGCGATATTAAAACCAGCACAACAATCGTCGCAATGTATGGCAACGCCGACATCAACTGGGCCGGAACCGGGATGCCATAGGCCTGTGCGTGAAATTGTAATATTGTGACGGTGCCGAACAAATACGCCCCCACCGCCACGCGCCCGGGCAGCCAGCTGGCAAACACAACCAGCGCAAGAGCAATCCAGCCGCGTCCTGCCGTCATATTCTCAACCCAGAGCGGGGTGTAGGCGACCGATAAGTATGCACCACCAAGTCCGGCACAGGCACCACCAAACATGACCGCGAAATAACGTACACGTATGACCGAATATCCAAGAGCATGAGCTGAATTATGGTTCTCACCAACAGCACGTAAAATCAGGCCTGCCCGGGATTTAAACAGGAACCAGGAAACCATCGCCACAAGCGCAAACGAGAAATAAACGACGATATCCTGCCCAAAAAGCAAAGGGCCAATGAACGGTATTTGTGTCAGTACCGGTAAAGACATCGCAGCAAGTTTTATTCCCTGTACACCGACATATCCCTCACCAATCATACCCGACRACCCCAGCCCAAGAAGTGTTAGGGACAGGCCGGTTGCGACCTGATTGGCCACAAGCGACAGGGTTAGAAAACCAAAAAGCAACGACATTAGCATTCCGGATAGACAACYTGCCAATARTCCCAGCACTGCMGAYCCGGTGGTATGAGCAGCTGCAAAACCTGCAACSGCTCCCATRATCATYAGTCCCTCTACACCAAGGTTCAAAACACCCGAACGYTCRACAATCAATTCACCTGTYGCTGCAAGCAACAAAGGYGTWGATGCAACRATAATYGTGAGCAGAACAGCTTGAAGAATGTCCATGTTCTATACCTTACGCTTGACGAACCGGAGCCGATAACGAATGAGCGTATCGCAGGCCAGAACGTAAAATAACAAAATACCCTGTATGGCTTTTGCGGTTTTATCGGAAACCTCGAGATTTGTCTGGGCCGCTTCACCGCCAATATAGGTGACCGCCAGCAATATCCCGGCAAACAGAATTCCAACCGGATTTAATCGCCCCAGAAATGCAACAATAATCGCTGTGAAACCATATCCTGGTGAAATCGACGGAATAAGTTGCTCAATAGGCCCGGCAATCTCGATTATGCCTGCAAGACCAGCCAGTGATCCTGAAACTGCAAAAGAAAAGTACACCATCTTTTTCTTGCTGAAACCCGCAAAGCTGCCTGCTCGGGGCGCTGTACCAAGAACCTTGATTTCAAACCCCTTGAGCGAATATCGAAACAGAACAAAAAAGCAACCAACAACGACCAGTGATACCAAAACACCCGCATGCAAACTTCCGTACTCGATCATTTGTGGCAAAAGTGCAGCTTCCGAGAATTCCCGGCTAACCGGAAAGTTAAACCCGTCAGGATCGCGCCATGGGCCTCGAACTATCCAGTCCAGAAAAAGCAGCGCGACATAAGTCAGCATCAGACTTGTGAGAATCTCATTTGCGCCAAACCGGTTTTTTAACCAGGCAGGGACAAGTCCAAACAACCCGCCGCCGATTGCTCCCATGATGAACATGAGCGGCAGAACAGCTGCATTCTGCCATTCCGGCAGCAATATGGGCAATATTGAACCGACGATCGCACCAACCGTGAATTGACCTTCGGCTCCAATATTCCAGTTATTGGATCGATAACAAACACTTAGCCCCACGCCGATAAGAATAAGCGGAGACGCCTTGACCGCAACCTGTTGCAATGTCCAGCTCTCAAGCAACGGCGACACAAAAAACAAAAACAACGCTTCCAGCGGCGCAATGCCAAGAATGAAAAATAAAATACCTGTAGTCACCAATGTCATGCCAATCGCTAACGCTGGTGAATACAAAGCCATCAATTTTGAAGGGGATTGCCGTTTTTCCAACTCAAACACGGGCATCTTCTTTCTTTAAATGCTGGTCCTGAATTCCGCCCATCAGTAGACCAATTCCCTCACGGTCAATTGATCGGATATCTACCTGTTGGGACAATCCACCCTTGTTTATGACAGTCACCCTATCGGCAATCTCGAATATTTCATCCAGATCCTGACTAATGATCAGAACAGCGGTACCATTGCGCGACAAATCAATTAATGACTGTCGAATGAGGACTGCAGCTCCGGCATCAACACCCCATGTCGGTTGCGAAACCACAAGGACTTCGGGTCGCCTGTCTATTTCCCGACCTACAACAAACTTCTGTAAATTGCCTCCGGACAAGCTCGATGCAACCGGGTCAGGTTGACCCTTGCGAACGTCATAATCTGCGGATATTCGAGTGGCTGTATCCATTGCGGTCGTTCGATTTAGAAATAGACCGGAATGAAAGGCTTTATCAGCACCTTGTCTTGTCAGAATTACATTTTCCGAAAGTGACAGATCCGGTACTGCACCATGTCCAAGACGTTCTTCAGGTACAAATGCCGCCCCTTTCAATCTTCGACTGGTAACGTCATCTGTTCCGCATTCCGAACCGCAGATTTTTATCTGTTCTGAATCAGTTAGTCTTTCACCGCTGATGGCATCAAATAATTCCGATTGTCCATTGCCTGCGATGCCTGCTATTGCAACAATCTCGCCAGCATGAACATCAAGATCAATATCAACCAAAGGCATGGAGAACGGGCCATCGGGCGCCAGGCAAAGCTGGTCCAGATGTAACTTCTTCAGTCCCAGAGTTGTATCAGGAGCATGTTTTATCTCACCAATGCTACTGCCCACCATCAGGGACGCAAGAGTTGCAGCGGTTTCCTTCCGCGGATCGCAATGTTCAACAACCTTACCACCTCTCAGAATTGTCGCCGTGTCACAAAGATCGGTCACTTCTGCCAAACGATGGCTAATATAGAGAATCGAGCGTCCCTCGGCAGCCAGTTTCCGCAAGGTTTCAAATAGCAATTCAGATTCCTGCGGCGTCAGAACAGCTGTCGGCTCATCCATGATAATCAGTGCAGGATCTTGTAACAAACACCGTAATATCTCGACACGCTGTCGTTCTCCAACAGACAAGTCAGCAACGATACTGAGTGGGTTCAGCGGCAAGCCGTAAGCCCAGGAGGTTTCTTCAATCGTATCAGCCAGAGCTTCCAGTGATGAAACATCTTTCAATGCAAGAGCTATATTCTCCGCCACCGTCATTGATTCAAATAGAGAGAAATGCTGAAAAACCATCCCGATGCCAAGTTCCCGGGCGGCGTAGGGATCGCGAACTATTTGCTCCTGACCTCGCCAGAATATTTTTCCGGCACCAGGCTGAAGAGACCCGTACAACATTTTGACCAAAGTAGATTTTCCGGCTCCATTTTCACCAAGAAGAGCATGAATTTCCCCGGGCCGAACCTCCAGATCAACAGAATCGTTTGCCACCAGACTGCCAAATTGCTTGGTCAGTCCCCTCACTTCCAGTAACAATTCCCCCACTTTCATCTCCCTAAAACCCCGCTTCTTCGTCGATAATGCCACTGGATATATCGATAGAATCAATTCGGGATTGTCCGTCAATTCGAGGACGAGTATAACCGGTTTCCTCAAATTTCTGTAGTAATCTTGCCGTAATCGATGCTGCTATTATTTCCGGAATTTTGCCCGATATACCCGGAATGCCCACAGGACACTGAAAACGATCGCTCAATTCCTGTTCAAGCCCATCGGACTTTAGTTTGCGCATAAACCGGGTGTTTTTGGTTTTACTGCCAATCAAACCTACCCAGGAAATTGAACTTCTTGCCAGACTGGCTTTCACTATCTGATAATCAAGTGCATGGTCATGTGTAAGGACTATGGCAAATGTCCCAGACGCCAGATCCGTAACCTGACCAACTGGATCAGATGGGCAAATTTTTGTGATATTCAATGGAACCTGACGCGGAAACTGGCTCTTGCGGTTATCTATCCATGTGACGGACACCGGCAAGCATGCAAGCGAGAAAACCAGTGCTTTGCCTACATGCCCGGCTCCAAAAATTGCGATATGTTTTCTTTCCTCGGCAAAAACCTCAAAAAGCTTTCCATCCTGCAAACCACTGTAACATCCGCGTCTTTCCAAACTCATTGTTTGACGCTGGTCGATGGCGATCGCATCAAGCGGGATAACAGTTGCAAATCCGCCACTTGATTCCAGTTGGGAATATTTTTGACATTCCTCAAGATCAGCAGTGTCAAATTTTTCAMAAGACAGTTTTACATGTCCGCCACAACATTGCCCAAGTGAAGGACCAAGTGGAAATGATTGTACTTCCAGTCTTGATTTCGAACCGGCGAGAAGCATTTTTTTCGCGTTCCTGAATGCCTCCCATTCCAGTGCACCGCCACCGACGCTTCCCCTGATCGCTTCATCCTGACCAACCAGCATTCGAGCACCCGAATCTCTGGGCACAGACCCTTTGCTGTGACAAACAGAAACCAGAACGCACCCTTCCCCGCGTTCCAGTGACTGCAATATATTTGACCAGATCAACATGTACTAGTTCTGCCCGTTTTTGCGGGCAATACGTAATGCTGCCAGTATATTTTGTGGTGTAGCCGGGGCATCGAGTTGTGGCAGTGTTCCTGGACATGTAGCAAGAATTGCATCACTGATTGCGCAAAACACACTGTTCGCCAGCATCAACGGAGGTTCTCCAACAGCCTTTGAACGATGAATTGTGGGCTCTCTGTTTTCGCCTGGCTGATACAATGCAACCCGGAAATCTTCAGGTACATCATTGGCACAAGGTATTTTATAGGTAGAAGGCGCATGGGTTTTTAGATGTCCAGCGTCATCATAAACCAACTCTTCAGTGGTCAGCCAACCCATACCCTGCACAAAGCCACCTTCAATTTGGCCAATATCAATTGCCGGATTAAGTGATTTTCCAGCGTCATGCAAAATATCAATCCGATCGACAATCATCTCCCCTGTAAGGGTATCTATTGTTACTTCACTCACCGCCGCACCATAGGCAAAGTAATAAAACGGTCGACCCGTACCCTTGTCCCGATCCCAGGTGATTTTGGGCGTTTTGTAAAACCCGGTCGAAGACAGGGAAACCCGATCCAGATATGCATCGCCAACAATCGAATYGAAGGCAAACTCCTCACCATCAACCCGTACGATGTTGTTTGCAAAGACGATGTCCTGTCCGGCACAATTGTGTCTTTCAGCAAGAAAGTTTTTCAACCGTTGAATAATTTTCATTGCTGCGTTGTATGCAGCCATTCCGTTCAGATCAGCACCTGACGAAGCTGCAGTCGCAGATGTATTTGGAACCCTGGATGTATTCGTCGCTGTGACGCGAATACGCTCAACATCAACGCCAAACACATCAGCCACGATTTGCGCAATTTTGATGTACAGCCCCTGGCCCATCTCGGTGCCACCGTGATTGAGCTGAATCGACCCGTCAGAATATACATGCACCAGTGCGCCTGCCTGATTAAGGTGGGTCGCCGTGAACGAGATACCAAATTTCACAGGTGTCAGGGATATGCCCTTTTTCAATATTGTATTTTTGGAATTATATGCCGAAATGTTTTCCCGCCGCCGACGATAATCACTTGTCTTTTCCAGAGTTTCGACCAAATCCGCAATGATACAGTCTTCAACTGCCATGCCGTATGGAGTTACACCGGTTCCATCAGCGCTATAAAAATTTCGCTTTCGAACGTCAAGAGGATCAACCCCGGTTGATATGGCAATATGGTCCATCATGCGTTCGGCAAACAACATGCCCTGTGGACCGCCAAATCCACGAAATGCGGTGTTGGAAACTGTGTTGGTCTTCATACGACGTGTTTTGATAGCAGCGTGCGGCACGTCATAACAATTGTCTGCATGAAACATAGTCCGGTCGTTGATCGACCCGGATAAGTCTGCAGAACATCCGCAACGCGAGGCGAAATCAACATCGATACTTTCAAGAACGCCATCCGGCGTATGGCCAACCCTGTAGGAAACATCAAACTCATGGCGTTTGCCGGTCAACTGCATATCTGCATCGCGATCGAGACGCATTTTGCATGCACGACCCGAGCGTGCGGCGGCCAGGGCCGCAAGAGCTGCCCATTGAGACGCCTGCGTCTCCTTGCCACCAAATCCTCCACCCATCCGGCGGCATTCCACTGTAATTGCGTGATCAGCTTTGCCAAGAACTTTGGCGACAAGATGTTGAACCTCGCTTGGATGCTGAGTGGAACAATGCACAAGCATGTCACCATTTTCCTGTGGAACAGCCAGAGAAATCTGCCCTTCCAGGTAAAAATGGTCCTGTCCGCCTATAGAAAACGCGCCGGTTAATACCTCACCTGCATCCTCAAGAGCCTTTGCACCCTTGCCTTTGACAAAAGCATAATCATCAAGAACCCTGCTATTGGACTCAAGCGCTTCCTTTATAGTGATGACCGGTTGATTTTCCTCGATAACAATATTGGCGAGGCGGGCAGCTCGTAAAGCCATATCGCGGGTTTCAGCCACTACCGCAAAAATGACGTCGCCATGAAAACGTACAAAGTCAGAAGCAAGAACCGGGTCATCACCCAGAATTGGTGAAACGTCATTGACGCCGGGAATGTCCGATGCAACCAAAACGTCCACAACGCCGGGTGCATTACGCACAGCTTCCAGATCAACCAATTTGATGGAACCACACACTGCTTGAAGGTGCCCACCAGGGACCACATGCAAAATATCTGCAGGTTCAGGAATGTCGTCAATATATCGCGCAGCACCGGATACATGCAACTCCGCACTATCGTGCTTTATCGGTTTACCAACGTGACGCAAGTTCACAGCCATATCGCTCATTTGCGGATTTGAATTATGATGCGGCATGACCCACCACTCGCTTGCCTGTCAATCTTGTTTGGACCTGATCGTTTCCGGCAAGTTCAATTAAAGTTTTCAAGAGAAGATTTTTCGCAATTTCACTTCTGTATTCCGCACTGGCCCGCATGTCACTCAAAGGGGTGAAATCCTGTTCCAGCTTTTCCAGCGCTGCATTCCAGCTATCAGGCGCGTCGAGTCTTGCTCCAACCAGCGCAATTTCGGTTTGATGAGCACGTGTGGGAGTGGCTGCCATTCCACCAAAGGCTATTCTCGCTTTCGTGATGACACCATCAGAGACATCAATCAAAAATCCTGCCATCACGGCGGAAATATCCTGATCAAAACGCTTTGTAATCTTGAAACAGCGAAAATGCTGATTTTCCTGTGGCCGGGGAATCTTTATTGAAACCAGTAGTTCTCCTGGTTTTCGGTCCTGTTTCCCGTAAGCGATAAAATATTCATCCAGCGGAATGGTTCTGCTGGTCGCGCCATGTCTTAATGTTATTTCTGCACCCAGTGCGATAAGCACCGGCGGTGTATCTCCAATAGGAGAACCATTGGCGATATTGCCGCCGACGGTCCCGCATGCTCTTACCTGTTTCGCTCCGATACGTTTCCATAAGGCTGCAAGATCGCAATCAAGGCCTGCCATAATTTTTTCGCTGTCGGCGTAGGTTACAGCAGCACCCAGCGTGACGGACCCGGTATCCAGCTCAATTTTTGTCAGTTCAAGGACCCGCCCCAGATGGATTAAAGCCGGTAGACTGCGCAATTGCTTGGTCACCCACAAACCAATATCGGTTGCTCCATTGACCAAAAGCGCGTCAGGATTGTCCTTGTACATATCTGTCAGGCATGTCAAATCGCCTGGACTGGCAAAGTAGTGTTCATCATCACCAACAAAAACATCCATCCTGTCGTTCAGTTCATCAAGCAAATGGACGGTTTCTGTTGCATGTTTGCTAAAATGGTCATTTGCCGGATTTTGCATCACTTCAAATGCTGCATCAACAATGGGCCGGTATCCGGTGCATCGACAAAGATTTCCTGCGAGCCAATCTCTGATTTCCGATTTTGTGACCGGCTTTGATCCAGCATGGAACATCGTAAACAACGCCATGACGATCCCCGGCGTGCAAAATCCGCACTGTGATCCATGATGCTCGATCATTGCCTGTTGAACAGCATGAAAGTGACCATCAACATGTAAATCCTCAACAGTCAGTAACTGACAACCATCCAGCATTCCTACAAAATGGATGCATGCATTTATCGGTTGATAGACAAGATGGCCATTTTTGACCCGTCCAATCGCAATCGTGCAAGCACCGCAATCGCCCTCGGCGCAACCTTCCTTGGTCCCCTTTGAACGTTCAATTGAACGCAAATATTCCAACACCGTCATTGTCGGGTGAAAGTCGCTCAATGAAACTTTGTTCTGACCGCGCAAAAATTGAATATGTGTCCGCAAGCTGCTAGCTCCCCCGATAAGTTGAGTAACCATAGGGCGAAAGCAATAATGGCACATGATAGTGCTGATTGGCGTCATCAATGCCAAACCTGATCGGAATCAAATCAAGAAAAAGTCGATCAACATCAATGGCATGACTTGAGCGAAGATAATCCCCGGCGAAAAACAATAATTCATAATCACCGACACAAAAATCTGGCCCACCAAGGATAGGTTGATTTATACGGCCATCGTCATTTGTCGTGAATGTACCAAGTAGATTACGATTGTTGTCGCTGATCTGCCAAAGCTCAATAACCAACCCGGAGGCCGGGCCACCTTTTGCCGTATCAAGTACATGCGTAGTAAGTTTGCCTGTAAATTCCGTCATGCCCTTATGCCCTCCCGGCAAGGGTGAACATACAGACATTTTTATCTACCGTATGTTCAACTATCCATTGAGTATGACATACTTAATTCGTTCGCAAAAGGAGATAATTGTTCGCCATCAGATGCCAAAAAGGCATCAATGAGTTAGTTTGTGTTTGGACAAGACCGACTTTGCATGCTCAAAAAACATTTCCGGAGCGAGATTTAGCTCTCTTCCGGTATGGGTAATGATCGAAAAACTATTTTTCGGTAATTCATCGTCAATCAATGGCACGAACCTGATCTTGCCTTCAGTCAAGGCTTCATCAAGTCCAATTATCGTTTGAAATCCTATGCCGTTTCCAGCTTCAACCAATGCCCGCATCA
>JAESRR010000176.1 GCA_016764535.1 Cohaesibacteraceae bacterium | reverse complement strand
TTGCAGAAACGTTGAAAGAACATAATAAAAATGTAAAGAGGTGGCGAAAAATAGAGAAGAAAAACAAAGCTGCGCGAACTTCTACTACCAGCAATTAAGGAAATTTGTAGTTACCCAAAAAATGACCGGGCTGGTTCGAATCGCGCCATCGTGTTTTTATCTATTCGGCTTTTCAGAAAGTGCACTTTAGTGAGGGTTCTATGGCATTGCAAAGCATGACCGGTTTTGCCCGTGTTGATGGCTCATGTGAGGCATACCGCTGGGCATGGGAAATCAAGACTGTTAATGGAAAAGGGCTTGATATTCGATTGCGTTTACCGCCTGGTTTCGACGCCATGGACAAGAATATAAGGAATTCTATCGCCAAAAAACTGCATCGTGGATCGTGTTTTGCAACACTCACTCTAAAGCGGGATTGTGCTTCAACATCCGTACAAATAAACGAGGATGTATTGGCATCGGTCCTGGCGTGTCTGGAAGAGTTATCAGGGCGAATCGATGCACAAAAACCGTCAATGGATGGAATTCTTGRCTTTCGCGGTGTTTTGGAAACTGTAGAACTGGACGAAGACGAAACAGCTCGGCAAGCGTTGGTAAAGGCGTTAAATGCTAGTTTTATAGATGTGGTCTCGGAATTGGCTTTAGCGAGAGAAGCCGAAGGTGCCGCGCTCAGAATTTTGCTGGAAGGTCATTTGGATATTATTTCAGAATTGACTCTCAAAGCCGAGGCATGCCCGGCACGTCAACCAGAGGCCATACAACTCAAGCTCCGGGAAAACATTGAACGATTGCTTGATAACAGTTCGGGATTTGACGACGATAGACTGCATACCGAAGCTTTGCTATTGGCGGCGAAGGCGGATATTCGTGAAGAACTCGATCGGTTGAAAGCGCATGTAGAAGCGGGCAGAACATTATTGGCATCGGGGGATGTCATCGGTCGGAAACTTGATTTTCTTGCTCAGGAATTTAACAGAGAAACAAACACTTTGTGTTCAAAATCCAATGATCGGGCGTTGACAGCAATTGGACTGGATCTCAAAGCGACAGTTGATCAGTTACGCGAACAAATCCAAAATCTGGAGTGAGAATGTTTCAGCATCCTTCACGACGTGGTGTAATGCTAATTTTATCATCTCCTTCCGGAGCTGGAAAATCGACGATTGCAAGACACATATTGCAGGACGATCCGTCAATCAAGCTTTCGGTTTCTGTCACAACTCGCGCCAAAAGACCCAGTGAAATTGATGGTGTACATTATCACTTTGTGTCTGAAACGAAGTTTCATGGATTGCGGGATCGCAAAGCCCTTCTGGAATGGGCGGAAGTACATGGAAATTATTATGGAACTCCGGTTGATCCGGTGGAAGAAGCGCTGGAAAAAGGCCAGGATGTACTTTTCGATATTGATTGGCAGGGAACACTACAACTTTATAAAACAGCGAGAAGAGATATTGTTTCGATTTTCATCCTGCCACCATCTCTTGCAGAACTTAAATCAAGACTGATCAGAAGGGCAGAGGATGATCTCGAGGTAATTTCCCGTAGATTGGAAAATGCCCGGACCGAAATGGCTCATTGGGCGGAATACGACTACGTTCTGGTCAACGATGATCTGGAACCAACCATGAAAACTGTTGCTTCGATTCTGAAAGCTGAACGTGCGCGTCGAGAACGACAAATTGGTATGCGTGTTTTCCTCGAAAAAATGTTGTCCGAACGAACCTGATTCGGGTTTGTGATTGTGCAAACAGACTGTAGTGAGCAACATTGTCAGGACGAGCGCTCTTCGATTTCAAGCGCGTTGGCGAGAGCAACAAAACCTTCAATACTCAGTGCTTCCGCTCGCAATGTGGGTTCGATATTCAGAGACTTAAGTGTTTCCTCTGCATGCAGAAATATTTTCTTTAAACTGGATCGCAACATTTTCCGGCGTTGACCAAATGCGGCCGCGGTAAGACGCTCCAATACAGCTGATGTACAAGGCAAGGGGTTCAAGCGAGGCTCAAAATGTACAATTGATGATGTGACTTTTGGGGGAGGTGAAAATGCTTCCCTGGGCACATCAAATGCAACAGATGTGTAACATCGCCAGTTTGCCAGAACGCCAAGTCTTCCAAATTGATCGTCTGCCGGGTTAGCACAAATTCGCAACGCCACTTCTTTTTGGAACATCAGGGTCATACTGGAGAACCAGGGTGGCCACGGGTCTGTTGTCAGCCATCCTGTTAGCAGTGGAGTACCAATATTATAGGGAAGATTGGCAATCAATTTAACAGGCCCTTCCTGCTCCCTTGCAATTGAACCCATATCTGTTTTTAGGGCGTCTGCTTCCAGAATTTCAAGTTTTCCTGGATAAGCTGCTGATATTTCCTGAAGTGCAGCAATGGCGCGATAGTCCCGTTCAACCGCGATTATTTTTTTTGCTCCGGCATGCAATAAGGCACGCGTGAGACCTCCGGGGCCCGGCCCTACTTCAATTATCGTATGATTTTTTAGATCTCCTGCTGCACGTGCAATCTTCAGTGTCAAATTAAGATCAAGCAGAAAATTCTGGCCTAGGCTTCGGATTGCGTTGATACCATGCTTCTTGAGCACGTCTCGCAATGGAGGTAGATTATCGATTTGGCACATGGTTTTTGCGTTGCTGTGTAATCTGGCGATAGAGCCAATAGAGTGTATGGAACCGCAAGGGATTCATTTTCTAGCGAATGATTATTGTCGCGTCTGCTCGCAAATCCCTGATGTAACGTTGTATAAGGGCCTGACCTTTTGTATTACGAATTTTCTGCCGGGCCTCGGATCGTGCGCCTTCAGACGAGAGGATCTTCTTCTTGTCACAAACCGCAATCATTTCAAAACCGTCAGGGATTCGAACAGGAGCAGATAGCTTTCCAACAGCCACTTTCTCAAGAGATTTTCTCAATTTTGGTGGCAGAGCCGAGGCAAGCTTTCGTCCTACACGATCTACGACGACATCTTTCAGTCCACGGATGGTCGCAAGGCCGGTCGAACATGAGTGAAACTGGTTTCTCAGGCGCTTCGCCCTTGTTCGGATCTGTCGCTCATAAGTCTTGCTGGAATTTTTGGGAACAACAAACACAATTTGTTGAAGGTTTCGATATTCAACTTCTTCCTGCTTTGATGTTTTATCACTGTCCAAAAGAAACGCACTTACGTCCTGATCACTGACATTCACTGTGGCATTGAAACGCGCACGTACAATCTTATCCTGTGTTTGTCGGGCGCGAAGTTGTTTCTTAAATGAATTTGGATTTATTCCACGACTACGTAACACGCGTGTCAGCCCTTTGGCCGAGCCGGTTACACTCTTTGATATTTGTGAATAGGTTTGATCTATCCGGGATTCAGCAATGTTAAAATTCCGACGTTTTGCTTCCGAGAGCCAAAGTACTTCGTCGATCAATTGATTGAGAACCTGTGTGTTGCTGGCGCGACGTCCACGTTCCACCAAGGCTATCAGTTTTTTGCGCTGTGATATGTCGAAATCCGTGATGGGTACGTCATTGACAAGTGCTTTGATTGTTACAGACCGAGCATGACTGAAATCGGGCCAAACCAGACTTGTAGAGACGCCAATCAGCATGCTCAGAAACAGAAGTTTAGTGGTTTTGATCCAAAGCCGATATATTCCGCACTGAACTATTAGTGAGGTTATCATTCATCAATCCTCGTCTGCCGAATTTGTTCCAGACATCATTAACTGCCCATTCGGTGATATTGTGGCATTTGAAAAATAGTTTTCACGGTTCTAATTTTGATTGAGATCACGCTGCAATTGTCCGCCACCGATTGTTTTCAAATCAAACTTGAAATACACTTTTCGATCGGAAACGGCATCAGAATATCTGTTCCGGGTTTCCGAAAAAGACAATGACGCAGCAAAACACCAATTGTCATAGGCAAGAGAGATCGAATCCGAGATCAGGCTGTGTTCTCGCAGGTCAAACTTGGCATTGCCGGACAATTTCCAGCCTTCCGCAAGTCTGAGTGAAGCGCCGGTTGATAATTCGTGCCTGTTTATATCGTCACCCAGATCGCGCCGTTTTCCAAGAAATGCGTATGTTGCAGAAAAATCGGCTCGAGATATTTTTGCGCTCGCTCCGGCTTCAAGGCGACGCAATGCCCCGTGGTTGGCATCAAATCTGGCGCGTGATGCAAATGTGAAATCGCTACCGTTTCCGATCGACAACCGGCCTACATAGTCTGAAGCACTTTTATCAAGCCCGGAGCCCGTTCCAGTAAGAGTCAAATCTTCCTGAGTGAAGGAATTTTTACCTATTAGATGAAAAGACCTTCCGCCAGCCAGTGACGCAGACCAGCCATTATCGAGCTGCAATCTATATTGAAAACCAATATTGGCTCTGGTGCCGCCTTCTACACGGTCATATCCAGAGAATTTATTGGGGTCGAACAAAACGCTGTCATCAAAGACCATACTTTGTGCATCATCATTCGGAGCAGATCCCACATCGCGTTCATTTGTGCTCGCCATGATTTGCGCAATCGGTTCGAAAATCTGATTTCCCCATGCATGACTGGATATAATCGGCATCCGAATATCAACGCCAATTGTTGGTGTAATTCGGGTAATCAGCTCACGGTCTTTTATTGAAGCAGGGGCGCCTGGCGCATATGTCATCCAGTAAAGATCACTTTGCAGGGATGCAAATGGTGTAACAACAGATCCAAAGCTGCTTATATATTTTTTCCGCCACGCTGCATGGGTCGAAAATCGGGAATATGTACCTTCCAGACCAGTTAACCGTGTGATGCCATTCAAGGTGCTTTCGTCTTTTTCAGCCCGGGTTATACTTGTAATGTTGGTGTCAAATCGAAATTCGCCGCCAAATACAGGTTGTGGAGCGAAGTAGGAATAATCCAGACTGGGATGAACAACAGCCTGCTTCTTTTGTGAATCTGTGGAATTGAATACGTTGAAATAATATCCATTCAGTGAGAAATGATTTCGTTCTCCCTGTCCTTCAAGGAAAATCTTCGAAGTTTTATCCTGAGCTGTACTGGACACAAATGCATAGTCGCGCAAGAACTGGCGATCAGTTTGCATGGTTACGTCCCAACCGGCTTTCCACTTTGTGTTAAGTTTAAAAAAACCTGTTGTGTTGACTGAGCCTCGAAATTTCAGATCAGCGGCCGGCCCGGAAAACGCATGCGGATCCTGTTGATTAATTCCGGCAACATTAATGGTGTAATGACCATTTGAAAGTTTGTGTCGCCACTCTGCCTGACCTAAAAATCCCTGCTTTGACATATAGCTTGGACTAAATGTTAAATCGTAGTTTTCTGCAATCGACCAGAAAAAGGGTGCCGTTACACCATATCCCAGGGCTTTGGACTGATGCACTCTTGGAACAAGGAACCCGGTCTGTTTTTTGTTTGTTGGGTCGGGATGTGCAAAATAGGGAAACCAGGCAATTGGAACACCAAAAAATTCAAAAGTGGCACTTCGGTAATAAACAACTTTCTCTTTCTGATTGTATACTATTTTCTTGGCTTTGATTTGCCAGAGTGGTGGTTTTGACGGGTCTTTTTTGCACTCTTCGCAGGCAGTGTATGTACCCCGGTTGAAGACCGTTATGTTTCCGGATTTCCGTTCGGCGCTTTGCGCCGAAAAACGTGCATTCTCGGCGGTTCTAATATTTAGAGATTGAATAAACCCGTCGCGAAAATCATCGGTGAGATCTATTTCCTGGGCTGTAATGATGTTGCCATCGGGCTCGGTGATTTTTACATCCCCGAATGCTGATAAACGTCCGGATGCCTGGTCATATTTAACCCTGTTCGCCTGCAGGGTATATTTCTCGTAATAAATTTGAACATTGCCGATGGCAGTAACCGTTTCGCCATCATAATCGTACACCATCTCGTCGGCTTCAACGAGCATTCGACTGTCTTCTTCACCTGACAGTGTCAGCTGAGGGACGCTTTGTGCAAGAACAATTTCCGAAGGTGCGGCAATACACGCAACAAGAGCTGTTGCAGCCAACAATCGCGCGCGGTTCCCAAATGCAGATTTCAATGAAGAAACCGGCTTCACGAATTGATTCTTATGGACGGTACACTGATTACTCATCCGTCCTCCTGATATAACAAAACAGTAAACCCCAATAGAGCAGCTGTAACAGCTGGAACCCAGGCGGCGAGTATCGCTGGAACGAGTCCGGCTCCTCCCAAATCTTCCGCAAGTTCGGTAATTACATAAAGCATGAACCCGGCAGCAACGCCAGTAAGAATTAACCGTCCGACATTGCCTAGTCGAGAAATTCGTAAAGAAACCGTAGCGGCGATCAAAACCATGGCGGCCAGAAGCAAAGGTCTTGAGAGAAGTGTTTGAAAACGCAAACGATAACGATGCGCAGGCAAACCTGCGGCCTCGGAGCGTGCTATCACTTGAAACAACCCCCAAAATGGAATGGATTCGGGTGCAGCGATAGATTCGCGTACCTCTTCTGCAGTCAAATGAGTACTCAAAATATATTGATCGAAGTGTTTTGCCGCTGACTGTGGAGTAATCACAATTGCATCCATTAACAGCCAGGATTTGTCCTGTAATTCGGCTCGTTTGGCGTCGATCCTTTCGCTGAACCGACCGTTGCGATCAAACATAATAATTGTGACCCCGGAGAGCCCCGCTCCCTGATTATAGGTAGATCGGGCCCGTAGAATTGAATCGCCGTCTTCTCCCCCCTGCCTGATCCAGTTATCTTTTGAATGCTGATCGTACCGATTTATAACTTCGCCAAAAATTTTCGCTTCATATCGAAGGGATATTTCCTTCATTGACGCAGAAAGGGGGTTGTAGATTGCAAATCCGAATGCCCCGATAAAAGTTGCGACCAGCAACCCTGGTGCGATGAATTGCCAGACTGATATGCCGGAAGCTCTTGCAACAACCAGTTCGAGTTTTCGACTGAGGGAAAAAAAAGTGGCCATGGCACCAAAGAAAGCCGCAAAAGGCAATATTCGTTCGGTAAGCGAAGGAACTCGCGTGACTGACATGATTGCGACATCCAGCATGCTAAAGCCTTCTACATCACCGGCTCTTCTCAATAATTCTACAAAATCGACTACGAAGATAAGTGCGAATCCGCCGAAAAAGATCCCGACTATGGCAAATAGAAATCGCCTTGCGAAATATATGGCGAGTGTCCACATCATGGTGCTGGAGTAAATCCGGTTTTTGTGAAATATTTACGCATCCGGTTGGAAATTATCTCAATGGCAAATGCCCAGGATGTGGGAATTTTTGGTTGCCATCCGCTTGTTAGTAAAATCAGGGGAATGAGGATTCCTGCCAGAGGCACAATATACATCGCCGGTATTGCAGTAGCGCTTGAATTGGTCAGACTTGTGGCTGTAAAGCCGAGAATTCTTAGCAGAATACAGCCAGCAATCGCGCTGCCGATCGCAATGGACCGACCCTGTCTTGTTGTCTGCGCTCTTCCCAGAAATAAAAGACAAATTGAAGCGAAGCCCAATCCATAAAACGGATTTGAAAAACGATCGTGGAACTCAGCGCGTACCCGACCGGTGTATTGAGTAAAATATGGATCATCCGGATCAGGATTAAAAAAATACGAGATCGGGCGTTCTCGTGGTTTGGCCAGGCTTGTTGCTTCCCTGGCCGCCAGTTCTGATAAATCGATTGCATATGATTTGAAATCAATCAGGGATATATTATTGTTTTCCACGATTTGTCTTTGGATAGTCCCATCTTCCATTATTAAAAATGTGCCCTCGGTGGTTTTTAAAATGTGTGCACGCTGGGCAAGGTAGACAAATTTTTGTTCAGGATCCCGGTCGTCGGTCATAAATAAACCAAGCAACGCCCCGTTGGGTCCTCTGCCGGATATATGAAAAACCATACCATCTTCAATTTCGGTGAACAGGCCTTCCTTGACAATGTTTGCCACCAGATCGGCCCTGACTTGCGTGATGTAGTGCCGCAAAGTGATCAGGCTGAGTGGTGTCATGTAAAGGCTTAAAAACCCTCCGGCAAGCGTGACGATCAAGCCGAGCGCAAGGATGGGCTTCATTACGGTTTTCATCGAAGCGCCGGAGGCGTTTATGACAACGAGTTCGCTGTCGCTATTAAGCGCATTCAAACAATAAATTACAGCGATCATAAGAGCGAATGGTGCCAGAACCATAATCAGCAAAGGCAACACAAGAGACGTCATGGTAAAAAAAATGCCCAAAGTCTGCCCTTTAGATGTCATCAGGTCGAGGTCCCGCAAGGCCTGAGTGAGCCATACGACACCGCACAGTGCACCAAGCCCAAACAGGAATGCAAAAAAAGTTCGCTTGAATATATAGCGTTCAAGCAAATTCATGGCGCGCTCGATCGTTCAGCGGGGTGTGGGTAAATAGCTTTTTTGTTCATTTGCAATTCATTGAGTCATCTCAAACACATCTGATTGTATATGTCGGGGTAGAATGGCTAATAATGCACCAACAAAAACGGTTAATAAATTGTAAATTTCAATTTTGCAACTTCTGGCCGGAGAATGATCCCGCAATAAATGATGATAGAAAATTTTACGCCACGATTGTGAATTGCTGCAGGTTCGGGCTTGAAGCTTTTCCGCGAATGCCTAAGACTCTGCATAGATTAATTCACTCAAGATTACGGTACAATCATGGCCAAACTTCCTGTTATATCTTTTGTTTCCCCGGATTTACCAACTGACGGAAGGGTTATCGTTTTTGCCGGTAAAGGACTTGCGCTCGGTCCTCTCGCTTCAAAACTCGACAGTGTTACCGGAAATCTAATATCAAAAGTGGCAGAGCTGGAGAAATTTACGGGGGAAAAGAAATCAAGTATTAACATTCTTGCTCCGGCGAATTCGAGTTTGTCACAAATTTTGGTGTTGGGGATTGGTGATATAGGGGAATATGCGTCGGATGATTGGGCAAGACTTGGTGGGGCTACGTTGGGATGTCTCGATAAAAATGCGTTCACAATTGTATTGGAAAAACCTGATGGACAACAAATTGCAGATTCTGACCAAATTGATTTCCTGTCAGGAATAAATCTCCGGGCGTATAATTTTGATAAATACAAGACAAAAGAAAAAGACAAAAAACAAAAAGAGAATACGGATCACACACTTATCATTTCAGCAACAGATCCGGAGAATTTGCAAAARTTGTGGGCAGTTGAAAGCGGTGTAAGCGCTGGCGTGATGCTGGCAAGGGACCTTGTYAATGAACCGGCAAATATCCTGGGWACYMTKGAGTTTGCMGRYAAAGCAAAAGAACTTGAAAGYYTTGGTTGCSARGTTGACATTMTTGGCGAAGCCRAACTCGCTGAACTTGGMATGGGRGCYCTYYTGGGAGTTGGGCAGGGGTCTTCCCGGCCATCTTTTGTTGCGGTGATAAAATGGAATGGTGGCAAGCAGGGTGAACAGCCTCTCGCATTTGTCGGCAAGGGTGTCGTGTTTGATACCGGCGGAATTTCAATTAAACCTGCCGGTGGCATGGAAGATATGAAAGGCGATATGGGTGGAGCTGCGGCAGTATGCGGCCTGATGCATGCGCTCGCTTCACGCAATGCCAATGCCAATATCGTCGGATTGCTTGGGCTTGTTGAAAATCAGCCGGATGGAAATGCGCAACGACCTGGTGATATTGTAACATCGATGTCCGGGCAAACTATTGAAGTCATAAATACAGATGCAGAAGGTCGCCTGGTTTTAGCTGATGTTCTCTGGTACACGCAGGAGCATATCAAGCCTACCGCAATAATCGATTTGGCGACACTCACAGGCGCGATGGTTGTTGCTTTTGCCGGAGAATATGCTGGATATTTTTCGAACGATGATGAAATGGCCGAACAGTTGTTTTCCGCGGGCGAAAAATCGGGCGATAAGGTGTGGCGCTTGCCGTTGGGCAAGGCCTACGACAAAATGATCGATACGCCGAATGCAGATATGAAAAATTCAGCAGGGCGCTGGGGCGGTGCAATTACTGCAGCACAATTTCTTCAGAGATTTGTCAATGACACGCCCTGGATTCATATTGATATTGCCGGTGCAGCAATGGGGTCTCCAAAAAATGAAATTTGTCAGGGATGGGCGTCAGGTTTTGGGGTGAGATTGTTGGACAGATTTGTCAGAGACAATTTTGAAGCATGATTCATGGCCCAAATTGGTGGTGAGTTCCATCGATTTGGGCCAATGGTCATATTATAGAAAATGAGACTGGAAATTGAATGTCTGTCGATGTGCTGTTTTATCATCTTCAAAGGCAATCGCTTGAAGCGGTGTTGCCTCAATTACTGGAGAAAACACTTGAACGGGATTGGTCAGCAGTAATCCAGCTGGGTGAAGCTGGAGATATCAGTTCTATTGATGCGCATTTGTGGACTTATAGGGACGATTCTTTTTTGCCACACGCTTGCGATCTGGACGGAGATATGTCCGACCAGCCGATTTATCTAACTTGCGGGAACGAAAATCCGAACAACGCAAATGTCCGTTTTTTTATTTTTGGAGCAGAGCCTGTGGACATCAATGGATATGAGCGGATTGTGCTGATGTTTGATGGCCATGACAAGGTGGCAGTTTCTCAATCCAGATCTTTCTGGAAAACTCTTAAAAACAAAGGCGCAAATTTAACCTACTGGCAGCAGTCGGATGATGGCAGATGGGAAAAGCAGGGATAGTGTTTGACTACCCGTGTTAGCGGGCCGGATTGTATCTGCCAAATTTTATAGCCTGTTATCAGCAAGTCTACCCGGTTCCGCTTTGATTTTTTTCGGTTGTGGCAATCTCGTATTCTTCAGAAAATTCCAGCCAGAGTTCTTCGATTTTATCGATCGCCTTCAAGGCATCGGCACGTTTTTTTGAAAGTCGTGTGCCTTCGTCTGGATCATCTGCAAACAAAGCAGGCTTGGCCAGGTCCACATCCAGCCGGGCGATGAGTTTACGTTGTTTTTCCATATCCTGTTCGCAGGATTTGATTTTTTTGCGCAATGGCGCAAGTAAAGACCGTTTTTCGGCAGCCAGGCGCCGCCGGTCCTGACCGCTTTTCTTTGTAGAAGAAGAATTGGAAACAGAATTTTTATTAGCTTTGCCAGCCGTCAGTATGTATTTTCTATATGCTTCCAGATCGTCGTCATAAGGCCTTACACCACCATCTGCTACGATCCAGAGACGGTCTACACAAGCTTCAACCAGGTGCCTGTCATGACTGATGAGCAATACTGCCCCTTCATAAGCATTGATGGCTTCAATAAGCGCTTCCCTACTATCAATATCCAGGTGGTTGGTAGGCTCATCCAGAATTAAAAGGTGCGGCCCTTTTTGCGTCACAATGCCAAGCAAAAGCCTTGCTTTTTCCCCACCGGAAAGATCACGGACCGGCGTGTCCATTTTTTCAGTTCCCAAACCCATCCGGGATACCCGGGCCCTGATCTTGTTTTCGGGTTCGTCAGGATAATGATCGCGGATATGAGCTACGGCGCTTTCGGCAGGATTAAGTTCATCAAGCTGGTGCTGGGCAAAATACGCTATTTGTAGTTTGTCAGACCAGGTGATGCTTCCATCCATTGGTTCAAGTCGTCTGGATATGAGCTTGGCAAATGTAGATTTGCCGTTACCATTTGCTCCCAACAATGCAATTCTATCATCAGGATCAACGCGCATGGTAAGATTTTTCAGAACAACATTATCTCCATAACCTGCCTGCACGTTTTCCAGTTTTATAATGGGAGGCGCGGCCTGGCGGGCCGGGTTGTTGAAGTGAATCGGTAGCATTCTGTCATCGACAAGGGCAGTAATCGGTGACATGCGCTGGAGTGCTTTCACGCGGCTTTGAGCTTGCTTCGCCTTGGATGCCTTGGCTTTGAAGCGAATTATAAAGCTTTCAAGATGTTTCCTGCGTTCTTCCTGTTTCTTAATGTGTTTTTGCTGCAAAACCATTTTTTCAAGGCGTAGTTTCTCAAATTGATCATAGCCGCCCCGATACAAGGTAATCTTGAGTTGATCAAGATGCGCGATCTGACCTACGGCCTTGTTTAATAGATCCCGGTCATGGCTGATGATGATGACAGCCCGATTGTACCTGGCAATGTAATTTTCAAGCCACAATGTTCCTTCCAGATCAAGGTAGTTTGTCGGTTCATCCAACATCAGCAAGTCGGGTTCTGTAAACAATACGGCAGCCAGGGCAACTCTCATCCGCCAGCCTCCGGAAAAAGAACTGCATGATTTCTTTTGTGCTACGTTATCAAAGCCCAATCCATCAAGAATTGCACCAGCCCGCGCTTCTGCAGAATGTGAACCAATGTCTGTCAGACGTAATTGTATTTCTGCAATCCGATTTGGGTCTGTAGCAGTTTCTGCTTCGGAGAGAAGAGCTGTGCGTTCAAGATCCGCTGCAAGTACAAAATCAAGCAAGCTGATTTCTGTACCGGGGGCTTCCTGAGCCACTTGCCCGATTTTCAAACCCCTCGAGAGTTTAATACTGCCGCTTTCGGGAGCTAGATCTCCCGTAATGAGTTTGAATAGCGTTGACTTACCCGATCCGTTGCGTCCAACCAATCCAACTTTGCCGGTTGCGGGTACAATCAAATTTGTGGCGTCGAACAAAGTGCGGCCAGCGATGCGGTAAGTGAGATCATTAATGTGTAGCATGTGCGCTTTTTGCACCAGGTCATCATCCGATGCAAGTGGGTGTTGAATAGTAATTTTCAAATTTCCAAAACGAGCGTTCAAGTATTTATAAAGATTTTATACAGAGTTGTAGCGTAATCATTCGTTTGTACTGTGTGGTTGGCAATGTAAATCATTTGGATTAGAGATTTTCAGGATGATTGTGAAGCTGTTGATTCCATTCGTATGTATTGATCTTTGTTTGGTGGGAATCGAGGAAGAATAATGAATTCTTCGCAGCAGCAGCGCGCATCTGTGTTCAATTTTTCATTTTGGCAACTTGTTGTATTTGTACTTGCTTCTGCAGGAATACTTACTGCTCTTGTCGTGCAGCACGTTGGTAATATTCAAGAAAACACATTGACCGAAGCCGCAAGAATTCAGTCTGTGTCAGCAACCACAGTCCGGGAATTCTATACAGAACATGTTGTGGGCGCGATCAAGGACATTCCCGGAATTACAGTGACCCACGATTTTAGCGGAAAAAAAGGTGCAATTCCGCTTCCGGCTACCCTGACCATGGAGTTAGGTCAGCGTTTGCAGTCTACAAATGGTGTGCAGGCAATTCAATTGTTGAGTGACCAGCCATTTTTGTGGCGACAGGATCGTCTGCTCGACAATTTTCAAATCAGGGCACTGAACCACTTTCGCGAAGGCGGAAAAGGGGAATTTATAGAAACTTCCAAATTAACAACAGGCCCTCAAATTCGATATGCGACCGCGGTTACAATGCAACAGGGTTGTGTTGATTGTCATAACAGTCATGAAGCTTCTCCCAACCTGAATTGGAAGGTTGGAGATATCCGGGGTATCCAGGAAGTTCGCATCGCTTTCCCGCCTCCAGGCAACATGTTCGACAACAATTTATATCGCGTGCTTGCTGCGATCATGGGTATTTTTACCATATGCATTCTATTGATTATCTATCAGACACAATGTCATCGCAAAACGCTGCTTCGGGAGAAAGAACTCGCTGATTCTGAAATGGAAAAGGGGAGCATAGCGGCAGCAGCTGAAAAGCGCGCAAGGGAAAGTCAAAATCAAGCACTTGATAGTGAACATCGTACGCGATTAATCCTGGACACCATCACTGACGCGATCATCACTGTTGATGAAAAGCTGAATATTGTGTCTGCCAATTTTGCGGTGGAACGTATTTTTGGATATCAGGCATCATCCCTGCTCGGTCAGTCATTACTGGTATTGTTCAATGATGAGGAATTACAAAAAGCCGCTACGCTGCTTGAGGACGTTGTCGGATTTTCGAATGATGGCGATGTCATGCTTGCCAATACAGCAACCGTCGATTTAACCGGTCTTGGAAAAGATGGCGGCGATGTTCCGATTACCCTGCGGGTGCGCGGTGTTGTGATTGATGGTGTGCCGCATTTTGTTTGTGCAGTTCGGGATATAAGCCAGCGAAAAATGGCAAATATGGATAAATATTTGGCCGAAACGAGATTGCAGGATGCAATCAATGCATTACCCGCTGGATTTGTACTTTACGATCGTAGTGATCGCCTTGTTATGTGCAATGCAAAATACAAGGAAATGTACGCGATTACAGCTTCCATCATGCAACCTGGTACCAAATTTGAAGATATCATTCGTTACGGTGCTGAACAGGGGCAGATCAACGGTATTGGTGAAGGACAAGAGCTCGAAACCTGGATTAAAAAGCGCATGGAGGTTCACAATGATCCTCAGGGCATTGTGGAATATGAGCTGGCAGACGGTCGCTGGATTAGAGTTCATGAACAAAGAACAGAAGAAGGTGGTGTTGTCGGTTTCCGGGTTGATATAACGGAGTTGAAAAACCGGGAGCGTGCTCTTTCCGGCATGAACAGGCAATATTGGGCAACAATGGCCTCGTCGATTGATGGCGTTATTGTGATGGATGAAAATGGCGAAGTCGTAGAATTTAATGAAGCTGCCGAAGAACTGTTTGGCATTCAACGTGATGTAATTATCGGAAATCTATTGGTCGACCATGTTGTTCCGGAGCGGTACAGAAAAGCGCATATTGACGGGTTGAAAAGATACAAGGAACAAGGGTCCGGCGGATTTATTGGACAACGGATTGAAATTGAGGCCCTGAGAGGCAATGGGGAAGAGTTCCTTGCTGAAATTTCAATCAACAGCTCGAAAACAGAAGATGGCAAATATTTGTTTGTTGCCTATATGCGGGACATTACAAACAAAAAAGCGAACGAAACAGACTTGATAGAGGCAAAAGAACAGGCCGAAATTGCCAGTCGGGCCAAATCAAGTTTTCTTGCAATCATGTCCCATGAGATTCGCACACCACTTAACGGGTTGATGGGCCTGCTCACGTTGATGCGGGATACCGAACTTAATCTACGCCAGAAACGTTATGTCGATACTGCCCAGGAGTCCGGCCGGTCACTCATGAGAATACTGAATGATATTCTCGATTATTCCAAGCTTGAAGCCGGTAAAATGGAACTGGAACAGAGTACCTTTGCGCTGGAGCACGTATTTAAAAGCGTGATTGACCTCATGCGTCCAAGGGCACGTGAAAAACGCATTGATCTGTCTTTGAATATTAAACAGCCGGTTCCAACCTATGTAGATGGTGATCCCGGGCGCATGCGCCAGATCCTTTTGAATTTGATTGGTAATGCGATTAAATTTACAGATAAGGGCGGTGTGGTAGTCACACTGTCAAGCGACATGCCTTTGGCAACCAGTTTAAGTATTGATTCAATTGCCCAGGCAGAGGTTAGAGTTGATGTCACTGATACGGGACCAGGAATAGCAAAAGACAAATGTGCAACGCTGTTCGGAGAGTTCACCACTGTTGATGCCTCCTATGCCCGTAAATTCGGCGGCACCGGCCTTGGACTGGCCATATGTCGCCAATTGGTTCATTTGATGGGTGGGGAGATTAAGGTTGCCAGTGAACTGGGCGAGGGGTCTTCATTCTGGTTCTCGTTGAACCTACAGATTGGACAGCA
Source organism: Cohaesibacteraceae bacterium (assembly GCA_016764535.1). Classification (GTDB taxonomy): domain Bacteria; phylum Pseudomonadota; class Alphaproteobacteria; order Rhizobiales; family Cohaesibacteraceae; genus JAESRR01. The sequence continues at coordinate 4,808 of JAESRR010000176.1, read as the reverse complement.
AGCCGGTCTTGTCGGATTTGAACAGGGTGCAGAAGAAAGTATCCAGGTTGGTGCTTTGAAAGGCATGCAAATCCTGCTTGCCGAGGACAACCAGACCAACCAGCTCGTGATGTCTGATATGTTACATCAGGAAGGCTGTCGGGTTGATTCAGTATTCAATGGGCGGGAAGCCGTATTCCAGGCCAAATGGAAAGCCTATGATATTATTTTGATGGATATATCCATGCCGGAAATGGATGGATATGAAGCAATTAAACGTATCCGGGCATTTGATGATGATCAATGTGATGTCCCGATCATTGCTCTGACCGCTTATGCATCACTTGAAGATCGGGAAAGGTTTATCGGAGCGGGTGCCAATGATGTTTCTGCAAAACCTGTTGATAGGCAAGCTTTGTTTGCTTCGATGGCCAGCCTGACAAAAGGCCGGAAGCGTGCAAAGCAAACCGGATTGATATTACAACCGCCAAAAGACATGGATCCGGAAGCTGAAATTTTCACATCACCGATTGGTGACGATAAAATAGTCGAACCAGCAGTGGACGACAACAAGGAAACCACAACCACTACCGGATTTGCTGCCGCAGTTGCCAAGGCACCTGCCACGGAAAAACAGAAGTCGACTTCTGCAAGATCTGATCAGGTTGGCAAAGTTGTAATGAAAGCAACGATGCCACGACCAAAGACCGAATCCGTAACTCCGGTTGAAGAAAAATCCGCTGCGGCAATTTCCGAGCAACAGGAACACGTTCAGCAATCGCTTAGTTTTCGGGAATCTACTTTGAAAGCTTTGTTCATGAGCGCATCCCCTGCTACTCGTAGTAAGCTGGAAGCTCAATTTTTGTCCGATATAGCTGCGCAAACCGAAGCTTTGCAAGACGCTCTTCATGTGAATGACATTGAAACAATTGAAAAAATTAGCCACACAATCAAAAGTGTAGCTGGAATTTTCGGAGCATCAGTGCTCAGCCAGACAGCTGATCAGATTAACCGTCTTGCCCGGACAAACAAAGAAGAGCGGACAATGGAAGAGACCCCGTTATTGATATCACAGGCTCAGCAGGCAATGGAACAATTTCCTGAGGCCGTAAGTCGAATTACTCAGGCCATGGGCGAATACGCCTGAATCCGGGAAAATGATCCTGGGAAGAACTTGTTGCTGAAAATGAGCATGGTCGGGCTTTACTGTCCGGCCTTTTTTATTGTGTAATCACTTCTTGTATTGAGACAGGGATTCTCCAATGAAAATTCAATTGTATGATTTATGTGGTGAAGATGAAGCTGCCCGGTTCAGCCCTCCATGCTGGAGAATAAAATATGCCCTGCATCACAAACAGTTGCCATTTCTGGCCATACCCACGACTTTTGCACGGATCAAAGGCATTGAGGATAAAAAGCAATCCACATTGCCGGTTGTGAACATCGACGGAAATGTGATCCGTGATAGTTGGGATATTGCGGTCCATTTGGAAAATACATACCCTGATAACCCGACGTTATTTGATGGGCAGGGCGGATTTGCTGCGGCGAGATTTGTTGAGGGCTGGGCGAACAGTGTCTTGTCGCGTGCATTGTTGCCACTGATAATCATGGGTATTCATGATCGCCTTGGAAGTGAGGACCAAATCTACTTCCGGGCATCAAGAGAAAAGCGTTTTGGCAAAAAACTGGAAGAAGTTCATTGTTCGGATGAAGCCCATATTGGCAGTTTTAGGGATACTTTATTGCCCATGCGTCAGATGTTGAGAAAACAGTCCTGGATCGGTGGTCATGCTCCGCTTTATGCGGACTATATCGCATTTGGCACATTGAAATGGGGGCAAATGTGTGCGGATTTTAACCTGTTTGACGAAAAGGACATTGTTCTTGACTGGTATGATCGATGTCTGGACCTGTACCAAACATAGAAATGCTGGATTAAATCCGGCTTCAAGCTGGAACGATATGTGATGGTAATCGGCGGGATCGAATTCGGGAGCTAACCTGTTATGAATTGCAACAGGAAAGCAGGCCTTAACCAGCTCTGCAAATTCAGACTTGCCGTTCTGTTCCTCCAGGGTTATACAGCGCACAAATCCCGGTGAATCCGGGTATAAATTCCAGTAAACAGGATTAGGCCCATGGCAATCGAGCGCACCTTCTCGATCATTAAACCCGATGCAACCAGACGCAATCTTACAGGCAAAGTTGTTGCCAAGTTTGAAGATGCAGGCCTGCGTGTAATTGCTTCAAAGCGCATTCAAATGAGCCGCGAACAGGCCGAAGGGTTCTATGCTGTTCATAAAGAGCGCCCTTTCTTTGGTGAACTTGTAGACTTCATGATTTCAGAGCCGGTTATTGTTCAGGTTCTTGAAGGTGAAAATGCCATCGCCAAAAACCGTGAAGTTATGGGTGCAACAAATCCGGCTGATGCCGATGCGGGCACCATCCGAAAGGAATTTGCTCTTTCCATCGGTGAAAATACTGTACATGGCTCTGATGCGGCTAACACAGCAGCTGAAGAAATTAAATTTTTCTTCGCTGACGCTGAACTCGTTGGTTAGCTGATCTTAATTTTGGTTCGAAAAGGGCGCCTCCAGGCGCCCTTTTTTATTGGCTGATTGATCAACTGTTTGCCTATTTATATTGTTGCGTTCATAATGTTGTAATCGGGTATTCCGGTCGAATTGTTATATTTGGAGGTCGCATTGGATTCCCCGTTATTTCCTCGTACCGGACATTCGGCATGTCCACATGATTGTCCTTCCACATGTGCTCTTGATGTGGAAATTCTTGGTCCGGACAAAATTGGACGCGTGCGTGGATCAAAAGACAATAGTTATACGGCCGGTGTGATTTGCGCAAAGGTCGCAAAGTATGCGGAGCGTATTCATCACCCTGATCGTCTACTGCAACCATTACGAAGAAAAAGCAACAAGGGTGATAATAACTGGCAGGAAATTAGTTGGGATGCAGCGCTTGATGAAATAGCAGAACAGTTTCTCAAGCGGGAAGCAAAGTATGGTTCCGAAACAATCTGGCCATATTTTTTTGCGGGTACAATGGGCCTGGTCCAGAGGGATGGCATTCACCGGTTGCGGCACCTGAAAAACTATTCGGGACAATATGATACTGTTTGTACCAACATGGCATGGACAGGTTACATTGCTGGAACCGGTGCCTTAAGAGGACCCGACCCCCGTGAAATTGCAGAAGCCGATGTTGTTGTTATCTGGGGGACAAATGCTGTCAATACACAGGTAAATGTCATGACGCTTGCCATGAAGGCGCGCAAATCTCGCGGTGCCCGAATTGTTGCGATTGATATTTACCAGACCGGAACAATGGATCAGGCAGACATGTCATTGTGTTTAAAGCCGGGAACTGACGGTGCGCTTGCCTGCGCCGTCATGCATGTGCTGTTCCGTGATAATTACGCAGACCGGGATTATTTGAATAAGTTTACTGATGCGCCGATTGAATTTGAACATCACCTCTCAACCAAAACACCAGCCTGGGCTGCTGAAATTACAGGATTATCAATTTTTCAAATTGAAGACTTTGCCAAATTGATGGGAGAGAATCCGCGCACATTCTTGCGGCTTGGCTATGGATTTACCAGACAGCGGAACGGTGTAGTTAACATGCATGCCGCGTGTTCGATTGCCTCTGTACTGGGTGCCTGGAAATACAAGGGTGGCGGGGCGTTTCATAATAATGGCGCGATTTACAATCTTGACAAGACGATGATCGAAGCAACTGATGCTAAGAATACAGATGTCCGCATTCTTGATCAATCAGCAATCGGAGCTATTCTTGAGGGTGACAGCGACGCTTTGCTTGGCGGCCCTCCCGTTACCGGCATGTTGATCCAGAACACCAATCCCGCATCAATTGCACCTGAACAAATACGGGTAAAAAACGGTTTGTTACGAGATGATTTGTTTGTCTGTGTCCATGAACACTTTATGACAGAAACCGCGCAATTGGCCGATATCGTGTTACCCGCAACCATGTTTATGGAACATGACGATATTTATAAGGGTGGTGGACATCAATTTTTGATTTATGGACCAAAACTGGTGGACCCGCCTGAAAATTGCCGCTCCAATCATCAGGTGTATGACGGCCTTGCAAAGCGCCTCGGACTAACACATCCAGGTTTTTCAATGTCACCAAATGAACATATTGACTGGATGTTGCAGAAGGGCGGGTACGGAAATCTCGAACATTTCTCAAATGAAAAGTGGATTGATTGTCAGCCTGATTTTAATCATGCACACTATGTAAATGGGTTTGCATATGATGACGGAAAATTCCGTTTCAAACCCGATTGGTCAACGATACCTGCACCCAATAACGGCCCGATGGGTCCATGGCAGGAAATGCCGGAATTCCCGGATTACTGGGACGTCAATGAAAAAGCSGATGATAAACACCCMTTCAGACTTGCAACKTCACCTGCGCGTTCTTTTTTGAATTCGAGCTTTAATCAATCACCTGGCTCTTTAAAACGCGAACAAAGACCATCTTTGCGGATCCATTCAACCGATGCCGAAAAACTGGGTGTCAAGGATGGAGATTTACTGGAAATGGGCAATGAACGTGGCGTTGTCCGGTTGCATGCCGCTATTTTTGATGGGCTACAAACCGGTGTAGTCATCTCCGAAGGCATATGGGCAAATAAATATTTTGCCAATGATGCTGGAATTAATAGCCTCACCAGTGCAACAATTGTCGCTCCATATGGCGGGACTGCCTATCACGATAACAAAGTCTGGATAAGACCGGTTTTGGACTGATTATCCGGATTAATAGTTGTTTTCAAA
>JAESRR010000175.1 GCA_016764535.1 Cohaesibacteraceae bacterium | reverse complement strand
CACATTGTATCGCTTGACGAATGTGTTGAGACCATGCGTCAAACCGGCCTCGATATGAACTTGAAATACAAAGAGACCTCTACCGGTGGCCTTGCTGTAAATGTTGTTGAATGTTGATGCACTGCAATACCTGCCGGAGACCAGGTGTTTAGCCATAAAGTTCCCGGGGCAGCCAGGTTGCGATATCGGGCCAGAACCAGATCACTGCCATACCAAGAACCTGAAGCACTATATAGGGGGCGACACCCTGATAAATTTGCCCGGTTGTGACTTCTTTTGGTGCGGCTCCGCGAAGATAAAATAGCGAGAAACCAAAGGGCGGAGTAAGAAAGCTGGTTTGCAAATTAATTGCCAGGAGAACGGCCAGCCAAACCGGATCATGCCCCATCAATATCAGTGTCGGCACAACAATCGGTAACAGAATAACGGAAATCTCGACAAAATCGAGAAAGAAACCCAACACAAAAACCAACACCATAACAAACAATAGCGCGCCCACTGCTCCGCCGGGCATGGATTTGATAATTTCCTGAATCCGTTCTTCACCACCAATACCAATAAATACCAGCGAAAACACACTCGCGGCGATGATCGTCACAAATATCATCGATGTTATTGTCATCGTGTTTGTTGTTATCGGTGCCAACAAATTGGCCTTTTGCATGCGGAGCAGAGATGTCGCAATTGCGAAAATTGCAATACCAAGCAAGATAATGATGACAAGAGCGGTGGAATATTCGGCAAAACCAACCACTTCTTTCTGAAGCCGAACCGTCATAAAACCAGCTATGAAAATTACGATTACCAACGCTGCTGAACCAAGTGCAAGAGCTTTATTTGATGCGCCGTTAGATAGTCTGAAACCGGCGAGTAAAATAGCCCCAATGGCCCCGACAGATGCAGCTTCTGTTGGCGACGCCACACCACCAAGAATGGATCCCAATACCGCAACAATCAAAACAAGCGGCGGCATCAGGGTCGAACCAATTCGTTTCCAGTTAACCGGGTCATTGCCAGCTCGGGACATAGCCGGTGCCACTTCTGGCTTTAAGTGTGCGTAGACCAGAATATAGACAATATAAACAACAACCAGCATCAGGCCGGGGAACAGCGCAGCCGCGAACATTTGACCAACAGATATCGTTTCAAGCGTAAATTTTCCCGCCTCAATTTGCGCTTGCTGGTATCCGTTTGACATCACTTCCGACAGAATAATCAACAAAGTTGAAGGTGGGATAATCTGTCCAAGAGTACCGGCTGTTGCGACTGTTCCAGCTGCAAGACTGGTGGAATATCCGTTTCGCAACATTGAGGGCAGAGCGATCAATGCCATGGTAACGACAGTCGCGCCAACGATACCGGTCGAGGCTGCGAGCAGAGCGCCCACGATTACTACGGAAAGTCCCAGACCACCCTTCATCGAGCCAAATAGACGCGCCATTTCTTCCAGCAAATCCTCGGCGATGCGACTGCGTTCCAGGACCAGGCCCATCAGGACAAATAGCGGGATGGCAATCAAAACCTCTCGCGTCATGATTCCAAAAATTCGCTGGGATAATGCCCCAAGAAGAAAAATATCGAATTTGCCGGTTGTGATGCCAATAAGCGCAAACAAAACACCAACCCCGGCGATGGTGAACGCCACCGGATACCCAAGCAAAATACTGCCAAACAGCACAGCAAACATAATCAAATCAAGGTAATCGAGGATCATTATTCAATGCTTTCAGCGCTATTTTTATTACAACCAAAAAGTACCGATGCATCGCGGCCAATCGCAACCAGAGCCTGAATAAACAACAGGACACAAAACGCGGGAATCAGACTTTTCAAGAGAAACGATGCGGGAATTCCCCCCACCGAAATCGGCCCTTCCAGAATTGACCAACTATTTACAACGGAACGCCAACTGGTCCAGGCAATCATCGCGCACATTGGCAACAGAAACACAATGTGCCCAAATAAATTGACCGCTGCTTTTTTGTTCTGTGAAAACCCGGCGTAAAAAATATCGACTCGAACATGGCCATCGACAACCATGGTGTATCCAGCCCCCAGCATAAAAAGCGCTGCATGCATGTAGAGCACGCCTTCGCCCAAAAAAACAAAACTGATGCCAAAGAGATAGCGAAGCAGGACAATTCCGAACTGTAACAAAACCATGATCAGGGCGAACCAACGAATGGTTTTGCCAACCCGATTATTGACAGTTTCAAGTCCGTTTAAAATTAACTGTGCCGGAAGTGGCATTGATACTCCATCCCCAAATTACCCTCGCGACCAAACAGACCGCGAGGGTAGTAACGAACTAGCCGCCGTAATTGTAATCAAGGCCGCGTGCATTCATCTGACCGTTGTCAGCATAACCTTTGTATTCACGCATCGCAGCACGATAGGCAAGATAGCTTTGCGTGATCCGCTGAACCAGTTCATCGTCATTGGCCTTAAGATCAGCAATCACTTCACCAGCTGCGTTACCCATCGCGATGATGACATCTTCGGGCAGGCGTTTGACCAGTACACCTTTTTCAGCAACCAGCATTTTCAACGCTTTGGCATGATTGGTGGTGTATTCGGTCCATACTGGATTATAGAGTGATTCACAGGCCATCGAGACAGTCTGTTTCAAATCATCCGGCAGGTCAGCATAGGCGGAAGCGTTCACTGCACATTCTTCAGCAGATGATGGCTCACCAACACCAGGCCAATAATAATGTTTGGCAATCTGATAATAACCCAGTGCACTATCAGTCCACGGGCCGATGAATTCACCGGCATCCAGCGTGCCAGTTTGTAGTGCCTGGAACATCGCACGACCACCCATGGCCTGAACCGACATTCCAAGTTTGGAGGCCATTTCAGATGCGAGGCCGGTTGTTCTGAAACGCAACCCTTTCAGATCGTCAACGGAGTTAATTTCCTTACGAAACCAACCCGCCCATTGTGGACCGGAATTGCCGCACAGAAATGGCTTGAGGTTAAACCGTGCATACATTTCGTCATACAACGCCTGACCGCCACCATGAGCCATCCAGCCAAATTGTTCATCGGCAGTTAAACCAAAAGGCTGGGAGCCGAAAAGCAAAAAGCCCTTGGATTTGGAACCCCAATACGCTGGAACCGAATGATATAGATCTGCGGTGCCTTCGGACACAGCATCAAATACACCGCGTCCAGGTACAATTTCACCGGCGGCGTATAGTTTTACTTCAATGCGACCACCTGAAAGTGCCGTAATACGATCTGCAAGGCTTTGTGCAGCTACACCAGGACCGGGCAAATTTTTGGGCCATGATGTCACCATTCGCCATTGCCGCTTACCCTGAGCGAGCGCAGGTGTTGCAAGCGCAGAAACTGCAACACTACCGGCAGCAGCAACACCTGCTCCCTTCAAAAATTGTCTTCTTTTCATTTCTTCCTCCTCGTACAAACCGCAAAGCCCAGGATGGGCAGGCGGATTGATCTGATTTCACCAATTTTATTCCGTGCAAACCAGGCCAATGGGCCGGAATAACAGGCTTGATTTCGGTAGAATTATCGTTACGCAGGGTCAATCGACGGAAGATTTAACCCATGCTCCTTGGCACAATCGATCGCAATATCGTAACCGGCATCAGCATGGCGCATGACGCCAGTTGCCGGATCATTCCAAAGCACTCGCCCAATACGCCTTTGGGCATCGTCGGTCCCATCACAACAAATCACCATGCCGGAATGCTGTGAAAACCCCATACCAACGCCGCCACCGTGATGAAGACTGACCCAGGTCGCTCCCGACGCCGTATTCAGCAATGCATTGAGCAACGGCCAATCGGAAACTGCGTCCGACCCGTCTTTCATCGATTCTGTTTCACGATTGGGACTAGCCACCGACCCGGAATCCAGATGATCGCGGCCTATCACAACCGGCGCTTTTAATTCTCCACTACGAACCATTTCATTGAATGCAAGCCCGAGGCGATGGCGTTCACCAAGGCCTACCCAGCAAATTCGCGCTGGAAGCCCCTGAAATGCAATGCGTTCACGAGCCATATCAAGCCAGTTATGTAAATGCTTGTCGTCCGGAATGAGTTCCTTGACCTTCTGATCGGTCTTATAGATGTCTTCAGGATCACCGGACAAAGCCACCCAGCGGAACGGGCCAACTCCGCGACAAAATAGAGGTCGAATATAGGCTGGAACAAATCCTGGAAAATCAAAGGCGTTTTCGAGACCCTCTTCTTTCGCAATCTGCCGGATGTTATTGCCATAATCTACAGTAGGAATTCCCTGCTCATGAAACGCGAGCATAGCTTCAACCTGTACACGCATCGAAGCTCTGGCTGCTTTCTCGACGGACTTTGGATCGCTTTCTCGTTTCTCGATCCATTGCGCCATTGTCCAGCCCTGCGGCAAATATCCATTTACCGGATCATGTGCCGAAGTCTGATCGGTCACCAAATGCGGTTTCACGCCACGCTCAACCATTTCGGTAAATACATCCGCGGCATTTCCCAACAATCCAACGGACTTCGCTTCTCCAGCGGAGGTCCAGCGCTCAATCATTTCCAGCGCTTCATCCAGAGTTTTGGCTTTGGCATCGACATAACGGGTACGCAACCGGAAATCGATGCTGTCTTCATTACATTCAACTGCCAGACAACAGGCCCCGGCCATTACAGCTGCCAAAGGCTGGGCACCACCCATGCCACCAAGTCCCCCGGTCAGAACCCATTTGCCTTGTAGATTACCATCATAATGCTGGCGTCCGACTTCAACGAAAGTTTCGTAAGTTCCCTGAACAATACCCTGGGTACCTATGTAAATCCATGATCCGGCAGTCATCTGACCATACATCATCAACCCGAGTTTATCGAGGTGATTGAAGTGATCCCATGTTGCCCAATGTGGCACCAGGTTAGAGTTGGCTATCAAAACGCGGGGTGCATCGGCATGGGTCTGGAAAACACCAACCGGCTTTCCCGATTGAACCAACAGTGTTTCATCGCTTTTCAGGATTTTAAGCTGGCGTGTAATATTATCAAACGCTTCCCAGTTACGGGTGGCACGCCCAATTCCACCATATACAACCAGCTCGTTAGGATTCTCCGCTACATCGGGATCCAGATTATTCATCAACATCCGATAAGGCGCTTCGGTTTGCCAGGATTCACAGTTCAATTCAGAACCGTGAGGAGAGCGTACTTCGCGTGCGTTGTGAGAACGATCAATTGTCATGGGAAATTCACTTCTCATTTTCCGCGGCCAGCTTAAGCGCAGCGCGTTCCATATTTTGCAGCAGGGATTTTAATATTGGTCGTATTTTGGTTGCCCGATCTTCAGACCAGGACCACGGCGGGGATTCCGTCATGTAGGCCCGCTGCGCTATTTCCATCTGGATGGCATGCTCGGCATGTTCGGGGCGTCCATAGTGTCTTGTTGTCCAGCCGCCCTTAAACCTGCCATTCATGACAGAGGGGAATTCCGCGTTAGATTGAATTGCAGTTGATGCCAGATTCTCAAAGACGACATCACAGGTAGCACCCAGATTGGTGCCCACATTGAAAATCGGTAGTTCACCTTCGAACAAATAGGGAATTTTGGATCGTATGGAATGACAATCATACAAGACGGCAATGCCATGAATGGCTTTTACCCGTTCAATTTCCTGTCGCAGTGCCGAGTGATATGGTGCATGGAACTCTTTTCGCCTTGCTTCAATTTCAGCAGTCGCAGGTTCCCTGCCTTCGAGATAAATGGGCCTGCCATCAAAATCTGTTAACGGACAAAGGGTTGTCGTATTTTGTCCCGGATAGAGCGACACACCCTCGGGATCTCTATTTGCATCAATAACATATCTTGAATATGTCGCCTCAACCAATGTCACATTATCAAGCAGGTCTGCATACAGGCGATCTATGTGCCAGTCGGTATCTGCAATTGCCCTTCCGGTTTCATTGAGATTCGCCAATATGTCTTCCGGGATAAATGTTCCTGTATGCGGAATCCCGAGAATGATCGGGCTACTACCTCGTGTGATCCGAACCGGCTCCATCAGCGCAGCCCTTCAAGAGTTGGAAACAGGTCTCTTCCAACCGCTGAAATCAAATCTCCCGCGATCACAATATCTCCCGCCTTCTGAAGATCAGGCGCAAGATAGCGATCATCTCCAAGACTTTCACAATCCATCCGCAGCCGGGAAATAGCATGCTGAAGGGTTTTGCTGGTCTTTATTGGACCACGTAATTCAACTCCCTGGCTTGCTGTCAGCAGTTCAATCCCGATTATTCGCGCCAGATTGTCATTCATATCCTGCAAGCGGCATGCCCCATGGGCGGCCATGGATACGTGATCTTCCTGATTTGCGCTGGTCGGCGTTGAATCAACAGAACAAGGATTTGCGCGCTGTTTATTTTCCGACATCAATGCTGCGCTCGTCACTTCCGCAATCATAAATCCGGAATTAATTCCTGGATTGGGTGAAAGGAAAGCCGGCAGCCCAAAATTAAGAGCCGGATCAACCATCAACGCGATCCGTCGCTGGGCAATAGAACCCAGTTCAGCAATGGCAATGGCTATTTGATCAGCTGCAAATGCAACCGGTTCTGCGTGAAAATTACCCCCGGAGATAATTGCGTTGTCTTCATAAAACACAAGAGGGTTATCGGTAACCGCGTTCGCTTCAATTTCAAGTGTTTTGGCTGATTGCGCCAACAAATCAAGGCAGGCACCAACAACTTGCGGCTGACAACGAATGCAGTAGGGATCCTGTACCCTTTCATCGCCCACCCGATGACTTTCGCGAATATCACTGCCCTGCATCAAAGCCCGCAATGTTTGAGCCGCGGCAATCTGCCCTGCATGCCCGCGAAGTGTATGAATACCTTCACGGAAGGGCGCTGCAGAACCCATTGCTGAATCCGTGGACAATGCTCCGGTTACAAGTGAACTACGTGCAGAATCCCATGCCCGAAATAGCCCGGCTAAAGCCATGGCTGTCGAAAACTGCGTGCCGTTGATAAACCCAAGGCCTTCTTTTGGGCCGAGTTCAATGGGAACAAGGCCGGCTCTTTCCAGTGCAATATTTGAGGGTAGACGTTCGCCACCATACCAGGCTTCGCCCTCGCCCAGCAGAACCGCTGTCATATGTGCGAGTGGTGCCAAATCACCCGATGCACCGACAGACCCTTGTTGCGGCACGACCGGCGTGACGTTCCGTTCCAGCAATTGTTCAACGAGTTCAATCAATTCCCAGCGTACGCCCGAGGCACCACGACCCAAAGAGAACAGCTTCAAAGCCATCATCAACCGGACAATATCAACCGGTGTTTCTTTGCCAACGCCACAGCAATGCGAAAGAATAAGGTTACGCTGTAATTTCGCGGTATCGCCGGCAGGAATACGCGTTGACGCCAATTTGCCGAAACCAGTATTTACCCCATAAACTGCAGGCTCACCTGCTGCGGCTTCCGTAATGATCAGAGCTGCTCGATCAACTCCATGTTGCGATGAACGGTGCAGCTTTACCGGACATTGCGTACGGTAAATTTTTTCGAGGTCCGCAAGCGTAATCTCGCCAGGTGTTAAAGTCATCATATCTGTCATGAGAGAGATCCGGTAATGCGTTTATGTAAGGGGTTAAAGCCAATGCGATAGGCGAGCTCAGCTGGTTCGCGAACGTCCCAGATTGCAAGGTCAGCGATTTTACCGACTTCAACAGTTCCGTGGGTTTCACCCAACCCCAAAGCCAGAGCAGCATTTCGCGTCACTCCAGCCAGAGCTTCTTCCGGTGTCATCCGAAATATCGTGCAAGCCATATTGAGTACAAGGAGAATGGAAGTCAGAGGGGATGAACCGGGATTGGCATCTGTGGCAATCGCTATTGGAACATTGTGTTTTCGGAATGTCGAGATCGGTGGATATTGTTTTTCTCGAAGCGTGTAAAAAGCTCCTGGCAGCAGTACAGCAACCGTGCCACATTCGGCCAATGTGACGACACCAGCCTCGTCCAGATATTCAAGATGATCCGCAGATAGCGCTCCATTTCGCGCCGCCATTGCTGCTCCGCCCAAATTGGAGAGTTGCTCGGCGTGAAGTTTTACAGGTAACCCGAGTTCTTTTGATTTTGCGAAAACGCGTTCGATCTGAGCGGGATTGAATGCTATGCCCTCACAAAACCCGTCAACTGCATCAGCAAGTTTTTCCCCGGCAACACGCGGCAGCATGTCATTAACAACATGATCTATAAATGCGTCACTCCGCCCATCAAATTCTTCCGGGACTGCGTGTGCTCCAAGAAATGTGGTCTGAACAAGAACATCTCGCTCAGTGCCTATCGCCCGCGCGACACGTAACATTTTAAGCTCTGTGTCGAGATCCAGCCCATAGCCGGATTTGATCTCCAGCGTCGTAACGCCTTCCGCTATCAAATGATCAACCCGTTTCAGTGCTTCTGCCAGCAATTGCTTTTCACTTGCAGTACGTGTGGCTTTAACAGTTGAGCGAATACCACCACCAGATCGTGAAATTTCTTCATAAGATGCACCTTCAAGGCGCAGTTCAAATTCCCGTGCCCTGTCTCCCCCAAATACAAGATGCGTATGGCAGTCAATAAAACCTGGGGTAACAAGACGTCCCTCCCCATCCATCAACTGAATACTTTTGTATTCGTCAGGTAATTCGGCACCTTCACCACACCATAAAATTCGCCCGTGATGGATTAACAACACGGCATCTTCAACCAGCCCATAGGCTCGGATTATGCCCCGGGACATGGTTGCAAGGCGGATATTGCAAAGTCCGGAAACACCAGTCGTTTCCAATTTTGCTGTGATCATTAAATCCGTCCTCAAATGGTCTCTTGAATTTTCTGCTTATTTTATGCAGTGTATATATCAATATGTCCATACATAATAATTGGTGAATTTATGCTGTTTGTAAAAAATGCGCTTTTGCCCAAAGGCTGGGCCGAGAATGTTCGTATCGAAATTGATGCAAGCGGGCACATTTCATCTGTTGAACCCAACACTTCAGCAGAGCCGGAAGATGATCTGTTAATCGACAGGGCATTGCTTCCCGCTCCGCATAATCTCCACAGTCATTCGTTTCAGCGTGCCATGGCTGGAATGACCGAAACACGGTTTAAAAAACGGGATAGTTTCTGGAGTTGGCGCGACCTGATGTATCGTTTCCTTGATCGGTTAACACCTGACGATATTGAAGCTATTGCTGCATTGGTTTTTATGGAAATGCAGGAAGCGGGCTATGCCGCAGTCGGCGAATTCCATTATTTGCATAATCAGCCCGGCGGTGCCGAATATGTGGATATTGGCGAATTATCCGAGCGCATTTGTGCATCAGCATCACAAACCGGTATCGGCCTGACTTTGTTACCGGTACTCTACAATACCGGTGGATCTGATGGTCGCCCCCTCAAAGGTGGACAATTACGTTTCAGGAATTCAATCGATCGATTTGAAATCCTGACAAACCGTTGCAGGGATTACATCTCAAATCTACCAGATGATGCAGTTTTGGGCATCGCTCCGCATTCCCTGCGTGCCGTTCCCGCATCGCAAATTAATGCATGCGTTGAAATAATGCCTGATGGACCTATCCATTGTCATGTCGCCGAACAAATTCCTGAAATTGAGGAGATCCGCAAAGATTATGGTTCTCGCCCAATGCGATGGATTCTCGATAATGCCCCGATTGATGACCGCTGGTGTCTGATCCATTGCACTCATATGGATGAAATCGAAACACGCGATCTTGCACAATCCGGTGCAGTGACAGGTCTCTGTCCCATAACCGAGAGCAATCTTGGTGATGGCATTTTCAATGGTCCCGAATTTATGGAACATGGCGGACTTATTGGCATAGGATCTGATTCAAATATCCGGATATCACTATCTGAAGAGTTGCGAACACTTGAGTATAGTCAACGTTTGCGCCACAACGCTCGCAACCTGATGCTGCCTGGAGAAGGATCTGTTGGACAGTTTTTGTTTGAGTCTGTTTGTAAAGGTAGTTCCAGAGCCCTTGGCCGTAAAGCAGGAGAAATCGCGGAAGGAAATCTCGCAGATATGCTGACGCTGGATCTCAATAATCTGTCCATTGCCGGTCTGCAAAAAAACCAGTGGCTGGATGGTTTGATTTTCGCCGGAGACGATGGAGCTATTACCGATGTGTGGTCTGCTGGCCGTAAAATGGTGGAAAACGGAACCCACGTTCATCGCAATGAAATTGAAACCAGATATCGTGCGACAATGAAAAAACTATTGGAAATCGTGTGACCATAAATAAGTCGGACAAACCGGGAATATCCCCATACTTGCAGGTTAAACAAGCGATCCTGCAACAAATACGTGGTGGAGAATTAAAACCCGGTGATCTGATTTCCGGAGAGGAAGAGCTGGCCCTGCATTTCAAATGCGCAAGAGTTACAGCACATCGCGCCTTACGAGAACTGGCGGAAGAAGGGGTTGTTGTTCGCAAACGCAAATCCGGCACCCGTGTAGCAGCGCCTTCGGCAAGATCAACCCGCTTCAGTATTCCACTCATTGATGTTGAAATCAGAAGTGCCGGGCACGAATACAGCTACAGCCTTGTAAAAAAATCCATCATTGCTCCACCAGACATCGTGCGCGTCAAACTTGATTTGAAGCGCGACACCGAGGCCCTGCATATCCAGTGTGTTCATTACGCCTCAAGTCAACCATATCAATTTGAAGATCGCTGGATAAACCTTGCTGCAACGCCAAATGCAGCCAAAGCCGCATTTGACAATGAAGGACCCAATGCATGGCTACTTAGAGAAGTTCCATGGTCCGACGCGGAACACATACTTTATGCGGAGAACGCGCCGGAAGATCGTGCCCGATTACTGGATCTGACCAGAGGAGACGCCGTTTTTGTGCTGGAACGCCGCACCTGGACCGCCGATCAAACTGTCACATTTGTACGATTGTTCCATCCTGGCAGCACATTTCGTATGCGGGCAAGCCGTGTTGGCCTGTAATTGCCTGACCAGCCAGCTTTGAAAATAAATTACACAAATATTTCGAAAGATCTTCAAAACCTAGGTCAATGCACCTCTGGCTGCAACCGAAACAGGTTGATCGTATTTCTCGCCGCGAACGAAATGAACTTTGTCAAAGAGATTTGAAACGGGACATACATGATTGGGAATAATCCGCAATCGTTGACCAACCTGAAGCCTGTGTGGCAGATCCGACGTGATGTGTCCGTGTTCTTCACTTAATGCGCTAATATCCAGCCCCGGATGACCTATGATCAATCCATACCCCGGCTTGAGGGAAAGGTCGGATGTCAAAGCTTTAGATCCCGCATCAATCACGGCCCGGGTCTTCGTCGGCGTTGAAACGACAGTAACAAGAACGATCAGTGCACAATCGTCCTCTGTTGCCACGCCTTGCAAAATCATGTTGCGGTCGCAATAGATATATGTTCCTGCCCGATGTTCTGTAACAACCGGCGCTTTATGCCACAATTCCAGATCCGGACTATTTCCGCAGGATACAACCGGACACTCGATTCCGTTCGTTAGTATTAGCGACTTGGCTTCATCAAGCCATGTATTTACTTCGGAAATTCGGCCCGTTGGCGGATATGACATCAGTCCGCCAAATCTCAATCCAGCCGCAGCGTCGATATCCTTTGCCAGCTGCATCGCTGCTTCAATTGTCTGTACACCACAACGACGCATTCCAGTATCACATTCAACCAGAACCGTAAGCGGTTTGGTCGAATTTTGCAGAACATTTGACAGCCCCGATACGACAAAATCACTGTCGGCAACCACGGCAAGGTCAATCCGGTCATTGAGCGCCCGGACACGTTCAACCTTGCTCTTGCCAATAATATTGTAGGTGATCAGGATATCGCCGACACCACCTTCAGCCATAATTTCGGCTTCACCGACTTTCTGGCAAGTCACACCAACAGCACCACATTTTATTTGTTGAAGGGCCGTTCCAGGAAGTTTGTGAGTTTTGATATGTGGACGAAGCCGGATACCATGCGCATTGCAATAATCCTGAAGGCGTTTCATATTTGCCTCAACACGGATTTGGTCAATTAAAACAGCTGGTGTATCGATATTCTCGAACATGGCATCCTCGATCAGGCTAATCTGCAAAACAGAACATCAACATCCTGTAATGAAAATAATTTTCATTTATTGTCCGGGTCTTGCCACGTTTTTACAAGTGCATCAACAAATGTTTCACTTTGACCCAAATAACTTTGAGGATTAAGCAACGCGTCAATTCTCTTTTCATCCAGATGTTTGTTGACCCGATCGTCGTTCTTCAGACGATTGGCAAACTCTGCCAACTCACCAGGTACAAGTGCAGATATAATTTCATGAGCTTTGGCCCGACCTATTTCTGCACCAAGATCAAGCATTATTGCTTCCGCCTGAACAACACCGCCGGTTTCCCCGATGTTATGCAGCATACGTTCGTCATTTATTTCCAGTCTTCCAACTGTCCCTACCATCTGGTCCAGCGATCCGGCGGCGAGCTGTACCAGTTGTAGAATCAGGGTCCTCTCATTCTGCCAACCACCGACACCTCGTTCAAACTCATAGCCGGAAGCAGTCATCAAACCAGTCACCAGCCCAGGTGCTTTTTCCGAAGCTGCACGTGCAATAATTGGACCGACCGGATTTTTTTTGTGAGGCATGGTGGAAGAACCACCCCTGCCTTCAACCGGTCGTTCAGACAATTCTCTTAATTCAAACTGCATCATCAACGCGATGTCGCCGCCCATTTTCCCGAGGGACTGGATTAGCATACCTATTGCTGTAGCCAGTGCAACAAGCCGGGTTCTGTCACTATGCCAGGGAGCATCGGGCACTTTCAACCCCAACATATCGGCCACCCGTTTTGTGACCGGCCCGGCATGTTCTCCCAGTGATGCAAGCGTGCCGACAGCGCCTCCCAATTGCAATACCCGCATATCTTCCAGCGCCCGCGACAATGACAAACGAACGCGAGAGAGCGACCCCAGCCAGCCTGCTGCTTTCAGTCCGAATGTTGTCGGTGGTCCGGGCTGCAACAATGTTCGAGCAAGAACGGGTGTTTTGATGTGAGCTTCGGCCAGTCCCGCCAATTGATCTCCCAGCCGCTGAACGTCAGTTAAGAGAAACCCGCCCGCCTGGCGCAGCTGCAAAACCAGCCCGGTATCAACCACATCCTGGCTGGTCGCCCCCCAATGCACCCAGCCAGCCGCTGACTTGTCCTGGTCGGCAACCCGTTTGGTGAGCGCCTTTATTAGTGGAATTGCTATGGTTGCGGTATTGCGCGCAGCTCTTCCCAATGCCCGCGCATCATAATGCGTTGCAAGACAATGACTGCAAATTATTGGTGCAACTTCGCGAGGAATGACCCCGGTTTCACTTTGCGCGGTGGCAAGCGCCGCTTCAAACGCCAACATAGCATTAAGCGTTGCCGCATCGTCTGTTGCGGCAATCATTGCATCGGTTGTGAACATTGACAGATCGAGCATTGCGACTCCCCGGAATAACCTACCACAAACTCTTCCAGGATGACGAGATTTGCAAGCTTCAGTCGCGTCGCTCGCCTAAAAGCAATTTAAACTGCTTCAAGTGCTACTGCGATGCCCTGCCCGACCCCTATACACATTGTTGCAAGTGCCCTTTTTCCGCCTTTATCCTGCAATTCCAGTGCTGCAGTGCCAGCAAGCCTTGCGCCACTCATGCCGAGTGGATGTCCAATAGAGATAGCGCCTCCATTGGGGTTCACATGGCGAGCATCGTCATCAATCCCTAATCCGCGCAAGACTGCAAGTCCCTGAGAGGCAAAGGCTTCGTTAAGTTCAATCACATCAAAATCTGAAATTTTCAGGCCCAGCATTTTCATCAATTTCAAGCTGGCGGGCAACGGACCAATACCCATAATCCTTGGCTCTACACCAACGCTGGTTCCCCCCAGAATTCGCGCGATTGGCTTTAGATCAAATGCCCTGACCGCTTTTTCTGAAGCAATGAGTAAAGCAGCCGCTCCATCGTTCACGCCGGACGCATTCCCTGCTGTGACACTACCATTCTTTCGAAAGGGAGTTCCCAATTTTGCAAGGCTTTGGATATTTGTAGAGGAACGAGGATGTTCGTCAATTTCAACAACCAACGCTTCCCCTTTGCGTTGAGGGATAGTCACACCAACAATTTCTTTTGCCAGTCGCCCATTTTGTTGAGCCAGCGCTGTTTTTTGCTGGGACCGCAGCGCAAATGCATCCTGATCGGCACGGGATATCCCGTAGTCTTCCGCAACATTTTCAGCAGTTTCGGGCATTGAATCGATACCGTATTGCTGTTCCATCAACCGATTTACGAAACGCCAGCCAATAGTGGTGTCATACAATTCGGCATTTCGCGAAAATGCGGTTGTTGCTTTGAGCATCACAAACGGTGCGCGTGACATGCTCTCCACACCGCCTGCGAGAATTAGCTCTGCCTCCCCGCATTTTATCGCGCGCGCGGCCATGGTCACTGCATCCATTCCGGAGCCACACAGACGATTTACAGTCGTTCCCGGAACGTTCACGGGCAATCCGGCTAATAATGCCGCCATTCGAGAAACATTGCGATTATCTTCACCAGCTTGATTGGCACATCCCAGTATAACTTCGTCGACTTGTGCCCAGCTGACGCCAGCGTTGCGGTTCTTCAAGGCATTCAAGGGCACAGCCGCCAGATCATCAGTTCGAACAGAACTCAGGGCGCCACCAAATCGACCAATCGGGGTTCGAATATAATCGCATATGAATGCTTCGCTCATGGAATATATCCTGTCATTTGTTTCCTGTTTGCACGATTGTTAGCAAATATCCGCTTCATGTTACAAGATCGAAAAAACATAATTCGTTTTGTCACATGAAAATCATCCAGCTGGACTGTATTGAGGATTTGTTGGCGAGAAACAGAGAGTTGCGCTGAATCGATATCAGAATACAATCAAATAACACCGGAAACAATAATATCGCAATTTCCAGGCATCGGGGGAAACACCTTCCGGTTTTCACCCCCGACATTAATACCTATTTCAAATGCTTTCCAAAGAACGAAACAGCATTATTTGCAGCCTGTTTTGCGGATTTTTGATGATAAACAAACGTGGCTCCAAACGCGGGAACCTTCCGATTGTTCCATGCATCTGCAATATAATATCCATCGCCCACAGATGGATCATCGAAGCCGTGCCCCGCTTCATCAAAAACAACCAATTCTATTGGCACCGGGCTGGTTTTAGCTGAATCACTTTTTAGTACGTGACAATCCCTGGAACCCCACCAATCGCTCTTCGCACCAGTCTGAATAAGAACCGGAGCGACAAACTCTCCATACCCCATGCGTTTACAATCAGGGTAATTTGAAACAACTGCTGCTATTTTTATTTCCGGATATTCCTTATAAACGCCAAGAAGACTTACAGATGCCATGGAAGTATCCAGATCCCAGCCAAGGACACCAATACCGTCATTCTTGACAAAATCCTGTGCCATCAACCAAATAGCCGCGCCATAAATATCGCGGGTACGACCGCCAACAAAATCTCGTGAGGCCCATTCAGCAATGTTTTTACAAACAGAACCATATGCGACATTTCTGGTTTTATAGCTATCAACCAATAGAGCAACAAATCCTTCTTCGGCCAGCCTTTCACCCATGTTTTTTTGAAATGTTTGAATACCACGACAATCATGATTCATGATCACCGCAGGGTGTGGCCCGGCTCCTTCCGGCCTGAACAAATATCCATCCAGTGCAAATCCGGGCTTTGGCTCTGTAGATAAACCTTTGGCTTTGAGCTTCCGGATTTTGAAAGCACTCAAAGGAAGAGGAGCGCTGTGCAACGTTATTTTTTCACTGGCGAAAACGTTTTGACTTGTAATTGGGGCAACGAGTAACCCTAATCCCAATACGATTGAACAAATAGTCCGTCTCATTATTTATAAGTCCTTGTGACATGGTAAATAATGCGACACACGCGGGTCCAGAGACCCGGTATTCCTGCTATAACACATTGCGCGAACGAAAAGCTGTGGTCAACCGCTCTAATCAGATAGTTAAACATAACTGTCTATTGCCCGGACTGAATAGAAGTCCGGGCAATAGTGATAATGGAAATTTCAGGATTTTTTGTAACTACGAACCACATTCTCGATCATTCGCATACCAACATTCTGACCAAGAGACATGATGCTTTCTGGATGAAACTGCACAGCACATATGGGTTCGGAAACATGTTCAATACCCATTATCACCCCATCATCCGTTTCAGCAGTGACCCTTAGTGTATCTGGCAAAGTGTCCCGGTCTGCATGAAGCGAATGATATCGACCAACCACAACGTCGTCCGGTAATCCCTTAAAGACAACCGAATTGCTGGAAATATGGATAGCGGAAGGCTTGCCATGAACCGGCACATCCAGTTGGTTCAAAGTTCCACCAAATGCCTCAGTGAGAGCTTGCAGGCCCAAACATACGCCGAAAATCGGGATGTTTCTGTCTCTTGCCTGTCGGATGGTTTTTTCGGTGTCGAAAGCTTTTGGATTGCCAGGTCCGGGAGACATCACAAGTAAATTCGGACAAAAATCTTCAAAAATCTGATCCGCGATTGGCGTTCGAACTGTGGTGACGTTAGCGCCGGTCTGTCTAAAGTAATTGGCAAGTGTGTGAACAAAACTGTCCTGGTGATCTACCAAAAGAATGTTCATGCCCAACCCAACACGATCTACTTCTTCAACTTCAGGACCGTTACCGGGCGTAGAGGCCTCCCGAATGGCAGTGATCAGGGCCGAAGCTTTTAGCTCAGTTTCGGCTTCTTCATCTTCTGGATCAGAATCAAATAGCAAGGTCGCTCCTGCCCGCACCTGGGCAATTCCGTCTTTTATCCGAATTGTACGTAACGTCAGACCAGTATTCATATTGCCATCAAATCCAATAAATCCAATGGCACCACCATACCAGGCCCGCGGGCTTTTTTCGTGTTTTTCGATAAATTCCATCGCCCACAGTTTTGGTGCGCCTGTCACAGTCACAGCCCACGCATGACTGAGAAATCCATCCAGCGCATCAAATCCATCCTTTAGACGACCTTCAATATGATCAACTGTATGAATAAGGCGAGAATACATTTCAATCTGCCGACGCCCAATAACACGAACCGATCCTGGTTCGCAAACCCGGCTTTTGTCATTTCGATCAACATCCGAACACATGGTGAGTTCGGATTCGTCCTTTTTGGAATTCAACAATTTCAGGATCTGCACACTGTCACTAATTGCGTCCGCCCCGCGTTTGATAGTGCCTGAAATCGGGCATGTTTCTATGCGACGGCCACCCGTAACACGCACAAACATTTCAGGAGAAGCCCCAACCAGATATTCCTGATTTCCGAGGTTAAAAACAAACCCATAGGGAGATGGATTTATTTCCTGGAGTTTTCTTGCAATTTGAGATGGATTTGAACGACAGGGTTCGTAGAACGTTTGACCCGGCACACACTCAAACAAATCCCCTCGCCTGAAATATTCGACCGCCTTGCGGGCAACCTGTGCAAATTCTCCAGGCTCGTGATCTCCACGAGGAGGTACTAAGTCAGYTTTTACAAATGGCTCACGGGAGCCGTCTCGTTGCAASCCAATGGTGGTGAGGCCATCAACGATAAATTCATACCGCAGGACAGACGCTTCAACAGCATGAWGATCAACTACAAGAATTTCGTCAGGCAAATACAATACAAGATCACGTTGATCATCAGGGCGTTTTTGAGTTAACTCAATTGGATCAAATTGAAATGCAAGATCATAACCAAAAGTGCCATACAGACCAAGATTACCGTCCATTGAGGATTTAAACAAATCCACAATTTCCCGAACAACGGTGAACACACTCGGCACCCGGCTGCGTTCTTCTTCGGTGATTGGCCCAACTGGCGTTTTCACGCGCAATACGATTTCCAGCTCGTCGCTGGAGTATTCCGCAAGATCMGGRTGATGTYTTAACACRMGRTCWATTGCCGGCATCAATACYTTGCCGCGRTCRTTGAGCACTGAAATTCGCATATCGCGCTGGCAGGCATTGATCATYAGAGGTGGGTCRACAAAAGCAGTGTCCCATCGCGTATAACGGCCTGGATATTCATAGTTGGAAGAAAGAACCGCGCCGCGCCGTTCGTCAAGCAGATCGATATATCGGGCTGTAGCACCTGAATATTCGACCGATACCCTCGTACGAATTACCGATATTCCACCTTCCGTTTTATAGGTGGCTTCTTTTTCATCTATTTCCCGAGACATTAAATACGCTCCTGTATTACGCAACCAATCGGGCGGATAAATGTGCCAGATACACAAAAACCGCCGGAGAACCGGCGGCCAAAATTCAATTCCATGCGCATGGATGCATGTCGGCCGCCTGTTATTGCGTCCGCCACCACCAACAATTATATGTGCACTTGATAATCATATTTAATCTCGTACCGCATCCCGCGCATTCGGGCAACTGCAAATTCAGCGTTATAAATAATCCGTGCAGTTCCAGGTAAAGCTCCAATAAAAGGCGGCACATCACTATTTTTGCGAATCCTGTATAACCAGACCAATCGACACCAATTTTATCTTGTGGGGGCCTTCATGAATATCTTGATCGCAGGCATAGCATTATTTGCCTCTGTGCATTTTGTTCCAATTCTTGCACCAGGACTGCGTAATTCACTCAAATCCAAAATGGGCAATGCTTACAAAGGTCTTTTTGCCCTTTCAATTGCAGCTGCAATTGGTCTCATAATTTTTGGCTGGAGAGATCTCGATTGGGAGCTAATCTATACTCCACCTACCTGGGGGAAACATCTTTCCGCCGTATTGATGCTTGGTGCAATTGTGTTGCTTGGTGCAGGAAAGAGAGCGGGACACATTCGCAAAGCCATCAGACACCCAATGTTGACTGGTGTTACGGTGTGGTCGGTGGCACATCTACTGGCAAATGGTGAAGATCGTTCTGTTGTTTTATTCGGAGGAATGGGTTTATGGGCGCTTGTATCCATGGTGCTGATAAATAAAAGAGATGGCGCGTGGACCAAATTCGCGGAAGCACATTTGCGAAATGATTTTAAAAGTATGGCAATCGCAATTGTGATATTTTTGGTGATACTCACTCTTCACCCGCTTTTCACAGACGTGGCGCCATACAGCCCATTGCTCGATTTCTTTTAACCAGACCGGGACGACCTTATGTCGCCCCGCACCAGATAATTTAAGTCAGGCAGCTGCTACTTTTTCAAGGAAAGTATCAACAGCGCTTCGTAACCGTGTTGTATCACTCTGCGCTTCGCTTGAACTTTTATTGACTTTTCCTGCTGTCTGGGTTGTTTCTACCACAGCCGAAGACAGGCTGGTCATATTGTCTGAAACTTCCCGCACGCTCACAGCGGCATCGGCAACATTTCGACTTATTTCGTTTGTCGCATGGCCCTGCTGATCAACCGCAGCTGCGATGGAATTGGTGTATTCATCCACTTTTTGCATGGTTTCTGCAATGCCCTGGATCGCGTCAACTGCTTCGGTCGTGGATTCCTGAATAGTCTGAACCTGACTTCGAATTTCTTCGGTTGCGTTGGAAGTCTGGGTCGCCAACTCTTTCACTTCAGCTGCAACAACAGCAAATCCCCGGCCCTGATCTCCCGCGCGAGCAGCTTCAATAGTAGCATTTAGAGCCAATAAGTTTGTTTGCTCAGCAATTGCAGTGATCGATTTAATAACATTTCCAATCTCTTGTGAATTATTACCTAATCGATTAACGTCTTCTGTAGTTTCTTCAGCTACTTTTACTGCACGAATCGCAATTTGTGCCGCTCCATTAGTAGATTTAGCAATTTCTGAAATAGATGCTGACATCTCTTCAGCAGCTGTAGCAACTGCCTGAACATTGGCATTTACTTCTTCTGCAGCTACAGCAGCACCAGACGCTTGGGCTGAGGTTTCTTCTGAGGTTGCAGACATCTGACTAGAGATACCAGCTAAATCGTTACTGCTATCTCCTAAACTTTCAGCTGTTGATGCAACTTGCGCTAAAACACTTTTGATATTTTCAGCCATTGCTTGTTCGCGTTTTTCTTGCTCTAATCTTTCTGAAATAATCTCCCATGTGACCATAGGCCCCATGTAGATACCCTCATTATCAAAAATAGCAGAAGCCTTAAGTGCTAATATTTCGCCAGAAACACTCACATTTGACTCATATGGAAGATTAGCTGGGTCTGCAAGTAACTTTCGTTGATGAGCTGGGTTCGCATGAAAAATATCATAACTTGAACCAACAATCTCACTAATTGGACATGGTAAACCTGCTTGAATTTTTATAAACTGCTCTCTAGAAGCTGGATTAATATAATTAATTATGCTGTCTAAACCAGCAGTTAAAATATTAATTGGAACATTTTCAGCCATTGCTGCAACTTTAGCAGACTCTTGCTCTAAAGCTAATTTTTGAGTAATAATCTCCCATGTAATCATTGGCCCTATATAAACTCCCGAATTATCAAAGATTGCATTTGCTTTTAAAGACAAAGTTTCACCAGCAACAACTACATTTGCATCATATGGTAAATT
>JAESRR010000174.1 GCA_016764535.1 Cohaesibacteraceae bacterium | reverse complement strand
TTCTGATTTGGTCATAGAACTGCGTTCAATTTCAAGCGGTGTAGGAAGCTACATAACCGAGTTTGATCATCTGGAAGAATTGAATGGCAGGCTGGCGAATGATGTTCTTGAACAACATCGAATTGCCGCTGAATAGAACTGCTCGGATATGAACACGAATTGATGAAGGGATGTGAATTGTGTTGCGTCCTTTCTTCTATGTAGGGTAACGCCAGGCAAACAAGCGAGTGAATCCATGCTGATTAAAAATAGACCCTCCTGGGAAATTAGTGAAAATCAGGCAACACCTGAACAGGCTTTTTTAAACCGACGGCAGTTTTTGGGGAAAGGTGGTATCGCGCTGGGTGGCTCGGCATTGTTTCTATCGGGAGCTGCTGGTGGTTTAAGCACGATGGACGCCAATGCCGCTCAATCTGATCCAACTCTTGATCTTTACCCGGCAAATAAAAATGCATCATATTCCCTGGATAGGGAATTAACACCGGAAGATGTGAATTCTACATATAACAATTTTTATGAATTTGGTTCGCACAAACAGATTTCGAGCGCAGCACAGGCTTTGGAGACCAGACCCTGGACGATCACCCTTGATGGCATGGTTGAAAAAGAACAGGTCCTTGATGTCGATACGCTAATCCGAAACATGCAACTTGAAGAACGTTTGTACAGGCACCGCTGTGTGGAAGCGTGGTCCATGACAATCCCCTGGACCGGTTTTTCATTTGCAGCTCTTGTTGCCTATGCCCGGCCTCTTTCGGGAGCAAAATATATTCGAATGGAAACATTCATGGACCCCGATATGGCAAGTGGACAACGCCAGACATGGAATCCCTGGCCTTATGTGGAAGGTCTGACAATGCAGGAAGCCACCAATGAACTGGCTTTCCTTGTAACCGGCGCATATGGAAAACCGGCAGCAAAACAATTTGGTGCGCCATTGCGTTTGGCAGTTCCATGGAAGTACGGTTTTAAATCGATTAAATCGATTGTGAAATTTACATTCACAGACGAGCGTCCAAAAAGTTTTTGGGAATCTATTCAGGGAGCCGAATATGGTTTCTGGGCAAATGTAAACCCACAGGTAGATCACCCGCGCTGGAGCCAGGCGACAGAAAGAGTTCTTCACACTGGTGCGCGCGTGCCTACATTATTGTTCAATGGTTATGCCGAAGAGGTCGCACACCTGTATAAGGGCCTTGAAGGCGAAAT
Organism: Cohaesibacteraceae bacterium; assembly: GCA_016764535.1. Classification (GTDB taxonomy): domain Bacteria; phylum Pseudomonadota; class Alphaproteobacteria; order Rhizobiales; family Cohaesibacteraceae; genus JAESRR01. Next base: position 19,593 of record JAESRR010000174.1, on the reverse strand, counting down.
TCTGTATCGTTAGAAATTGGAAATTCACTTTAAGAAAGGCCGCCTCCCGGGCGGCTTTTTTTGTGCGTGGTGTGATTATCCACCGCACGCCAGTAGGCGGCTATAAAACTTGCACATGTGACCAAAAAGAAAAAGCCGAACCCGTTGAACGGGTTCGGCAGTATCACCACGCATGGGGGAGCGTGGCGCAATCACCTTCCAGAGGAAAATGCTGCTGGCTGCTCACGTCACCGGGAGGAGGTAGTGACGGAGTAGCGTCATCAGCTGAGACATATATCGGATATAGGGTGGCAATATACAATTGACAGATTTGCATGTCTGCCATGCGTTAACCGCAGGTCTTGTATATCCGCCGATTTTTAGCGCATTTGATTAACAAAATCTAGAATTTCCACTTTTTCGCCTGTGCCAGAAGAAAATCACGAAAGACATTAATGCGAGCCGAATTTTTGAGTTCTTCCGGATAGACAAAATATGTTTCCAGACTTGGCAACTCAAAATCGGGGAAAAGTCTGATCAGAGCGGTGTCTTTGCTGATAATGTAATCAGGTAACATGGCAATACCCAGACCATGGTTGGTCGCCCGTTTCAAAGCAACCACACTGTTGATCAGCAAGAAAGGTTCCCGTGGGGTTGGTGTAGGTCTTCCCCCTGTCATCAACCAGTTCAGGTCGCGCAAATGTGTCGGTGTTGGTTCGCCAAAAGCCAGAATTCGATGGTTATTTCTGTCGAGATCTTCAAGGGTTTGTGGCGTGCCAAATTCGGCCAGGTATTCAGCCGAGGCACATATGTGAAAATGAACCACAAATAGACGTCGTTGTATCAGGTCAGGTTGTGTCGGTTGATGTAGCCGTATAGCTACATCTGCCTGTCGCATACCCAGATCGAGATCTGCATCTCCCAGGGAGAGTTGTAATTTAATATCCGGGTGAGTTTTTACAAAGTCACCAATATTATCAGTGAGCCAGGTTGAGCCGAGTCCAACTGTGGTTGTTACCCGAAGATTGCCGCTTGGTTTTTCCTTGGCATCCTTCAACGTTGCACGTGTTGCAGCGAGCTTGTGCATGACATCGTTGGCAGTCTGAAACAGAAGCTCTCCCTGTTCTGTCAGCAGCAATCCTCTCGCATGCCGATGAAACAACGAAATCCCCAGATCAAGTTCAAGCGAACTTACCTGACGGCTAACAGCTGACTGGCTCATATGCAGTCTATCCCCTGCATGTGTGAAGCTGCCAGCTTCTGCCGCGGCCTGAAATATTCTAAGTTTGTCCCAGTCCATCATTTGCTCCCAAAAGGATGGCGATCTGTGACAACGCCAAATATTGCAACGCTTTGTTCAGGTTGCCACAGGATTTATTCAGCCGCGATGATTTCAGGCTCATTTTCCGCAAAAAACTTTTCAGCTTCCAAAGCAGCCATACATCCCATACCGGCAGCAGTTACAGCTTGACGATATATATCATCAGTTACATCGCCCGCTGCAAAAACTCCTTCAATCGAGGTTGCAGTCGAATCAGGCGCCGTCCAAAGATAACCATTGCTTTTGAGCTTTAGTGTGTCTTTGAAAAGTTCTATTGCCGGAGAATGTCCGATGGCAATAAATATACCATCAACATCCATATCATTGCTTTCGCCGGTTTTGACGTTTTTTAATCTGGCTCCATTTACCGAGGGCGGTATGCCCTCTTTACCCAGAACCTCTTCCAGAACCGTATCCCAGATAACTTCTATTTTTGGATGTTTGAACAATCTGTTTTGAAGGATTTTTTCAGATCGAAAACTGTTTCTGCGATGAACTATTGTAACTTTGTTGGCGTGGTTGGTCAGATACAGAGCTTCTTCAACTGCAGTATTGCCCCCTCCAACGACGAGAACGTGTTTTTCACGATAGAAAAATCCGTCACAGGTCGCGCATGCAGATACGCCGAAACCCATAAATTTCTGTTCAGAATCCAGTCCAAGCCAGCGTGCCTGTGCGCCGGTGGCAATAATGAGGGTGTCACAGGTGTATGTAGTTCCACTGTCACCTTTGAGTATAAACGGTCGTTTGGAAACATCGACATTTACGATCGTATCTGCAACCATTTCTGTACCCATGGCGACGGCCTGGTCATGCATTTGATCCATCAGCCAGGGCCCCTGAATCACATCGGCATATCCGGGATAATTTTCGACATCGGTCGTAATTGTCAGCTGTCCACCTTTTTGAATGCCGGTAATCATTACCGGTTTCATCATTGCACGAGCGGAATAAATGGCYGCGGTRTAGCCAGCTGGCCCCGAACCGATGATCATGGTTTTTGAATGCATTAAATCTCTTTCACCGRACTTTCCGGCTTAAWYTCCGTCGGRACTGGATACCATAAAACGTTTGTGGATTTCTAACGCAATTTCCCYGGTAGAATCCAGAGGTGATGCAGCAAWGGTTTGGTGATTACCATCAAATATTCCTGCATTGCCGTTGTTAATAAGTGTTTGAACACATTTTCTAATTTTTTCRGGATAATCRTCRGGTTCAAATATACGAATTTGTGCATTTATAGCGAGAGCTTCACTCARCATTGAGTGAGAATCGGCTGTGACAACAATCCARTCGGCATGAGCCAGCATCTGGAYATAGRGATTGTYCCYTTCTCCTGTCCAGATAAAACCGGGCTTGTCTTTGAGGATCTGTGTGATTTCCCTGACCAGATGTTCCGGAGTGCGCCGGGAAGTCGTAACCATTACGCTCCCCATTWCGGGCAATATWGATTKCAGGYWTTTTGCGAGGCGYASAGCGGATTGCCTGGAAAAAGTATGGCTTTTTGTATCACCGCCAAGAACCAGTGATAGTCGGGGACCTGGTAAATCAGCAATCTCAGAAGAAATATGAGTTTTTGCATTTGCAATTGTTTCTGGAGACATCCTGTGTGGCCCTGTCGGGGACACAAGAATACCTTCCCCACGCAAGCTGTCATGTGTCGGAACCCAAATGAGATCCGCTCCGGATTTTTTTGTTCTGGGATCTTTCAGAAACACGGTCGCGATGTCGTCGCCACAGGTTTTTTTCAAATAACGTAAATACGGTACGGTTCGCCGACCCGATGCAATCACAAGTCCGGGGAATGGTGCGGCAAGCGGGCTGCCTCGTTTCCCTGGCCTGTCACGAGGGGGGATGGGACCGCGTGGCATTGCCCAGACCCACGGGATTGAAGGGGCGACAATTCGTTCTTCAATTTGGTGATTGTTCCAGTTATCGAGAGATATCAATCTCTCGGCGACACCTCGACACTGATTTAAATCTCCAGCCTTCCCATCTGTCAGCAGCCAAATATGTTGCGCATTCGGGTGCAGATTGAGTTTATTTTGTATTAAGTCATTCCGATTATTTCGAAATTGTGACATTAATTATCCAGGCCGGGTGGGATTATACGATTTGTTGCTTTATACAGCATTCCAACGCGGAATACACAGTGCTGCAGGGCGATTTGAATGAAAATGAAACTGGATACAACCGACTGGAAAATCCTTCGTGAACTTCAGGATAACGGTCGCATAACCAATGTAGAACTTGCCAGGCGCGTTGGCATTTCCGCACCACCCTGTTTGCGGCGTGTCCGTTCTCTCGAGGAAACGGGCGTCATTGTTGGCTATCGTGCAATTATTGAAGAAAAACAGGTTGGTTATGACGTAACGGCTTTTGCCATGGTTGGTTTGCAAAGTCAGGCTGAAGCGGATCTTGTTGCTTTTGAAAAAAAGGTCATGCAATGGCCGCAAGTGCGAGAATGTTATATGTTGTCCGGTGATGTTGATTTTATTCTAAAGTGCGCAGCACCGGATCTGCAGGCATTTCAGGCTTTTGTAATTGAGGAGCTGACATCAACCGAAAATGTTGATTCAGTCAGAACATCCCTGACCATCAGACAAATCAAAGACAAAGCCAAAGTCCCCATCGACTAGGAACTACAGAATTTCAGCTACGAATTATGTGAGAAGACCGCTTTGCAGCGGCCGTCATACATGATGCTGGTCAGATCTGGAATGCGGTCAATACTATACGAATTTTACTGACAATATTTCATAGGAATGTGACCCGCCCGGGGTAGACACTTCAACGCTGTCTTCTTCGGATTTTCCGATAAGAGCTCTGGCGATTGGCGAGGATATGGAAATTTTACCCAGAGACACGTCAGCTTCAGGGTCGCCAACAATCTGATATGTTTTTTCTTCATCCGTATCTTCATCAACAATTGTTACCGTCGCACCAAATTTGACGGTTGAACCAGACATCTTGGTTACATCAATTATGTCTGCGCGACCGATGAGGGATTCGAGTTCCGAAATGCGACCTTCGTTGAGACTCTGTTGTTCTTTTGCAGCATGATATTCTGCATTTTCGGATAGATCGCCATGCGCCCGTGCTTCTGAAATTGCTTTCACAATACTTGGACGTTCTTGGGACGAGCGCCGTTTCAGCTCTGCAATGAGGGCTTCCTGCCCGGCTGGGGTCATTGGAACTTTTTCCATACCGTATAACTTTCTATATCCCGATCAGAATTACCCGTTCGCGAGTTCTCAAATTGGTCGAATCAGGCGTCCGGAAAATAATCCTGCAGTGGACGCACATCCAGATTTCCGGTGCTGTATGCCTCAATGCCCTTAGCTGCGGCCAAACCGCCAGACAAAGTGGTATAATAGGGAACCTTATGCAACAGGGCAGCTTGCCTCAGGGATCTACTATCCGATCGGGCTGATGCACCTTCTGTTGTATTAAGTACCAGTTGAACCTCACCATTCTTTATAGCATCGACGATATGAGGGCGACCTTCAAGCACCTTGTTTATTTTTTCACACGGGATGCCATTGGTTGAGAGGAAACGCTGTGTTCCACCTGTCGCAATAATACTGAAGCCAAGTTTGGAGAGCTGGGTTACAGCTCCAATTATATCTTTCTTGTCGTCATCGCGGACGGATACAAATACGTTTCCCGATTTGGGGAGGATAACCCCTGCGCCGAGCTGTGATTTTGCAAACGCCACCGGGAACGATTTATCAAGACCCATTACCTCGCCGGTAGATCGCATTTCAGGCCCAAGCAAGGTATCAACACCAGGAAAACGGGCGAAAGGAAATACAGCTTCTTTCACTGCGACATGATCATATGTTGCATTCGTCAGATCAAAGTCCTTGATCTTCTTCCCGCTCATTATTTGCGCAGCGATTTTCGCAACCGGATAACCCACTGTTTTTGCGACGAAAGGAACTGTGCGACTGGCGCGTGGATTCACCTCAATGACGTAAATGGTGTCTTTTTTGATGGCAAATTGCACATTCATAAGCCCCACAACATTTAACGCCAAAGCCATGGCTTTGGTTTGGCGTTCCAGTTCGGTTACGATCCCTGGGGGAAGAGAGTAAGGTGGTAAAGAACAGGCGCTGTCTCCCGAATGAATTCCTGCTTCCTCGATATGCTCAAGGATACCGCAGATATGTACTTCCTCACCGTCACAAAGGGCGTCAACATCCACTTCGATTGCACGTGACAAATAACTGTCAAAAAGCAGTGCGTTCTGCGCCAGTACTGCGTTTATCTGGCCGGTTTTATCATTCGGGTATCGCATGCGTACGTCAGGCGGCACCAGCTCTGACAGAGTTTGTTGAATGTAGGCCTCAAAACCGTCAGGACCACGAACAATCTCCATTGCACGTCCACCCAGAACGTAAGATGGGCGAATCACCAGCGGAAAACCAATTTCCTCGGCAACAATGCGAGCCTGTTCGATTGAATGGGCAATGCCATTTCTGGGTTGCTTTAAATCAAGCCGGTGCAACAGTTTCTGGAACCTGTCCCGATCCTCAGCCAGATCAATCGCGTCAGGTGAGGTGCCAAGAATGGGGACATTATTGTCCTGAAGAGCCTGGGCAAGTTTGAGCGGTGTTTGTCCGCCAAACTGTACAATAACACCATGCAGTGTGCCATTTGACTGTTCCACAGCAATCAATTCAAGCACATCTTCTTCTGTCAGGGATTCAAAATATAACCTGTCCGAGGTGTCATAGTCAGTTGATACCGTCTCCGGGTTACAATTGACCATAATTGTTTCATAACCACTGTCCGACAGCGCGAAAGCTGCGTGACAACAACAATAGTCAAATTCAATTCCCTGACCAATTCTGTTTGGACCGCCACCGAGAATAATGATTTTGTTGCGATCGGAGGGCTGTGCTTCGCACACAGTTTTTCCGGCAAATGGAATTTCGTAAGTTGAGTACATGTAGGGGGTTGGGGAGGCGAATTCCGCAGCACAGGTATCAATACGCTTATACACCGGACGTACATCAAGATCGTGACGGAGACGTTTTACGTCTCGCTGGCTTTGCTTGGAAAGTTCAGCAAGCCGCGCATCCGAAAATCCCATGCTTTTAAGCATGCGAAAGTTTACCGCATCGTCTGGTAGACCATGCTCCCTGATCCGTTCTTCCTGAGAAACGATGGAATTTATTTGTGAAATGAACCAGGGATCGATTTTACAGGACTGGAATATTTGTTCCTGGGAAATGCCAAGGCGTAGCGCCTGTGCGACTTGTAAAAGCCTGTCGGGAGTTGGTGTACCAAGGGCGGCACGCACCGCATTTTTATCGTCACCCTGACCAAGGCCGGAAATTTCAACTTCGTTAAGACCGGTAAGGCCGGTTTCCAGTCCACGCAAGGCTTTTTGCAATGATTCAGCAAATGTCCTGCCGATAGCCATGACCTCCCCGACAGACTTCATGGAAGTTGTCAGTAAAGGTTGCGCACCGGGGAATTTTTCAAATGCGAAGCGGGGGATCTTGGTGACAACATAGTCGATGCTGGGTTCAAAGGAAGCGGGTGTTTGACCACCGGTAATATCGTTGCTTAATTCATCAAGCGTGTATCCGACAGCAAGTTTGGCAGCGATTTTGGCGATTGGAAATCCGGTGGCCTTTGATGCCAGTGCTGATGACCGGGATACACGGGGGTTCATCTCAATGACGATGAGGCGGCCATCTTCCGGATTAACGGCAAACTGCACATTTGAACCACCGGTCTCAACGCCAATTTCACGTAGCACGGCAAGTGACGCATTGCGCATAATCTGATATTCTTTGTCGCTCAACGTCAGAGCTGGCGCGACTGTAATGGAATCGCCCGTGTGTACCCCCATGGGATCAATGTTTTCAATGGAACATATGATAATGCAATTGTCATCGCGATCGCGAACGACTTCCATTTCATATTCTTTCCAGCCAATAACAGATTCTTCTACCAGCACCTCATTGGTTGGTGAAGCGTCAAGGCCACCCTCGATAATCTCAAGGTATTCCTCTTTATTGTAGGCAATACCACCACCCGTACCTCCCATGGTAAATGACGGGCGGATAATTGCTGGCAGCCCGATGTGTTCCAGTGCATCAAGCGCTTCGGGAATATTGTGGGCCAGTTTGGAGCGCGGCGTTTCCAGACCAATACGATCCATGGCTTCGCCAAAAAGTTTACGATCCTCGGCCATGTCGATTGCTTCGGCTGTAGCACCAATCATTTCGACATTGAATTTATCCAGTACGCCCATTTTTCGAAGTGAAAGAGCACAATTCAGCGCGGTTTGTCCGCCCATCGTTGGCAACAAAGCGTCGGGGCGCTCTTTCTCAATGATTTTGGCGACAATTTCCGGGGTGATTGGTTCCAGATATGTCGCATCAGCGAGATCGGGATCCGTCATGATCGTAGCCGGATTGGAATTCACGAGGACAACGCGATAGCCCTCATCCTTCAGGGCTTTACAGGCTTGAGTGCCCGAATAGTCGAATTCGCATGCCTGCCCGATAACAATTGGACCAGCGCCAATGATCAGGATGGATTTGATGTCTGTTCTTTTCGCCATGTTATTTATGCTCGCGCGCTTCCGGTCGGGAAATCCTGAAACACACAAGACACCCGTTTCCAATGCGGTTTTTCGACCCTGGAGAAGAATTTGGAAATGGACTTAGCGCGTCAACAGTCAGGAAGCTATAGTGGGGGAGTAACTTTTTTTGGAATCTTTGAATTTTATTGGCATGGGTTGCCAGTTTCGCTGGACAGGAACAGAAAGAAACCTGTTGCTTATTGGCAGTTTTTGACCATTTTTGAGAACAACAAATGCGCGGCCCCTGATTTTTTTGAAACCTGCGACCGCCGCATCCGCAACCCAGTGTGAGCGATGTATTTGAGCGCCTGCTTCCGTTTGTAACTCATTCAGTGCATCAGAAAAACGCATCAGGATAAGGTCACTGCCCAATTGCGTGGTTATTTCCAGGTAATGGTCGCGCGGGGTTATGGAAATTAAATCTCTACCAAGATGAGCGGGTATTTTCCCAAAAAACTTTGTTTTGACTTCAGATGTGGCGGCGTCATTAGTTGGACGCCTGATTTCTGGAGCACTTTTGATCCAGATGGTCAAACAGGAAATGAGAAGCCCGAACAGTCCCGCATACATCCACAAAGTTAGGAATGCTGGAATTCCGCCAACGCCCGGCCAAATATACTGATTTAAAACGGTAAGGAACAGTGCAATTGGCAAGCTACATATTAGTGTGCAGACCATGGAGCGGAGAAGCAAACTGTTATGTTGCATAACACGGCTATGATTGATCAGTTGAAAAACCGCAATGTTAAGTGCCCAGGACATCAGGTGAACTACTGTCCAGTAGGCGGTACGTCCGGGCAGGTCGAGATATGCGAATGTTCCAAATGGACCAGTAATCACCGAGGTCACAACGGCGATGAGCCACGAGACCTGAACATGTCGACTTTTCCAGGGGGCAATTAATTCACGAAGCATGAAAGTCAAACCCTGCATTTCACGAAGTTTTTGGACAATTGATGCATTTTGAATAGCGACTTGTTCAAGGTCATACCATGTGTTGTCTCGAACACACAATTTAGACCGATTGGTCACTCGGTTGCGAATTTGAAACAATCGAGGGTCTTGCACCGATTTTCGAGGATTACCATGTCAATTGAACCCCTGTTAAACAGTACTGTAATCATCCAGTTGCATATCGTTTGCGCGGTTGTTGCCACAATCCTTGGCGCAGTATCGCTGCTGCTGAAAAAAGGCACAATATTTCACAAATCAATTGGATATATTTGGGTGACCGCCATGTTGATCACCGCTTTGAGCTCATTTGGAATTCATTCCATTAATATGTTCGCGGGATTCAGCTTGATCCATATTCTGAGTTTTCTCAGCCCATTTGGTGTTCTAGCTGCTTTGCACGCCGCACGCAGCGGGCATATCAGTGAGCATCGGTCAGCAATGCGTTTGACATGGTTTTGGGGACTGCTTGTTCCTGGCGTCTTTACACTGTTGCCTGGACGTCTGATGAATATGGTGGTGCTGGGGTAGATGGGTGCGCAATAGTTTGGGGCTATTAACGGGAAGTCGGTGTGGTCTTTTTTGAAGTCAGGTGACCAAAGATGTTATTTGCTGGAAAAAAATAAACCGGGACGATTTGTCCCGGCTTTAATGTTTGGATCAATACTACAAATTTACAGACGCTCCGGTACCGTTTCGATACCTTTTGCATCCCGCATCATGTTCACAAAACGTTTAAACAAATAATGGCTGTCTTGTGGCCCGGGGGAAGCTTCGGGATGATATTGAACCGAAAATACAGGTTTGCTTTTTAGCCTGATACCGCAGTTTGAATCATCAAAGAGTGAAACATGGGTTTCTTCCACATCTGAAGGAAGTGTCTCCCTGTCTACAGTGAAACCATGGTTCATTGAGGTGATCTCAACCTTACCGGTCGTGTGGTCCCTAACGGGATGATTGGCACCATGATGGCCCTGGTGCATCTTTTTGGTTTTTGCGCCAAGAGCCAGGGATAATATCTGATGGCCAAGACATATGCCAAAAACCGGTATGTCGAGCTCCAGCATGCCTTTTATCGCGGGAACAGCGTATTTGCCGGTTGCAGCCGGATCTCCAGGGCCATTTGAAAGAAATATACCGTCAGGATTGAGAGCTTTTACCTCGTCAGAAGTTGCGGACGCAGGTAGCACAGTAACCTTGCAGCCCTGATCTGCCAACAGGCGCAATATGTTACGTTTGATGCCAAAATCAATTGCGACAACATGGAAAGGCATCTCGTCCTTTTTGCCAAACCCCTTGTTCCAAACCCAGGTGGTTTCATCCCAGGAGAAACTTTTTTTTGTTGTAACTTCTTTCGCCAGGTCTGTGCCTTCAAGGCCGCTCCAGGACGCCGCTTCCTGTTTAAGAGAACCTGGATCAAATTCCCCATCGGGCATATGCGCAATAACAGCATTGGGCATGCCGTTGGTGCGGATTACACTGGTGAGAGCTCGGGTATCAAGACCGGTTATGCCGATGATGCCGCGCGCCTTTAACCATGCATCAAGATGCCGACTTGCGCGGTAATTGGCTGGATCGGTGATATCAATTTTAAGAACACAGCCCCTGACGCCCGAAGTGGACGCCGGGTCGATGGTTTCCAAATCATCTTCATTGGTTCCTACATTTCCAATGTGAGGGAACGTAAATGTCACAATCTGCCCCGCATAGGACGGATCGGTCAATATTTCCTGGTATCCGGTGATTGCCGTATTGAAGCAAACTTCTCCGGCGACGGATCCGGTGGCCCCAATCCCGGTACCTTCAATAATCGTGCCGTCAGCAAGAACAAGACGGGCTGTCGTTTTCTGCAAGTTCCAGCCTGGTGTTTGACCCATGGTCTTACGTCCTTATATGCGGTAATTAAACTTTTGTTAACGAATTGGCCAAGTGTGGTATACCCTGCACGCAGGTAAACTTGTCCGGTTTTCCGTCCTGATGACAGAAATACTATTTCAGTCGCGCATATTTAAGACAAAGTCGAGCTGAGGTCAATGGAAGAGCTGAACTAGATTTTGTCATTAAAAACAGTATCTTGTGAATAATACAGAGTTTTTTTACTGGTTGTTGACGTCCAGTGAACAAGTGAGTATCACTCTCCGCTCCTGGAAAGTTCAATTTTGATACTCTCGTGATGCTGATAGTTACGGGAGGCAGGCTTTGATTGTTTGAGGTGAATTCATGCGTGAAATTATTTTTGAAGCACTTAAAGTCGCGATGAAAAGCCGCAACAAAAGACGGACCAGCACATTGCGACTGGTTCAGGCGGCTATCAAGGATCGCGACATTGCAGCGAGAACACGTGGTACCGATCCATCAAGCGATGAAGACATTCTTCAGATTTTGTCCAAAATGATCAAACAACGCGAAGATTCCTCTCGCATTTACGAAGAAGCAGGCAGACTGGAACTTTGTGAACAGGAACGGGAAGAAATTGAGATAATTCGCGAATTTTTACCGCGTCAAATGTCTGAAGATGAAGTTCGGGATGCCTGCAGTCACGCATGTGTGGAAGTGGGAGGTTCCGGCCTTCGTGATATGGGCAAGGCGATGGCGATACTGAAGGCCAATTATCCAGGCCAGATGGATTTCGGAAGAGCCAGTGTTGTTGTAAAAGGCATTCTGGCAAACTAGAAACGTACCAGCGAACAGACAAAACCGGAGTGTGATCCGTTTTGTTGCAATTGGCATAGCTTCGATTGGTTTGATCGTTTCCTGCCTGCATCTCATGCCGGGCTGATTGTGAAATTGAGGGGCAGGATCACTTATGCGATTTTCACAGGACTTTCTTGATGAAATTCGAGAGCGTGTTCCGATTTCCGATTTGGTCGGACGACGGGTAAAATTGCGTCGACAGGGGCGTGAATGGGTGGGTCTTTCACCCTTTAACAAGGAAAAAACACCTTCCTTTTACGTGAATGATCAAAAACGATTTTACCATTGTTTTTCAAGTGGTCAGCATGGCGATATATTCAAATTTCTGATGGACACCGAAGGATTGGCGTTTCCCGAGGCTGTTGAAAAGCTTGCCAGTGATGCCGGATTGGCGATGCCCGTTGTTGATGTTCAAGAGGCGAAGCGCGAGCAGGAAAAACGATCACTGTTTGATGTGATGGAAGCTGCCGCCCGATATTTTGACAACAGTCTAAGAAATCCTGTTCACGGGGATGCGTTGCGATATGCGCGCTCACGACAATTAAGTGATGATACACTTCAGGAATTCCGGTTTGGTTTTTCTCCCAACCGACGTGATGGCTTAAAATCCGCCTTGATGAGTATGGGGATTGAGGAAAGTGCATTGCTGGAGACAGGGCTGATTATAAAGCCGGAAGATGGTCGGGCAACTTACGACAGATTTAGAAATCGTCTGATGATACCGATTCATGATGATCGAGGCCGTATTGTTGCTTTCGGCGGGCGTTCTCTTGATCCAGAAGGAAAGCCAAAATATCTCAATTCCCCGGAAACAAAATTATTTCATAAAGGAAATATTTTGTTCAATGCACATAGGTCACGCCAGGCCGCATATGAAACCGGTGAAATGATTGTTGTTGAAGGCTATATGGATGCCATTGCGTTGTTTCAGGCCGGGTTTCAACATGTTGTCGCTACACTGGGTACCGCATTTACCGAAATTCAAATTACACGCCTGTGGCGTCTTTGTCAGGAACCGATACTGTGTTTCGACGGAGATCGCGCGGGCAAGCAGGCCTCCTACCGCGCTCTGGAGCGAATCCTCCCGCTGCTAAAGGCTGGTTATTCTTTTAATATTGTCCGGTTGGCTGAAGGTGAAGATCCGGATGATCTGATTGTGCGTGGCGGAGCCCCTGCCATGCGTAAGGAGCTGGATCGAGCGATACCTTTGTCCGATCTGCTTTGGCAAAAAGAAACAGAACTTCTGGAAGTTAACACCCCCGAGAGAAAAGCGGCTCTGGAAGCCAGGTTTGATGAACTGTTTAAGGGAATGACCGATCAGCGTGTTGCCAATCGCTACAAAGTGTCATTTCGCTCCCGGTTGAATGAATTGTTTTGGTCCAGCGAAAGAAACGGTCGAAAAAAATCAAAAGGTGCAGCTGTACCGTCAGTTGCAATTGCTCCTCCCCCGGGGAGTTCGACTGCCATCGAACATATTATACTTGGCCTTGGTGTACATTATCCCCAATTGATGGACGCACAGATAGACCGGCTTTCACGACTAAGATTATCTTCAAGCGCTCTAGATGCATTGAAAGACGAAATTTGTCGGGCAATAACCGGACAGACAGATCTTGACGAACGGACCGATATCACAACTGAAATCGGATCAGGACATCTTGAATTACTCAAACAGATATACGGTAATTCAATCGGCGACGATCTTTCGATCCGTGGAAATCGTTTGCGTCACAATTTCAAAATTATAGCGGACAATCCGCCCGCGACTTATGTTCAGGCCTGTATTCGAAATTTTATCGATATGCTGGAGCTGAGAGAAATCGAGGTTCATCTGAAAACCGAGCTGGATGCGTCCATGATAGCGTTTTCAGATGAAATTGCGGAACGCGTTATGTATCTGACAAATGAAGCGAACAGACGCCGTGAAGAAGTTGCCCGCCATGACCAGGATTTGGCAGAAGAAGCGAAAGTGATTCGGAAATCCAGACTTAATCCTAAAAAAGCGACAGCAGACCGACTTTGAAGAGCTGAATTGACGTGAATCCAGATTTAATTGCTGCTGGCAAGCTAAATTCGAAGTTTTTCCTGTTTTTTTCTTGCAGAAATGATTCGCTACGCTAAATATGCTTCTTCGGACGGACCGTGAGCGCTTTTTTATTGAAAATAGCGATGAAATCAACAATTTCCGTCGATAATCATATTCATGAAGTGGAACCATCTTTTGGTTTGTTTTTACTTTTTCAAAAAAATTCAAACGTCTGAAAGTAAAAGCAAATTGTGAAGGTTAAGGCACGCTTAAGACCGAGGCGTTATCTAACGTCCAGTCCCTGGTTTTTGCCGGGCGCGACAATGTTTGGCGCGATCCCGGCTCTCGCGGAGTTATAGAATGGCAGCGAAAGCGACGCAGAACGAACAAAAACGCGAAGCATCTGAGACTACGCAAGATCGGCCCTTGTTGGATCTGACTGATGCCGCTGTAAAGCGGATGATCAAAGAGGCCAAGAAGCGCGGTTTTGTAACATATGAACAATTGAACGAAGTACTGCCTTCCGACAAGGTTTCCTCCGAGCAAATCGAAGATACAATGTCCATGCTCTCCGAGATGGGTATTAACGTTGTCGAGGAAGACGAGCAGGAAGATCAAACTGCCACGGCTGCAGGCGGTGATCTGGTTGAAACAACCACAACTGCAGTTACCAAAACGACCACAACCAAAGAGCCTACAGACAGAACCGATGATCCTGTCCGGATGTATTTGCGGGAAATGGGTTCGGTGGAATTGCTTTCGCGTGAAGGTGAAATCGCGATTGCCAAACGCATCGAAGCCGGTCGTGAGGCAATGATTGCCGGTTTGTGTGAAAGTCCGCTTTCATTTCAGGCAATTATTATCTGGCGTGATGAACTCAACGAAGGCAGTATTTTGCTTCGGGATATTATTGATCTTGAAGCAACGTTTGCCGGTCCAGATGCCAAGCAGCACGATGCGACAGCTCCTTCTGAAAATCAGGAAAAATCCGAAGAAGAGAAAGAAAAAGAGAAAAAAGAAGAAGCTGAAAAGGCCAGCGAAAACGAGAACGATGACGACGATGATGATGACGAAGATGATATGGAAAATTCCATGTCTCTTGCTGCTATGGAAGCAGAGCTCAAGCCTCAGGTTCTGGAGATATTTGACCAGATTGCCGACGAATACAAAAAATTACGTCGACTTCAGGATCAACTGGTTGAGAACAAGCTTCAAAATAAATCATTGTCTCCCAGTCAGGAACGGCGTCATAAAAAATTAAAAGAAGACATCGTTGGCTTTGTAAAATCTCTCGCTCTGAATCAAAATCGTATTGATGCGCTTGTGGCGCATTTGTACGAGATTAATAAGAGCCTCGTCGGTCTTGAAGGTCGTTTGCTTCGGTTGGCGGAATCCTATGGTGTTGCGAGGGACGATTTCCTGAAACATTACCAGGGGTCGGAACTGGATCCAAACTGGGTTCTCAAAGTTGCCAGTCTTGGTACACGGGGCTGGAAAGATTTTGTTGGCCGCGACAAGGATCGAGTGAATGAGCTGCGTGAGGAAATTCAGCACATGGCCATGGCGACTGGCCTTGAAATTGCTGAATTCCGTAGAATTGTTCATTCTGTTCAAAAAGGTGAGCGTGAGGCACGGCAGGCTAAAAAGGAAATGGTCGAAGCCAATCTTCGGTTGGTAATCTCAATCGCCAAAAAATATACCAATCGTGGTCTTCAGTTCCTGGATCTCATCCAGGAAGGCAATATCGGCCTGATGAAGGCAGTTGATAAATTCGAATATCGTCGTGGGTATAAATTTTCGACATATGCCACATGGTGGATCAGGCAGGCAATTACCCGGTCAATTGCCGATCAGGCGCGTACAATTCGAATTCCGGTGCATATGATCGAAACGATCAACAAAATTGTGCGTACGTCCCGGCAGATGCTTCATGAAATTGGTCGCGAACCAACACCGGAGGAGTTGTCTGAAAAACTTCAGATGCCTTTGGAAAAAGTTCGTAAAGTTCTCAAAATTGCCAAGGAACCAATTTCTCTTGAAACACCAATCGGTGACGAAGAGGATTCTCATCTTGGTGATTTCATTGAAGACAAGAATGCGATTCTCCCTATTGATGCTGCCATACAGGCGAATTTAAGGGAAACCACAACACGGGTTCTCGCATCCCTGACACCTCGTGAAGAGCGGGTTCTGCGTATGAGATTCGGAATTGGTATGAATACCGATCATACTCTGGAAGAAGTCGGACAACAGTTCTCGGTTACACGTGAACGAATTCGTCAGATTGAAGCCAAGGCATTGAGAAAACTGAAGCACCCAAGTCGCTCGCGGAAATTGCGCAGCTTCCTTGATGGCTAGAGCTCAGGCAAAATGAATGAATAATGGATGCCGGTCTTTAATCAAGACCGGCATTTTTTATGTTCTTGTGAAGGTCGCAACGCATTCAATGTGCGGTGAAAACAGGAACTGATCAAATGGTKTCAGTGAGTTCATYCGATATCCACCATCAATCAGAATTCGGGCATCTCGCGCGAGTGTCGCTGGATTGCAGGACACAGCAATAACTTTCTTAACTGTCGATTTGGCAAGGAATGYGGCCTGTTCTGAAGCTCCGACCCGSGGAGGATCGAATACGACTGCATCGTATTTTTTSAGTTCGGCGGGCATTACCGGCCGTCTGAAGAGATCGCGGCGCTCGATCTTCATGGTTYTGAGGGTGGGGCATTGACGCCATGCACGATCAAGAGCGGCAATGGAAGATGCGTGTCCTTCAAGAGCCCAAACCTGATATTTTTCGGCTAGCCGTAAGGAAAAAGTTCCCGATCCAGCAAACAGGTCGACTACTTTTTTTGCCTTTCCGATGTGATTGAGAATAATTTCGGCCATTTGTTCTTCTATGGTTGCATCGGCCTGTACGAAACCACCAGGAGGTGGAACGACGATCGCTTTGCCAAACACAAGAACCGGGGAGCGTGTTTCAACAACGACTTCATCGTTTACCGTCAGTCGGGCAAGATCAAGYGCAGTAACGATCTCCATAAGACGTAGATATGCCGGTCCATTGTTTATCACGTCTGGAACAAGATCAACAGCCACATCAAGTCCTGCCCTGGTTACCAAAACGGACATCCGAGCAGCTTTGCCTTTTCCAGGTTTGCTGGATTTAATCAGCTGAGTGCTTAAATCACGCAGTCCCTTGAAACGGGATGTAATATCAGGATGAAGCACCGGGCATTCTGAAATTGATATTAAAGAATGGCTACCTCGTTCAAAGTAGCCAAACCTTAATTTGCCCAATTCGATTTTTGCGCTGAAAACTGCGCGCCTGCGTGATCCCGGTTCAGGGCATTTGGGTGGCACCGGTGAACATTCAATGCCGCGTGCCATAAATGCTGTTTTTACCTGATCTGCTTTCCAGATAGCGTTCGCTTCTGGAGACATGTGCTGGAGCTGACAGCCACCACAAATGCCAAAGTGTTTACAGATTGGTGTGGCACGATCGGGTCCAGGCTCCAGTATGTCGACTATTCTGGCGCGCGAGCCTTCCAGTTCAACTCTCAGACGGTCACCCGATGTTGCAAAAGGAACATAAACAGGATTTCCTTCAATTTCTGTCAAACCATCGCCTTTGTGTCCGACACCTGAAATTGTGATTTCATGTACTGCCATGAAATTGAGCTCCTAAAAGATATTCCTGATTGCCATCGCCACCGGTTAGTGGGCATGGCAATAAATCACAGATTTTCCATCCTGGTTGAGATTCAATCCAGATGGCTATATTTTTAGCGGTTGTGTGGCCCAGTCCCGCGTCACGTACAAGTCCTCCCCCACCAATATTTTCCTTACCGACCTCAAATTGCGGTTTAATAAGGAAGATTCCCCAGCCTCCCGGTTTTATCATTGTTAACGCAGGTGGAAGAGCCAGTCGCAGGGATATAAAACTGACGTCTGTCACAATAGCGTCAGGAATAAATGGTATTTGATCAGCGCGGAGCGCGCGTGCGTTGATACCTTCAAGGTATGTCAGGCGAGGATGCCCGACCAGATGTTTATCGAGTTGCCCATGACCGACATCAATACCACAAACTCCGGCGGCATGTCGTTCAAGCAGAACCTGGCAAAAACCGCCCGTTGATGCACCAAGATCAAGGACATGTTTGTCTTTCACCGGAAAACCAAAATGATCGAGCCCGGCCACGAGCTTAAGTGCTGCGCGTGATACATATCGGGACGCAGGATCTTCGAGGATAAGTTCATCAGTTGAGAAAATAGTTTGGCTTGCCTTGCGCGCAGGAACACCATTTACCAACACGGTGCCGCGTTTTACAGCGTCTCGTGCCCTGGCTCTGGAAGGCATGAGGCGGCGCTCCAGTAGAGCCTGATCAAGTCTCGATTTTTTGGTCAAAGTGGGCCTGCTTTCAATAATGCAGGCAATAGACAGTCTTGCCGGTCAAATCAAGTCCACGGGTGAGCGAGTAACGCAATTATCGAAGTCGTAATGCCCGGTTTACTGCCACCGGTTAATGACTGGAAGTATTTGTAGGYAGCCTGATGCTAAAAACAGGCTGCAAATCCCGCAGCAATTGCGTCAAAAAAAACTACTGTTCCGTAATGTGTCCATAATCCCAGAGAGAGTGCCAGTGTGCCCAGTCCAAGCGATGCGATGGCAATTCTGTATGGTATCGTAATCATCTTCTGTCCTGATCGGGAGCGGAAAGCTGTATGAAGCAACTCCCGATCAGAATAGCGCAAATCGAATTTATTTGATACCGGCCAGCCTTAGAAGTTTTTCTACTGCAGTATTGGTGTTCTCCTGATAGGCAATTGTTCCGTGGAAAGCACCACCCTTTTTCATCAGGTAAATYGTYGWYGTATGATCCATGATGTARTCRTCATCTGCMGCACCRTCTTCRCTGACTTTTCKAACATAAACACGGTATGCCTTGATAACGGCCTGAATTTGTTCTTTCGAACCGCCAAGTCCATGAATTTTGCCATCTGCAAAATCGGACGTATATTCGGCGAGTACTTCGGGTGTATCTCGCTCCGGGTCAACTGTGATTAATGCAAAATGGAGTTTGTCGGCATTGTCTCCCAGGGCTTCAATCCATTGGCTCATGTCAAACAGGGTTGTGGGGCAGACTTCCGGACAAAAAGTATACCCAAAAAAAACCACCAGTGGTTTGTTGTTAAAATCATCCTGAGTAACGGTTTCGCCTTTGGTATTTATCAGTGTGAATGGACCGCCAATTGTTGCAAGTCCTGTCCCCAAACGATTTGAACCCGGCGTGTTTTGAAACCCGCCAAAAGTTGTGAGACCCACGCCGGCGATTAGGACGGCAATTGTCGCCCACATGATCATTCGAATTGTCTTGATGTTCATTTTGATTTCTTTTTCTTCATGTGAGAATGGTGATGCGCTTTTGTGCCCATGGCCATGATGGGCAGCATGACGGTGACTTCTCCTGATTTTTTAAACGTCAACGTAACCAGGACGTTCTCTCCCGTTACGAATTTTTTTGTCAGACCCATAAACATTATATGCAGGGAACCGGGTTTAAGTTCGACAATTTCACCAGGGTTGATGGTAATGCCGTCTTTGATTCTTCGCATGCGCATCACACCATCAGTTACATTCATGGTATGAATTTCAACTTTGGCGGCGGCGGGTGATGTCAAATGGACAAGCTTATCGGCCAGATTGCCGACGTTTTCGAGTATCAGGAAACCTCCTGCAGATTTGGAAGCTCCGGGAGTGGCTCGTGTCCATGGAGCCTTGATGATGATTTGATTGGTTTTTGTAGCATGATGCATTTCATGGGTATGCTGGCTTTTCGGTTTCGTTGAACCGGCGATGGCAAGGGAACTTCCAACAATGAAGAAGACGAGGGCAGTCAACGCAAAAAAGATATTATTATTCATCATTTTAATCCTATTAAGTTTGATTCATGTATAATTGAATTATTGATTTGTTTTTCAAAGAAATGACTGTAATATTTATGATCTCTTTTAATTCTT